>JBHENW010000079.1:0-15473 GCA_046261875.1 Thermoanaerobaculia bacterium | reverse complement strand
ACCCTTGAGCCGACGAATCAGCCGAGCAAGACCCCGGGCGTCGGGAACCACCTCCAACCGCTCCAATGGAGCGCTCCCCGTTGCGCCAAACACAGAACCCGTCACCCAGTCCGCATGCCAATCCAAACCAACCCAAAACGGAGAATCCTTCATGACCGGTTCCTCCCGTATGTGGCTCTACAGCGTAAAGCTGCAACCCACGCATCTACGCGACGGAACCGGTCACTCCATATTGACTAGCCTCTCAGCTCTCGGCGGACGGCTGACAGGCGACAGCTTCGTCCGATAGAGTCCCGGTCTCGACAATGGAGATCCGGACGCTCGGCGTCGTGGGCAGCGGCCAGATGGGCAACGGCATTGCCCACGTCGCGGCGGCCTGCGGCCTCGACGTCGTTCTGAGCGACGTGGATGCCGAGCAGCTTGCCCGAGGACGCGCCACGATCGAGAAGAACCTCTCGCGCGAAGTCGCGAAAGGGAAACGGACGGAGGAAGAGAGGGCCGCGGCCCTCGGGCGGATCCGGACCGGGACGGACCTCGCCACCTTCGGCGAGGCCGATCTCGTGATCGAGGCGATCGTCGAGGAGGAACGTGCGAAGAAGGACCTCTTCCGCAAGCTCGACGGCATACTGCGCCCCGATGCGATCCTGGCTTCGAATACGTCCTCCATTTCCATCACCCGCCTGGCCGCCGCGACCGGCCGGCCCGACCGCTTCATCGGCATGCACTTCATGAACCCGGTGCCGGTGATGATGCTCGTCGAGGTCATCCGTGGCATGGCGACTTCCGAGGAGACGTCCGCGGCCGTGGAGGCTCTGGCGCGGCGCATGGGCAAGACCCCCCTCTTCTGCAACGACTCGCCCGGGTTCGTCTCCAACCGGGTTCTGATGCCCCTGATCAACGAGGCGATCGAGACGCTGCGGGAGGGGATCGCCTCGCGGGAGGCCATCGACGGCATCATGAAGCTCGGCATGAACCACCCGATGGGACCGCTCACCCTGGCGGACTTCATCGGCCTGGACACCTGCCTTTCGGTCATGCGCGTCCTGCACGAGGGGTTCGCGGACCCGCGGTATCGGCCGAGTCCGCTCCTCGTGAAGATGGTGGACGCCGGCTGGCTCGGGCGGAAGTCCGGCCGCGGTTTCTACGAATATCCGGCGAGCTGAGGCCACCGTGTTCTGCCAGGCGTGCGGCCACCGGAACCCCGACGACGAAGAGTTCTGCGCGCGCTGCCACTCCAAGCTCCTCGTCCTCTCGGGCGTGGGCCTCGTGGAGGATACGGCGGAAACGCAGGAGGAGATCCCGTTCGACGAGCATCTGCTCGAGCGGATCTCGACGCTCGAAGACGTCGTCAAGCGGACGGGGGACGCGGTCAAGTCCCTCTTCGAGTCCATCGGCAACATCGAGAAGAACCTCTTCGTGGCGCACACGGGAATCCTCGCACTTCAGGAGACCCTGCAGCGCAGCGGCGCGGTCCGGTCGGAAGAAGTCCTCGACCTCTGGGAAACCAAGATGGATGAGCGGATGCAGGCGGTCGAGAAGAAGGACCGGTTCCTGGAGCGCCGGGACCGCATCGCAGCGCGGTTTTCGGGTGAGCACCGGGCCGAGTTCGCACGGAAGCTCCGCGAGGCGGAGTTCGCGATCCTGGCGCTCGACGCGGAGCGCGGCGTGCGCCTGCTCGACGAGCTGTACAAGCTCGACCGGCAGAACACGGAGCTCGGCTTCTATCTGGGCGAGACGTTTTTCTCCGCGGGGGACCTGGAACGGGCCTCCGGCTACTTCAAGCGGGTTCTCGCCGTGGACCCGCAGCAGTTCGAGTCCCTCCTGTACTCCGGAATCGCCGCATCGGAGGCGGGGGACGCCCCGTCGGCGGAAACCTTTCTGAAGGCCGCCATCCAGCGCAAGAGCGAGGCCTTTCTGCCGCAGTTCGCCCTGGGCGCCGTCTTCGCGCACGACGGCCGATGGGCCGACGCGGAGAAGGCCCTCCTCCGCGCCCTCGAGATCGCGCCCATCCAGTCCGCGCTCGTCCTGCTCGGTACGGTCCTCCGGGAGAAGGGGGACCTCAATCGCGCCATCGAAGTCTTCGAGCAGGCGCGCGCGGCCCAGCCGGACTCCGAAGACGCCATCTACCAGCTCGGCCTCTGTTACCTCGAGAAGAACTGGCCCAAGCGCGCGCTCGAGTGCTTTCAGCAGGCGCTGGAAAAGAACCCGAAACGCCTGGAGTTCCAGGAAGCGGTCCGGCTGCTGGAGCGGCGCAAGCGCTACGCCCTGCCCGCCGTCGCGGGCCCCGGCGCCGAGGCGTTCCGCGAGGCGGAAGAGAGCGCCTCGCGGGGCTTCCTGCGGCGCGCGCGGGAGCTCTACCGCAAGGCGCTCGAAGCCGAGCCGGGCAACTCCACGATCCGGATCTCCTTCGCGCTCCTCTCCGCCTCGCTCGGGCACTGGCGGGAGGCGATCGCCGCCTGCCGGGAGGTCCTGGCCCAGGATCCCGAGGACGTCGTCGCCGCGGCCGCGTGCTCGACGCTCTCGGAGTCGCTGCGCGCCGAGGGGAAGCCGAACGAGGCCGCGCGCTTCGTCCGCGGGTTCCTGGAGACCCACTCTTCCCAGACCGCGCAGGCGATCGGCTATTACGAGCTGGCCACGAACCTGGCCGAATCGGGGGAGGACCTCGACTCGGCGCTCGACTACGCCGGGCGGGCGCTCTCGGCCGCCCCGGACGAGCTGAAGCCTTATCCGCTCGCCGCGCTGGGCTGGGTGCACTACAAGCGCCGCGAGTTCGACCGGGCCATCGACTGCCTGCGCAAGTCGAGCGAGCGCGCCGCGGCGCCATCGACCTTCCGGCACCTCGGCATGGCCTACCTCGCGGCGGGTCGGCCGGAGGAGGCGAAAGCGGCCTTCACCAAGGCGAAGACCGTGGCGCGCGGCGGAGCGCTCGAAGACCGGATGCTCCAACAGGTCCGTTCGAACCTCCGATTCATGGAGAAGGTCGGAAGGCGCAGGACCGAGGGGGCCGCCCGCAAGCCCTGAAGGCCCGAGCGAAGCCGACGGCTTGATATCTTCGCGGCGCTTTCCGATGCGCTGGTCACGGTTTTTCCTGCAGACCGTCCGCGAAGTCCCGGGCGACGCGGAAGCGGTCTCTCATGTCCTGCTCGCGCGGGCGGGAATGATGCGCCGCGTCGCGGCGGGCATCTACTCACTCACTCCGGTCGGGCTGCGCTCCCACCGCAAGACGGAGGCGATCGTGCGGGAGGAGATCAACCGGGCCGGCGCGCTCGAGGTCGAGCTGCCCATCGTGCAGCCGAGGGAGCTCTGGGAGGAGAGCGGGCGATGGGACCGTTACGCCGCCGAGGAGATCCTGTTTCACCTGAAGGATCGCAAAGCGGTCGAGTACTGCCTGGCCCCCACGGCCGAGGAGGCGGTCACCTCGCTCGTCCGGGCGTTCGTCACGTCCTACCGACAGCTCCCGTTCACCCTGTACCAGATCCGGACGAAGTTCCGCGACGAGATCCGGCCGCGGTTCGGCCTGATGCGCGGCCGCGAGTTCCTGATGTACGACGGGTACTCCTTCGACGTGGACGCCGCGGGCCTCGACCGGTCCTATCGGGCGCAGGACGAGGCCTACCGGAGGATCTTCCGGCGCTGCGGCCTGGACTTCACGGTCGTGGAGGCCGACCCCGGAGCGATCGGCGGAAGCGCTTCGCAGGAGTTCATGGTCCTGGCCGACACGGGCGAGGACGCCGTCGTCCGCTGCGCCGCGTGCGGGTACGGCGCCAACCTCGAGAAGGCGGAGACTGGTCCGCGCGAGGTCCCCTGGGAGGACGAGACGATCGCGGGGATGTCCGAGGTGGAAACGCCGGGCCGGGGCGGGATCGAGGGCGTCACCGAGTTCCTCGGGATCACCGCCTCGCGGATGATCAAGTGCCTCGTCTACGCCACGGAGAAGGGCTACGCCGTCGCGCTCGTGCGCGGGGATCTCGACGTCAACGAGGTCGCCTTGAAGCGCGCGCTCGGCGTGGACGCCGCCACCCTGGCGGCGGAAGAGAAAGTCCGGGAGTCGACGGGGGCTCCGGTCGGGTTCGTGGGGCCGCACGTCCTCCCGCCGGGTCTCACGGTCGTCGCCGATGAGTCGCTGCGGGACGCCGTCAACATGGTCACGGGCGCGGGGAAGACCGACTGGCACGTTCGGGGCCTCTCCGTCGAACGGGACGTTCCGCCGCCGCGGTGGGCCGTCATCGCGCAGGCCCGCGCGGGAGATCCCTGCCCGCGCTGCGGGAAGCCCCTCGATTTGGCTCGCGGCATCGAGGTCGGCCACATTTTCAAGCTCGGCACCAAGTATTCCGAGGCCCTGCGCTGCGAGTTCACCGACGAGCGCGGGGAAGCCCGCCCCGCGGTCATGGGGACGTATGGGATCGGGGTGGGGCGTACGATGGCTGCGGCCGTCGAGCAGCACCACGACGCGGACGGGATCGTCTGGCCACTCGCCCTGGCGCCCTTCGAGGTGGAGGTCGTGTCGTTGAACCCGGCGGACGAGGCGGCGCGGCGCGCCGGGGACGCCGTGTACGACGCGCTCTCTGCGGCCGGCGTGGACGTCTTCTACGACGACCGCGACGAGCGGCCCGGGGTGAAGTTCAAGGACGCGGACCTCCTCGGGTTCCCGATCCGGGTCAACGTCGGAGGGCGGGCGCTCAAGCAAGGCCAGGTCGAGATCGTCTCGCGCCGCGACAAGAGCGTCCGCGTCGCTTCGCCGAACGGGGCGCTGGAAGCCGTCCGCGCCCTCCGGGCGGAGCTCGCCCGGTAACGATGCGGAAGATCACGCGCGAGGAGGCGCTCGACTACCACTCGCGGGGGCGCAAGGGAAAGATCGAGGTCGTTCCCACGAAGCCCTGCCGGACGCAGGAGGATCTCTCCCTTGCCTACAGCCCCGGCGTCGCCGAGCCTTGCCTGGAGATCGCCCGGGACCCCGAAAGCGTCTACGAGTACACCGCGCGCGGCAATCTCGTCGCGGTCATCTCGAACGGGACCGCCGTCCTCGGACTCGGCAACATCGGGCCGCTGGCGGCCAAGCCGGTCATGGAGGGGAAAGGGATCCTCTTCAAGCGCTTCGCCGACATCGACGTCTTCGACATCGAGGTGGACACCGAGGACCCCGCCGCCTTCGTGGAGACGGTCGCGCGGATCGCGCCGACCTTCGGAGGGATCAACCTCGAGGACGTGAAGTCCCCGGAGTGCTTCGAGATCGAGGAGGCCCTCAAGGAACGCCTGCGCATCCCCGTCTTCCACGACGACCAGCACGGGACGGCGATCATCTCGGCCGCCGCGCTGCTCAACGCGCTCGAGATCGCCGGCAAGACGATCGGCCAGGCCAAGGTCGTCTTCGTGGGCGCGGGCGCCTCGGCGATCGCCTGCGCCAAGCTCTACATCTCTTACGGCGTGCGTCCCGAGAACCTGCGCATGGTGGACAAGACCGGCGTGATCTACAGGGGCCGCACGGGCGGCGACATGAACCCTTACAAGGCGGCGTTCGCCGTGGACACCCCGGAGCGGACGCTGACCGACGCGCTGCGCGGCGCCGACGTCTTCGTCGGGCTTTCGACGAAAGGGATCGTGACGGGCGAGATGCTCAAGGGCATGGCCCGGGACCCGATCGTCTTCGCGCTGGCCAACCCCGAGCCCGAGATCACGCCCGAGGAGGCAAGAGCGGCCCGCCCGGACGTCATCATGGCGACCGGCCGCAGCGATTACCCGAACCAGGTCAACAACGTGCTCGGTTTCCCGTTCATCTTCCGGGGCGCACTCGACGTCCGAGCGACCGAGATCAACGAGCCGATGAAGATGGCGGCCTCCCAGGCGCTGGCCGCCCTCGCGAAGATGGACGTGCCGGACTCGGTCTCGAAGGCGTACGGGGGGGAGACGTTCCGGTTCGGACGCGACTACCTGATCCCCAAGCCGTTCGATTTCCGGGTCCTGCTCTGGGTTGCGCCGGCCGTCGCCGAGGCGGCCATGACGTCGGGCGTCGCGCGGCGGCCGATCCAGGACATGAACGTCTACCTGCGGCGGCTCGAGGCGATGATCTCCCGCTCCCGCGAGGTCATGAGCGTCGTGGTCGAGAAGGCGCGTCGGGATCCGCGCCGCATCGTCTTCCCCGAAGGTGAGCACCCGAAGATCCTCCGCGCCGCGAAGATCCTGGCGGAGGAAGGGATCTGCCGGCCGATCCTGCTCGCCCGTGAGGAGGAGATCGAGAGGACCGCGGGCGATCTGCAGCTGCCCGATTCAATCGAGATCATCCACACGAACCGCTTTCCGCGGCTCGGAGATTACGCGGGCAAGCTCGAGCAGCTCCGCCGGCGTTCGGGGGTCACCTCCGAAGAGGCCCGCAGGATGGTGCGGGTGCGCAACTACTTCGGGCCCCTCATGCTCGAGCTCGGCGACGCGGACGGCGTGATCTCCGGCGTCACGCAGGAGTACCCCGACGTCATCCGCCCGGCGCTCCAGATCGTCGGCACGGCCGCGGGCGTGCGGCGCGTCTCCGGCGTGTACATCCTGATCCTCAAAGACCGCACCTTCTTCTTCGCCGATACGACGGTCAACATCGACCCGACGGCCGAAGAGCTGGCCGAGATCGCCGTCCTGACAGCCGCGCAGGCGCGCCGGTTCGACATCGAGCCGCGGATCGCGTTGATTTCCTTCTCCAACTTCGGATCGAACGACCACGCCAACGCCCGGAAGGTCAAGCGCGCGGTGGAAATCCTCAAGACCACGCGTCCCGACCTCGCCGTGGACGGAGAGATGCAGGCCGATTACGCCGTGATGCCCGAGATGCTCGAGACCCACTACCCCTGGGCGACGGTCCGCCGCCCCAACGTGCTCATCTTCCCCGACCTGCAATCCGCCAATGCGGCCTACAAGCTCGTCTGGCGGCTCGCAGGAGCGGAGGCGATCGGGCCGATCCTGCTCGGGATGAAGAAGCCCGTCCACGTGCTCCAGAAGGGCGTGGACGTCGCGGACATCATCAACATGGCGGCGATCGCCGTCGTGGACGCGCAGGAGCGCAAGCCGGCGCAGCGGTCCCTGCCGATCGGGTAGGCGCCCGCGGGCGCGGGCTCACATCTCGCGCCGGACGTTCAGGATCCTCAGCGGCTGGACGTCGTAGTTCTCCAGCTCGACCTCCCCATTCGTGATCCGGGAGCTGGCGGCGGCGATCATGCGCCCCTCGCCCTGACCGTCCGGGCTGACCGAGATCTCGATGAAGCCGAACGGGTTGTTCCGCGACCGCGTGTTGTTGCGGAGCTCGTAGAACATGATCGGACGGTCGGTGAGCACGCGGATGACCTTCCCGCCGGTGGGCGTCGTGTGGGAGCGGATCACCGCCGCGTGGTAGCCCAGGTTCGTTCCAATCCGGAACCAGCCCTTCCCCTTGATCTCCCAGAGCGCTTCCTGCAGGCCGCGCGCCCTCTTGTTCTTGAGCGCCTGGAGCAGGCCGGCGATCTCCTTGTCGGAAGAGTAGGCGTCCACGTGCAAGGTGAAGAAGTCCGTCGCCTGCCCCGCGCGAGCGTTGAGGTTCACGATCTGACCAAGGTAGCGCTCGGCGGCGCTCGCGGAGCCGGCAGCGACGAGGAAGATCGCCCCACGGTCAGCGCAGCCAGTTTCCATCTCGAGTTCACTTCCGCTCTCCTTTCGTCCGCGGTCATCCCGGGACTCACTCTTTCCTGTCGGGCTCTGCCGGCGCGCCGGGAATGGCCGCGTCGATCTTCTGATCGTAGAGACGGCGGGTCTCCGGCCTGGAAAGGACGTCGTATGCGACACGCAGCCATTTCGAGAGGACCGTGAGCTGGCGCCAGCAGTCGACGAGCTCCGGATGGGCCTTCAGCGAGGGGTCGAAGAGCCGGAAGCCCGCGCGGTACGCCTCTTCGATCTCCGCCTGAGTCGCTTTCCGCGGGACGCCGAGGAGGTCGTAGTGCGAGAGCCAGTCGAGCTGCCGATACAGCTCGAGGACGACCTCGCGCGGGCTGCGCACCGGACCGCGGGGCGCGCTCGGCGCTTTCTCGGGGGGCGGCTCGGCTCTCTCCAGCACGCCGGTCTCCGCGGCCCGGCGGAAGGTCTCCGCCTTACGCATGTCGTAGACGTACTGTCCGGTCCGCCGGTCTTCCGCCCGCCGCCCCGGCGCTTTGCGCCGCTCGATCGGCTGGATCGGCTTCGGCGCGGCGGGCGGAACTTCTCCGGGCCTTCGCACCTCGATGACGCCGGCGAAGAGAAGCGAATAGAGGATCTTCGCGCCGGCAGAGCCGGAGGCCGCGCTCGATTCGAGGAGATCGCGCAGGCTCGTGCGCCCGTCGATCCGCGAGAGCACTTCCACCGCGTCCCGGAGCAGCTTGAGCGATCCCGTCGAGAGGGGATCCCGGGTCAGCCACGGGATCCCGGAGAGATCCCCGAGGAGCTCGGTGAACTGCTCGCTCTCGGGAATGCGGCGAATCCCCTCGATGATCATCTCCTGCGACAGCGAGATCGGGACGTCGAGCTCGAAGGCCCCGGTGTCGGCCTCGAAGTGAAAAGTTCCATCCGGCCAGCCGAGCGTCGAGAAGACGATCTGCTCCATCTGCCGCCGCGCTTCGCTGTCCACGACGACCCGGGTGACGACGCCTTTCTCGACGAGGATCCGATCGAGCCGCTCCAGGGTGCGTTTCTGTGTTTCGAGGGCGTCACGGAGGTCCTCTTCCGAGATGTAGCCCCACCGGACGAGCGTCGCGCCGATGCGGTGTTCTTCCCGCGAGGATCGGGCGGCGCACAGCTCTCCGTTCTCGAAGATCAGCTGGCGGACCTGGTCTCCCCGGATGACCGAGAGGGTTCCGGAGAGGGCCTCGCGCCCGAGCCGCCGCACGACGACGAAGAGCGGCGTTTCGGAGAGACGTCCGGAGATGGGGTCGGATTCGGGAGGTCCCCCGGACTCGGGCGGCACGGCGCTCTATTGTGCGCCCGCGGAGGGTCCGCGTTCCCGGAAAATATAATTGGCGATCCGTGTCCACGCCGGCCGATCGCCTCGAGGAGCGGATCCGCCGCGACGGGCCGATCTCCTTTCTCGAGTTCATGGACACCGCCCTGTACGGCCCGGGGGGGTACTACGCTTCCGGCGCCCGGATCGGGGAGCCGGGCGACTTCGTCACCTCGCCGCACGTCAGCCCGACCTTCGCGCGGGCGATCGCGAACCGGTTCCGCGACGACGACGCCCGGCTCGAGGGGCCCCTGGACTTCGTCGAAGCGGGCTCCGGGAGCGGAGCTTTCCTGGAGGCCTTCGCCGAGCACATCCGCGCGCAGGCGCCGGAGCTGGGGGAGCGCCTCCGGCTGACCGCGATCGAGCGGAGCGCCGCCTCCCGCCAGGCGCTCGAGCGGCGGGGGATCGCGCCGAAACCGCGCATCCTAGAGGACGCGGAGGATCTCTCCGACGGCTCGGTGACCGGCTGGATCTTCTCCAACGAGCTCTATGACGCGCTCCCCGTCGCGCGGGTCGCCGGGAGGAAAGGCGGCGGGATCGACGAGCTGCGGGTCGGGCGGAAAGGGGAGGGATTCGCCTGGGAGAGGGCGCCCGCCCCCGCGGAGTACGAGGACTACCTCGCGCGCTTCGGCGTCGTTCTCGAGGAGGGGCAGGTGGCAGAGATCCGGCCTTCCGCCGCGGCGCTCCATCGGCGGCTCGCCCGGGCGCTCGCGCGCGGCCGCCTCGTCGCGTTCGACTACGGCCACCGGACGCGCGCGCTCTTCCACCCCGTCGCCCGTCGCTTCGGAACGCTCGCCGTGCATTCCCGCGGGCGGCGCGGCCGAGACCCGCTCGAGAGTCCGGGCGACCGGGACCTGACCGCGCACGTCCACTGGGACGACCTCATCGCCGCCGGCGAAGCGGAGGGCCTCGCGACCGAAGGGATCTTCCGCCAGGGTCGTTACCTCGCGGAGTCCGGTGTGATGGACCTCGCGCGCGACGAGCGCGAGAAATGGCGCGCCTTCCGCCTGATCGATCCCGAGGGAATGGGAGAGGAGCTCTCCGTCCTCGTGCAGTCGAAAGGCCTTCGAGCGACGGAACTTGATTCGCACGGACCCTCCGGTAGAATGCCCGGCAGGTGACCGAATACCTGCCGATTCTCGTGTTCGCGTTGCTCGCGGCAGCGCTGCCTCTGGCCACCATTTTTCTCGCGAAGGCGCTGCAGACCCGCCGGCCGAACCGCGCGAAATCCCAGCCCTACGAGTCGGGCATCGAGCCGACCTCCGAGGCCTTCGATACGCGCTTCTCGGTGCGCTACTTCCTCATCGCCGTGCTCTTCGTCGTCTTCGACGTGGAAACGATCTTCCTCTTCCCCTGGGCGGTCATGTTCAACCGCCTCGGGCTCTTCGGCCTGATCGAGATGGTGGTCTTCCTGGCGATCCTCATCGTCGGCTACTTCTACGTCTGGAGACGCAAGGCCCTCGATTGGGCATGACGGGCTGAAAAATGGGACTTCTCGAGAACCGTTTCGAAGAGAACGTCATCACGACGACTGTAGACTCGGTGATCAACTGGGCGCGCCGGTCTTCCATCTGGCCGATGCAGTTCGGGCTGGCCTGCTGCGCGATCGAGATGATGGCCGTGATGGACGCGCGGCACGACCTCGCCCGTTTCGGGGCGGAGGTCTTCCGCGGCACGCCGCGCCAGTCCGACCTCATGATCGTCGCCGGCACGGTCGTCGAGAAGATGGCCCCGATCGTCAAGCGCCTCTACGACCAGATGCCGGAGCCCAAATGGGTGATCGCGATGGGGTCCTGCGCGACCTGCGGCGGCCCGTATCGGACCTACGCCGTGACCCAGGGGGTGGACCGGATCGTACCCGTGGACGTCTACGTGCCCGGGTGCCCGCCCCGGCCGGAGGCCCTCATCTACGGGATCATGGCGCTCCAGCAGAAGATCGACCGGATGAAGGTCATCCGGAAGGCGTCGTAGCCAGATGGCAGAGGAGCAGACGCCCCCGCCTCCATCGGGCGCTCCCGGAGGCCCCGCGGCCCCCCGCCCCGCGGCGGTGGCGAAGCCTGAAGCCGTGGACGCGCGGTCCCATCCCTGGGTGCAGGCGCTCGAGACGGCTCTGCCGGGCGCCGTCGTCTCGGCCAGGCAGTTCGCGCGAGAGGTCACGGTGACCGTGGCCCGGGAGAAGATCGTCGAGGTCGCTCGCCACTTGAAAGAGGCCCAGGACTTCCGTTACTGCGTGGACGTCACCGCCGTGGACTGGCGGGAGCGGCAACCGCGGTTCGACATCGTGTACCACTTCTACTCCTTCTCGAAGAACGATCGGATCCGCGTCAAGTGCGGGGCGGCCGAGGGCGACGAGGTCCCGTCGATCGCGACGGTCTTCCTGGCGGCGAACTGGCCGGAGCGCGAGACCTGGGACATGTTCGGGATCCGGTTCGCCGGGCATCCCGACCTGCGGCGGATCCTGACCTGGGAGGGCTTTCACGGCCACCCGCTGCGCAAGGACTTCCCTCTGGAAGGCGTGGACACCGGAGCCGCCGTCTATCCCGAAGAGTGGCCCGAAGGCGGCGGGCCTTCGCCGGACGATCCGAACCGCAAGGTGGTCTCGTGAGCGCCGACCGTCCGATCGGCCACGCCGAGAAGGACGAGGCGCTGGCGACGGCCGACGCGTTGAAGGCCGCCGCCGGGGCGGAGACGCCGACCCTCTTCGGCGTCCAGGAGATGGAGCTCAACTTCGGCCCGCAGCATCCCTCGACCCACGGCGTGCTGCGGATCGTGCTGCGGGTGGACGGCGAGAAGATCCTGGAAGCGCTGCCGGACGTGGGCTACCTCCACCGGGGCACCGAGAAGCTGTTCGAGACCGAGACCTACCCCATGGGGATCCCCCACACCGACCGGATGGACTACATCGCGGCCGCCACGAACAACCACGTCTTCTGCCTGGCGGTCGAGAAGCTCATCGGCGTCGAGATTCCGCGCCGGGCGCAGCTCATCCGCGTGATCCTCGACGAGCTCCAGCGGCTCTCCTCCCACCTCGTCTGGCTCGGCACCTCGGGGATCGACCTCGGGGCGGTGACCCCCTTCTGGTACGCGTTCCGCGAGAGGGAGCAGATCCTCGATTTCTTCGAGGAGTACTGCGGCGCGCGCCTGACCTTGAACTGCATGCGCATCGGCGGGCTGCCCTTCGACCTGACGCCCGGCTGGATCGAGCGACTCATGGAGTTCGTGGACGACCTGCCTTCCCGGATCGACGACTACGAGCAGCTCCTGACGGACAACCGGATCTGGAAGAAGCGGACGGTCGGGATCGGAGTGATCTCGGCGGACGAGTGCGTCGACTACGGGCTGACCGGCCCGATCCTGCGCGGGTCGGGCGTCGAGTGGGACCTGCGCCGCGCCCAGCCCTACGAGTGCTACGAGGAGCTCGACTTCGCCATCCCCACGAGGCACAACGGCGACACCTATGACCGGTACATCGTGCGGGTCCAGGAGATGCGCCAGAGCGTCCGTATCCTCGGGCAGTGCATCGACCGCCTGGAGGACGGCGAGATCCGTGGCAAGGTGCCGCGGGTCATCAAGCCGCCGGCGCAGGAGGTCTACGCGTCCATCGAATCGCCGAAGGGAGAGCTCGGCTTCTACTGCGTGTCCAACGGGACGAACCGGCCCTACCGCATGCACTGCCGGCCGCCGTCGTTCATCAACCTCCAGGCGCTGCCGCGGCTGGCGAAGGGCCACCTCATTTCCGACCTCGTCGCCCTGATTGGCACGATCGACATCGTGCTCGGCGAGGTGGACCGGTGAGGATCACGCCGACGCTCCTGACGTACCTCAAGGTCCTCGTGCTCGTCGCGACGGTGCCGGCGATCGTCGGCTTCATCATCGTGCTCGCGGAGCGGCGGATCATGGGCTTCATGCAGGCCCGTCTCGGTCCCAACCGTGTCGGGCCCAAGGGCACGCTCCAGGGAGTCGCGGACCTCATCAAGCTCGTCTCGAAGGAAGACCTGACCCCGGGGGAGTCGGAGAAAAAGGTCTACTTCCTCGCCCCGGTCCTCGCCGTCATCCCGGCGCTCACCGCGCTCGCCGTGATTCCCTTCGGGCCCCCGGTGAAGATCGGGCGGGTCTCGATGCCCCTCTGGGTGGCGGACATCAACATCGGGATCCTGTTCATCCTCGCCGTGACGTCGATCGGCGTGTACGGGCTGATCCTCGGGGGCTGGGCCTCCAACAACAAGTACTCGCTGCTCGGCGGCCTCCGCTCGGCCGCGCAGCTCGTGTCCTACGAGGTGCCGATGGGCCTCGCGCTCGTCTCGGTGCTCCTCATGACGCGCTCCCTGTCGCTCGTGCAGATCGTGGAGCGGCAGGAGACGATCCACCTCTGGTTCGTCTTCCCCGGCCTGCTCGCCTTCTTCATCTACTTCGTGGCCGGGGTCGCGGAGACCAACCGCAACCCCTTCGACCTGCCGGAAGCGGAGTCGGAGCTCGTCTCCGGCTTCAACACGGAGTACTCCGGCGTCAAGTTCGCCTTCTTCTTCCTCGGCGAGTACACCGGGATGATCATCATCTCCTGCGTCGCCGTGACCGTCTTCTTCGGCGGATGGCTGCCGCCGTTCCCCAACGTGCCGGCCTTCGACTTCCTCGGGATCGTGCCCCCCTTCCTCTGGTTCCTCATCAAGGTCGCCTTCTTCATCTTCTGTTACATCTGGTTCCGTTCGACTTTCCCGCGGTACCGGTTCGACCAGCTCATGGCGCTCTGCTGGAAATGGCTCCTGCCGATCTCCCTCGTCAACATCATGATCGTGGCCGGCGCGATCCTAGCGACCCCGGGGCGCACCGACGGCATGGTCTTCCTCTCCTGGGTGTTCGGCGGTTTCTTCGTGCTGATGTTCCTGCTGGCGAAGCTCCGTCAGCGGCTCACGCGCCGGGACCGTCTCGTCGCCTCACCGCCGGTTCGGGCCGCGTGAGCGGGAAGGGACGCGCGTGGCGCTGAAGAAGTGGCTCGACAAGCTGACCCTGCTCGACCTCTTCGACGGGCTCGGCGTCACCGGCCGCCACCTGCTCAAGAAGAAGGTGACGATCCAGTACCCGGAGCAGAAGAAGGTGCCTTCGGACCGCTTCCGCGGGATGTTCCGGCTCGACGAGGAGCGCTGCATCAAGTGCACGCTCTGCGCGATCGACTGTCCGATCAACATCATCTACATCGACTGGCACAACGAGAAGAACGCCCAGGGAAAGTCGGTCAAGGTGCTCGACCGGTTCGACGTGGACCTGAAGCGCTGCATGTTCTGCCAGCTCTGCGAGGAGGCCTGCCCGACCGTGCCCAAGTCGATCTGGCTGACCACGAAGACCTACGAGATGGCGGCTTACGACCGGAACGAATCCCTCTATCTGGACATCCGCAAGCTGACGGACTGGCAGGCCGCCGACAACGTGAAGCCCTTCACCGTCGTCGAGCGGGGCTAATGACGCCCGCCGCTCCCGAAGCCACGGGGGCTCTGTTGACCGGCGGCGCCGGGTGGGCGTTCGTCGTCTTCGCGGTCCTGGCGCTCGGGACGGCGCTCGCCGTAGTCCTCGCGCGCAACCCCGTCCATTCCGCGCTCTTCCTGCTCTCCTCGTTCCTGCTCGTCGCCTGCATCTTCTTCCTGCAGCAGGCCGAGTTCGTCGGGGCGGTGCAGATCCTCGTCTATGCGGGCGGGATCATGGTCCTGTTCCTGTTCGTCATCATGCTCGTTCACCAGAGGACGGTGAAGGGAGCGACCGCCTTCCAGCACCAGTGGGACATCGCGCTGCTGTTCCTGCTCGTCTTCCTGATCCCGTTCCTCTACGTCTTCTGGACCGAGCCGTTTCCGCCGCTCGCGCAGAATGCCGAGGCCTTCCGTACGGTCCGGGGCCGTCCCGCCGGGAACACGGAGGCGATCGCGTGGACGCTCTACCGCGACTACCTGCTGCCCTTCGAGGTGGCGTCCATCTTCCTGCTCGTCGCGATGATCGGCGCCGTCGTGCTGGGCAAGAGGACGATCGAGCAGGCGGATTGACGTGACGATCACGCTCAACTTTCGGCCGCGGGCGTTCGCTGCGCGAACGGCGGCCGAGAGGGCTAAAGGTCCGTGCGAGAGGCGGTCCGACCCGCGCCGAGGGGGGAGGAGCATGTCCGGGTGACCATTACCTTGAACCATTGTTTGATCGTCAGCTTCCTGCTCTTCGCGATCGGATTCTTCGGCGTGCTCGTGCGCCGCAACTTCCTGACGATCCTCATGTCGATCGAGCTCATGTTGAACGCCGTCAACCTGAATCTCATCGCCTTCTCGCAGAGGCTCTCGGACCTGACCGGCCAGGTCTTTGCCATCTTCGTGATCACGATCGCCGCCGGGGAGGCGGCGATCGGGCTCGCCCTCACGATCTCGCTCTTCCGCCTGCGCCGGACGCTCAACGTGGAAGAGGCCGCGACGATGCGCGGATAGAGACAGCCGATGCGCGATCTCATCTGGCTCATTCCGCTCTT
>JBHENW010000078.1:0-5807 GCA_046261875.1 Thermoanaerobaculia bacterium | reverse complement strand
GACGAAGAGGATCGTGCCTTCGCGGACGAGGACCGAGGCGGGACGCGGCGCCCCGGCAGCCGATTCGTAAACCTGCCCGCCTTCGAGCAGGAGATCGGTCGGAGAGGCGGCCATCGGGGTCAGCGCGAGGAGGATCGCCAGCAGTCCCACGGCACAAAAGTATCAGTTACCGGGCCGCCGGGAGCGGAGGCGGGCGCCGGAGAGCCCCGGCGGTCAGGCCGTTCGCCGGACGACGAGCAGGGTCTGGTCGTCGTACTGCGGCATGCCGCGAGCGAAGTCCGCGACCGCGCCGAGCGCCTCGTCGCAGATGCGTTGCGGGGTGCTCGCCGCGTTGCGGCTGACCAGTCGGGCGAGGCGTTCCAGGCCGAACTCCTCCTCCCGCTCGTTGACCGCCTCGGTCACCCCGTCCGTGTACACACAGAGGAGGTCTCCCCGTTCCATCTGCAGGACCTCTTCGCGCCAGGTCGCGTTGGGGAGAATGCCGACCGGCACGCCGGTCGACTCGACCCGCACGATCTGGCCGGATCCGCCCAGCAGGAGCGCCGGATTGTGTCCGGCCGAGACGTAGCGGAACACGCCCGAGTCCGGCTCGAGCAGACCGAAAAAGAGCGTGAGGAACTTGCGGGCCGCGGCATACCGCTGGAGGTGGCGGTCGATCCGCGAGACGAGCTCCGCGATCGTCTGGGACTGGTCGATCTGGAGGTGGACGGCCGCATGGACCGTGGACACCAGCAGCGCCGCCGGGATGCCCTTGCCCGAGACGTCCGCCACGAGGAAGCCGAGCCGCCCGCGAGAGAGCGGGAAGACGTCGTAGTAGTCCCCGCCGACCTGGCGCGTCGGCACGCTCGCAGCCGCGATCTCGGTGCCGGCGACGTCCGGAAGGGAGCGCGGCAGGATCTCCCGCTGGATCGCCGCGGCGAGCTCGAGCTCGCGCTCGATGCGCTCTTTCTCGAGGGCCGCCCGGTGCAGGCGCGCGGTCTCGATGGCCGCCGCTGCCTGGTTCGCGAAGAGCGAAAGGAGGCGCGCGTCGGTGGGGGTGAAGTCGAGAACGCTGCCGTTGCGCGATTCCTTGTCGGCGACCGCGAGCACCCCGAGGCGGCGGCCCGCGACGGAGATCGCAACGGCCAGGCACTTCTGGCAGGAAACGAGCCCCAGCCCCGCCGTCGACGCGTTCGCGACGTCGTTGTTGATCACGGCCTCGCCCTCCGGAAGCTTCCAGGAGGCGAGCGCCTCGCGCGGGAAGATCTCCCCGCCCAGATTGCGCTCGAGCAGGACGTCGCCGTTCTCGTGAAAGAGTGCGAGGGATCCCCGCCGCGCGTCGGTCAGCGAGATCGAGCGGAACAGGACCTCGTCGGCGAGCGAGGAGAGGTCGAGCTGTCCCGCCAGGGAGAGCCCGAGGTCATAGAGGGATTCGAGCTCGAGCAGCCGCGTCCGCAACTCGAAGTCCGCGTCCTTGACCATGCGGGAGAGGCGGTGCGCCCCGAGCAAAGAGCCGAAAAAGAAGCCGAGCGAGAGTCCCAGCTCGTGGTCGTCCTCGCCGACCCCTTCGAGCGCGAGGATGCCGTGGATCTCCCCTTCGCTCTCGAGCGGCACCCAGAGGAAGCCGCGCTCCCAGGCGGGGGACTTCAGGGCGGGGTTGGGAAGCTCCCCGAGCCCTTCTTCCTCTCCGAGCACGGCCGCGCGCACCCAGGCGTCCTTCTCCCTCACGAAGAGGGCGCCGCGGCGGGCGCCCGAGAGCTGGGCGGCGGTCGCGGCGAGCCGGAGCGGGAGCGGGCTTTCGGTGTCGACGCGGAGGATCTCGGCGGCGGTTTTCCAGAAATCGCGAAAAGCCGGGGCGGAGACCGGGGGGCTCACGGGGCGGCCAGTTGCTCCGAGACGGCCTTGAGGGCCTCCTCCTCGCTGGGGTAGATCGCCGCGTACTGCGCCAGCCCCATGATGCGGAACGTCTTGTCGATCGTCGGAGTCAGGTTGCAGAAGGCGAGGAGGCCCTTCCGGTCCATGACTTTCTCCAGCACCTCGATGAGGATCGAGATGCCGATGGAGTTGACGATCTTGGTCTTTTCCAGGTTCAGGACGAGGGCCCGCGCCCCGGCGCCGAGCTGCGCGTAGGCCTCGCGGGCGATCTCTTCTCCCCCCTGGTTGTTGATATAGCCATCGGTCCAGAGCAGGGCGACGTCGCCGCGCCGTTCCACGCCGACTTTGCAGGTCTCGCTCACTTGTACTTCCTCATGAGGACGCGGGTCCCCCATTCGCCCGAAGAGATCTCCACGTGGTCCATGAGGCTCTTGATGATCTGGAGGCCCCAGCCGCGCTTGCGCCGGCCGCCAAAAGTCTTCTCCGGGCTGGGCTCCTCGACCGTGTCGGTGTCGAACCCCTGGCCCTGGTCGCGCACTTCGATCTCCAGCCAATCCCCCCCGGCCGCCTCGCGTCCGACCCGGAAAGTCACGTGGACTCGGCCGTCCCGCGCGTGGGCGTGCTCGAAGGCGTTGATGCAGGCTTCCACCAGCGCGAGCTTGACCTCGTCGATCTTATCCCGAGGCATTTCGAGGTACTCGCCGACCGCGGCCGCCTGCGCCGTGGCGACGAGCTCCATGTCCGGCGCCACGGGGATCGTGAGCGTAATCTCGCGGAAGTCCGTCACGGCCAGCCCCGGCGGCGCCGGTTCACGCCGCGACATCGACGCGCTCCCATGCGGCGTACCGCCGGCGGGCCGCCGGCCACCGGGGAGCGGGCAGGCTCAGGGTCTCGACAACGATGATCGCCTCGCTCATCCAGTTATACCGCGCGAGTTGCCGCGCGGATCGGCTCCGATCGAGGTCCGCACCGCATCCGGGGCGCTCGAGAGCGGCAGGATCGTACATGGGGGGGACCGGGGTTAGAAGCGGAGGAAGAGCTGGAGCCCCCGGATCAACGCGGCCGGCACGCCGTCGGACATGAGAAGAAACGCCGCCGCCATCGCCTCCGCGCCGAGGACCCACCAGCCGGCGGAGGGGGCCGGCCGGGGTACGGCGAGCGCGAGGGCGACGGCTTTTTTCATGGCTGGCGACTGACAAGTAAGGCAAGGCTCCTGCCAGGGACCGCAGACCTTGATTTTAGGTGCAACCGATTGGAGATAAATGGTTTGCTGCACTGGTGCAAAGCGCCACAGCGCGTCCTCATCCGTGCAAGTATGACACACTAAGCCTATTAGGCTCGAGCCTCCAAAGACAACCGCCTTTTATCGAGTACTTTGGGCGCTGTTGTGGCGTAATGTCGCTATGACTTAATGTCGCACGCTCCGCTTACGGTACAGCGTCCTGCGGCTGATGCCGAGCAGCCGAGCCGCGCGGCTCTTGTTGCCCCCCGCGATCTTGAGGACCCGCTGGATGTGTCTCGCCTCGAGGGCCCGCAGGTCGGGGACCTCCTCGCCGGGCTCGGCGGTCTCGGCGTCCCTTCGGAGCGCGACTCGGGCCGGCAGCCACTGCAGGTCCTCCCGCCGGATGACCCCTCCGCGGCACAGCGCCGCCGCGCCTTCGAGCACGTTCTCGAGCTCGCGCACGTTTCCGGCGAAGTCGTGCGAAAGCAGGGCCGCATAGGCGTCGCGGTCGAGCGTCGCGACCGGCCGCCCCTCCCGCGCCGCGAAGCGCTCGAGGAAGTGGCGAACGAGCTTGGGGATGTCCTCCCGGTGTTCGCGGAGCGGCGGCAGCGCGATCTCCACGACGCGCAGCCTGTAGTAGAGGTCTTCGCGGAATTCACCCCGCGCGATCCGCTCGGACAGGCGAGCGTTGGTCGCCGCGAGCACGCGCACGTCGATCGGGATGCGCTTGCGGCCGCCGACCCGCTCGATTTCGCGCTCCTGGAGGACGCGCAACAGCTTGGCCTGGAGCGGCAGCGGCATGTCCCCGACCTCGTCGAGGAAGAGCGTGCCGCCGTCAGCGACCTCGAAACGCCCCGCCCTCGCTTCGACGCCCGTCGCGACCCCCCGCTCGATTCCGAAGAGCTCCGACTCGAGAAGCGACTCCGGCAACGCGGCGCAGTTGATGGCGATGAACGGCTTTTCCGCGCGGTCGCTGCGCGCATGGATCATCCGCGCGACGAGCTCCTTGCCCGTTCCGCTCTCTCCCGTCAGCAGGACGGAAGTGCGCGACGGCGCGACCCGGCCGACCAGGTCGAGCACCCGGCGCGCCGCGGGCGAGTCCCCGATGAAGGGACGGCCCCCTGCGACGCGTCCGGTCTCGTCCAGGAGCCGCCGGTTCTCTTCCTCCAGGCGCTCCCGCTCGCGCTTGAGGGCTTCCAGGTGGCGCCGGTTCTCGATCGCCATGCCGGCAAGCCCGGCGAGTGACGTGAGGAAACGCACGTCCTCCTCGTCGAAGGACGCTTTCCCGCCGCGCCGGACCTCCTTGTCGGCGAGCACGAGCGCCCCGACCGGCCGTCCGCCGGCGCGGATCGAGACCCCGATGGCCGCGGAGACGCCCGTCTTCAGAAAACGGAAGTGCTCGCGACGGAGCGCGGCGTCCGAGTGCAGGACGTCGCGCAGGAACGCGTCTTCGGCCACGGCGGACTCCGAAGGGCGGCGCGGAAAACCGACGCGCGCTTCGGCCCGTCGGGCGCCGCCGTCGTCGAAGGTCGCGAAGTAGCCCCGGGACGCATCGAGCACGCCGACGGCGCGCCCGAGGACGTCTTCGACGAGCGCTTCCTCGCTGGGAAGGGCGCCGAGGGAGAGACCGGCGTCGTAGAGGGTTTCGAGGAGGAGGAGCTTGTGCTGGGTCTCGAAGTCGCGCGAACCGGAGTTGCTCATCCCGACCCGGCCGGCGCCGGCCAGGGACTGCTGGGGCCCGGCGCGGCCCGGCTCCAGTTCACGGCTTCGCCGCGGCGAGCACCCTTTCCCGAACCAGCCGCGCCACCGTGAGCTCGGCCTCGCGGGTCGGCGCCCAGCTCGGGTTCCACCGGCGGTTGGCTTCCAGGAGAGCCTCCGCCTTTCCGAACTCGCCGCGCCTGGCCAGATGCGCCGCCAGCTCGGCTCGCGCTTCGAAGACCCAACGGCGATCCTCGAAATTCCTCCAGGGATTGGGCGGGTCGGTCATCTGGCCGTAGAGGGCGATGGCCTCGTCTTCCTTGCCGAGCGCCACCTTCGCGCGCGCGAGCGTGAAGGTGAAGCCGGCGTCATAGGGCTTGTAACCCGGCTCCTTGACGCGCTTGGCGAGCGTCTCGAGGAGCCGGGGCTTGACCTTTTCCAGCGCGGCTTCCGCTCCCGCGGCGTCGCCATCGGACCAGAGCGAGCGGCCGGCGGCCATGAGGGTCGTGCGCAGCGGCTCGAGCTCCGGGTCCTTCGGGAGCGCTTCGATCCGGGCGTAGATCTCCTTCATCGCTTCCTTGTCTCCGGAGCGGACCGCGACCCGCAGCTCCTTGAAGTGGTAGTCGCGGCGCTCCCCGTCGGACACGGCGAGCTCACCGGCGCGGCGATAGTGCTCGAGGGCCCGCTTCGTGTCCCCCTTCCCCTCGTAGGCGACGCCCAGGTGGTCGTGCGCCGGGAAGAAGTCGGGCTTGATCTGGAGCGCGCGTTGGAGGTTGGCGATGGCCTCGTCGTAACGGCCGAAGTTCGCCTGGACCTCTCCGATGCTGTCGTGCGGGTTGGCCTGATCGGGAGCCATGAACTGGTACTTCTTCAGGTTCTCCATGGCCAGGTCGTAATCGCCGCGGTAGGCGTGGTAGTACCCGATCATGTTGTAGGCCTCGGCGATGTTGGGATCCATCTCGAGAAGCTCGTGGTAGATCCTCATGGCGCGATCCATGTTGCCGCGCGCGAGCTCGTAGCCGGCGATGACATG
>JBHENW010000077.1:0-10642 GCA_046261875.1 Thermoanaerobaculia bacterium | reverse complement strand
GCGGCACGCTGCTCACCTTTCCCGCGCTCATCTTCGCCGGCCACTCCGCCATCACGGCCAATGCGACCTCCACCGTGGCCCTCTGGCCGGGCGCGCTCGCGAGCATGTACGGCTACCGCCGGGAGATCGCCGGCCACCGCGAGTGGCTTCGGACGCTCTTCGTCCCGAGCGTTGCGGGAGGGATCCTGGGTGCGGTCCTCCTTCTCCAGACGCCGTCGGCGATCTTCGAGCGGCTCGCTCCTTTCCTGATCCTGTTCGCGACTATCCTCTTTCTCCTGCAGGAAACGCTCTGGAAGTCACCCTCGCAGCCTCCGCGCCGCGGCGACCGCCGGCGCCTCGTCCTGTCCTGGGTCCTCCAGTTCGCGATCAGCGTCTATGGCGGCTACTTCGGGGCCGGAATCGGCATCCTGGTCCTCGCCGTGCTCGGCTTCCTGGGAATCCGCGACATCCACGCCGCCAACGGGCTGAAGAACTTCTTCGGGATGTGCATCAATGGCCTCGCCGCGGCTTACTTCATCGCGCGCGGCGCCGTGGCCTGGCCCGCCGCGTTGCTGATGATCGCCGGTGCGGTCGCGGGCGGTTACGCGGGGGCGCGTTTCGCCCGCCGCATCGGACAACGGAAGGCGCGCGCCGCTGTCGTCGTGATCGGTTTCCTGATGGCCGGGATGCTCCTGTGGCTGCAGGCCAGCCGGTGACGCGCCCCCTGCGCGCGGCTAGGCGAAGGGGATGTCGAGGGAACCGGCTGGGGCCGCAGGCGGGTCGGTGGCGTCGCTCAGGTTGTGCATCGTGACGCCCAGGAGCCGCACCGGACGGACCCCCGCCTCCGTTTTTTCGACGAGCGCCACGGCACGCCCCGCGATCATCTCCGGCGAGTCCGTCGGCGGCTTCTCCGTCTGGCTGCGCGTGATCGTCTCGAAGTTCGAGTAGCGCATCTTCAGTGTTACGGTGCGGGCGAGCAGGTTTTTTCGGCGGAGCGCGGAAGCGCAGTGCGCCGCGAGGTCCGCGACCTCCCGGCGGATCGCTTCGGGGTCGGTCAGGTCGCGCGGATAGGTCTCCTCGCAGCCGATCGACTTGCGTTCCTGGTTCGGATCGACCGGCCGGTCGTCCCGCCCGTAGGCCATCCGCCGCAGCGTCTCCGCGTACGAGCCGACGGCCGCCTCGAGGGCCTCGGCCGGCGCGCCGCGCACATCCACGAGCTTTTGGATCCCGGCCGCCCGCAGCTTCCGTGAGGTGACCGGCCCGACTCCCCAGAGCGCGTCCACTGGAAGTCCCTGCAGGAATCGCTCGATCCGCTCCGGGGAGATCACCGTCAGGCCGTCCGGCTTTTTCCAGCCGGACGCGATCTTCGCGAGAAACTTGTTCGGCGCCACGCCGGCCGAGGCGGTGAGTGCCGTCTCTTCCTGGATGCGCGCCTTGATCCGCCGGGCAACTTCGACTCCGAGCGGCTCCCCCAGGGTGTTTTCCGTGACGTCGAGGAACGCCTCGTCGAGCGAGAGCGGCTCGACGAGCGGCGTGATGCTCCGGAAGATGCCGAAGACCTGACGCGAGACCTCGGCATATCGGGCGAAGTCCGGAGGCACGATGACGAGCTGCGGGCAGAGGCGCACGGCGCGCGCCATCGGCAGGGCGGAGCGCACCCCGAAGGACCGGGCCTCGTAGCTCGCCGCGGCTACGACGCCGCGGCTCTCGGGCTTGCCGCCGACGGCGACGGGCAGCCCGCGCAGCGACGGGTCGTCCCGCTGTTCCACAGAGGCGTAGAACGCGTCCATGTCCACGTGGAGGATGCGGCGGACGCTTTCGTGCACGGCCGCCATTTTCTCCCGGGGTTAGACTCGTTCCGACGCATCGAGAGGGGGTCCTTCCATGCCGAGACCGGACGCTGCTCCTTCCCAGACGCCTCCAGCGAAGGCGCCCGCCGAGGACGCCCTGAGCGTCGTGGACCGCAGAACCGGCAAGTCCTACGAGCTCCCCATCGTGGACGGGACGATCCGCGCCATCGACCTGCGGCAGATCAAGGTGGACGAGGAAGATTTCGGTCTCATGTCCTACGACGCCGCTTTCCTGAACACGGCGTCCTGCCGCAGCGACATCACCTACATCGACGGGGACCGCGGCATCCTGCGTTATCGCGGTTACCCCATCGAGCAGCTCGCGGAGACCTGCTCGTACCTCGAGGTCGCTTACCTCCTGCTCCACGGGGAGCTCCCGACGGCGCCGCAGTACGAAGACTGGGTTCACCAGATCACTTTCCACACGATGCTCCACGAGTCGCTCAAGAAGTTCATGGACGGCTTCAACTACGACGCCCACCCCATGGGGATGCTCATCGCGACGGTCGCCGCGATGTCCACCTTCTACCCGGATGCCCGCGACATCCACGACGCCGAATCGCGCCGGAAGCAGACGCATCGACTCATCGCGAAGATGCCGACGCTGGCCGCCTTCGCCTACCGCCACAGCCTCGGGCAGCCCTACGTCTATCCGGACAACGACCTCTCCTACACCGAGAACTTCCTCAACATGCTCTTCAAGCTCCCTGCAACGTCCTACGAGCCCCATCCGGTTCTCGTGAAGGCCCTGGACGTCCTCTTCATCCTCCATGCGGACCACGAGCAGAACTGCGGGACGCATGCGATGCGCGGGATCGGTTCCTCGCACACGGACCCGTACTCGGCCGTCGCCGGCGCCGCGGCGGCTCTCTACGGGCCGCTGCACGGGGGCGCCAACGAAGAGGTCCTCAAGATGCTCCGGGAGATCGGGACCGTCGGCAAGGTCCCGGCGTTCATCGAGGAGATCAAGAAGGGCAAGGGGGAACGGCGGCTCATGGGATTCGGCCACCGCGTGTACAAGAACTACGACCCCCGCGCGCGGATCATCAAGCAGATCGCCGACGAGGTTTTCGAGGTCAGGGGGAAGAACCCCCTGCTCGACATCGCCCTGGAGCTCGAGCGCATCGCGCTCCAGGACGACTACTTCGTAAAACGCAAGCTCTACCCGAACGTGGACTTCTATTCCGGGCTCATCTACCAGGCGATCGGCCTCCCCACAGCCGCGTTCACGGTGCTGTTCGCGATCCCGCGCACCGCCGGCTGGATCGCGCAGTGGGAAGAGATGCTCCTCGACCCGGAACAGAAGATCGCGCGCCCCCGGCAGATCTACACCGGGGAGCCCGAGCGGCAGTTCGTCCCGATGGAGAAGCGCTGAGAGCGACGGATTAATAGCGGACGAGCAGACGAGCGGCTTTTTCGATCCGCTCTTCGCTCGGCAGATAGAACTCCTCGAGAGGGGGCGAGTAAGGGACGGGGGTATCGAGCGCGCCGATGACGCGCACGGGCGCGTCGAGGTGCTCGAAAGCCTCCTCCTGGATCACCGCTGCGAGGCTCTCTCCGATGCCGCCCGTGCGGGAGTCTTCGTGCACGAGGAGGACGCGGTGGGTGCTTCTCGCGAGCGCGAGGACCGCGGCGCGGTCGAGCGGCACGAGCGAGCGGAGGTCCAGGACCGCCGCCTCGATCCCGTCCGCCGCCAGGCGCTCGGCGACCCGCGCCGCCACGTGCACGTACGCGCCGTAGGACACGATGGCGAGATCTCTTCCGGCGCGCCGCAGCGCCGCTTTCCCGAGCGGGATCGGCGCTGGCGCTTCGTCGGGCAGCGACTGCCGGATCCGCGGGTCGCGGTAGAGCGCGATGTGCTCGTAGTAGAGGACCGGGTCCGGATCCGCGAGGGCCGAGGCGAAGAGGGCCCTGGCGTCAGCGGGGGTGGAGGGCGCGACGATCTTGAGACCGGGCGTCCGGTAGAACCAGGGCTCGGTGTTCTGGCTGTGGTAGGGCCCCGCGTGGCGCAGCCCGCCCCACGGCATGCGCACGACCATGGGGACCGAGCCGCCCCAACGGTAGCGGATCTTCGCGGCGCTGTTGACGAGCTGGTTGAAACCGGTCGCGACGAAGTCGTTGAATTGCATCTCGCCGATCGGCCGCTGTCCGGCGAGCGCGGCGCCCACGCAGACTCCGAGGACGGCCCCTTCCGCGAGCGGCGAGTTCAGGACCCGGTCCCCGAACTCCTTCAGGAGGGGGCGCAGCAGGAGAAACGCGTTTCCGTATTTCCCGCCGACGTCCTGGCCGTAGACGAAGACCCGTGGGTCGGCGCGCAAGGCATCGGCGATGCCGAGCATCACCGCTTCGAGGAACGTCCGGCCCTTCGCGTCGAGCGGGGGCGCGGGCTCGACGGCGAGCTCGATCACGGCTGCGGCTCTCGCCCGCGCCGCCGGCTCCAGCGGCTCTTCGAAACGCCGCGGCGCCTCACCGGCGAAGACGTTCTCGCCCGCGACGCTAGGAATGGGCCAGGGCGCTTCGATGACGGCGCGGGCCTGCTCTTCGACGAGCGCTTCGGCTTCCGACCAGAACTTCTCCAGGTCGCCGGGCTGGATGACGCCTTCCGCCTCGAGGCGGCCGGCATAAGAGGGAATCGGGTCCCGCCGACACCAGAACTCGTAGAGGTCCCTGTCTGCGTATCCCCCGTCGAAGAGCGGGGGATAGGAGCGGGAGACCTGGGGCTCGCGGCCGAGATAGAGCATGTCGTCGTGGTGCGCGTGCCCGCAGATGCGCATCGCGACGAGCTCGATCAGCGCCGGGCCGCGGCCGGCGCGCGCGCGCTCCACGGCCCACGTGAAGGCGGAAGCGATCGCGTCGGGGTCCGTGCCGTCGAGCGTAACGCCGGGAACTCCGTAGCCGGGCGCCTTGTCGGCGAAGACGCGGACCGCGGACTGTTCCGCCACCGGGGTCGAAAGCGCCGTCTGGTTGTTCTGAATGCAGAAGACCGCCGGCAGCCGGCGCGCGGCGCAGAGGTTGATCGCCTCGTGCCACTCTCCCAGCGACGACCCGCCCTCCCCGATGAAGGAGATCGCGACGCGCCCCGCGGCTTCCCGGGAGAACGCCATCGCCATGCCCGCGACCGTCATCGCGGAAATCGACAGCGGCGCGGCGGGGGGGAGCACGCCGGAGCCCAGGTCCCCGAAGTGGAGGTCCTTGCCGTCCATCGGCGGGCCCGCTTTCCCCATCTGGGCGTTGAGCACCATCCGGACGGCCTCGGCCGTCGGCCGCATCGCCAACGCAGCGCCGAGATCGCGGATCAGCGGCGCGACGACGTCCCCTCGCCAGGACCCGTCCGCTCCGCGGTAGGTTTCGCCCCGCCGCAGCCGGATCGCGGCGGCATAGATCGCCTCCTGGCCCAGTGAGCGGAAGCCCTTCCCCTGGAAGGCGACCCCCCGGTACCGGACTTCGCCGGCGCCGAAGAAGCTCTTGAGACGGTTGTCCGTGGCGCGCGTCAGGATCATCCCCCGCAGGATCTCGAGGCGCTCGCTCGGCGCGAGCGACGCGGCGATTGCCTCGCGCCGCAGGAACCCGTCGCACGCTTCGATCAGCTCCGCCGAGGCCGCCGCGAGCCGCCGCTCCGCCGTAACGCCCGGCGTCGTTTCGGGCAGTCCTTCCGGCGCTCCGAGAGTCCACGCGAGGCGCAGCGACTCGGCGAGCCGCGGACGCAGGGCGTCGATCGCGTCCGCATCGCGCTGCGGGTCGGCGGGACAGGCCGCCCGGAAGGCCTCGATCGCCGGCTGGAGGGCGAAGGGATATCGCTCGGCGACGAACGCCGCGAACCGCGCCGCGAGGCCGCCCGGTTGGGGGCCTCGGTCGGCGGGACGCGCCATGGCCGGCGGTTCTTCCTCGAGGAAACGCGACATTCGGCTCTCGATGCTACCGGCTCCCCGGGGGGCTGACAAGGAATGCCGCCACCCGCGCTTGCGGCGGGCTGGCGACCGCAACAGAATCCCGTCCGAAAATCGTGAACGGCCAGCTCGATCTCTTCGCGACGGACACGGCGCGAAAGCCCTCCTCGCGGCGCTCCGCCGAGCGGCTCGAAGAGG
Organism: Thermoanaerobaculia bacterium; assembly: GCA_046261875.1. GTDB lineage: Bacteria > Acidobacteriota > Thermoanaerobaculia > UBA5066 > Gp7-AA6 > JBHENW01. The sequence goes on along the minus strand of JBHENW010000077.1, from coordinate 4,728 downwards.
AACGCGCGCGGGCCACGGAGATCGCGGCCTGCCTCCCGGAGGCGCTGCGATTCGGCACGAGCTCCTGGAGCTTCCCGGACTGGGAAGGCCTCGTTTATCCCGCCCGGTGGACGGCGGCCGAGCTCGCGCGCAACGGGCTGCGCGAGTACGTCCTCCATCCGCTCCTGCGCACCGTCGGAATCGATCGCAGCTACTACGCCCCGATCCCGGCGGAGGACCTCGAGCGCTACGCCGCACAGCTGCCGCCGGGCTTTCCCTGCTGCGCAAAGGCGCCGGAGGCGGTCACGTCACCGGTCCTCGGCGATCGGACACGCGGGCCGCTCGCCGAGAATCCCGACTTCCTCCGACCTCGGCGCTTCGTCGAGGAGATGATCGAGCCGTTCCGGGCGCATTTCGCGGAGCACACCGGGCCGTTCGTCATCCAACTCCCGCCGGCGCCGCCGGCTTTTCGTCTCCCGCCCGACCGATTCGCCCGCGCTCTGGAAGAGTTCCTTTCGGCGCTACCGCGCGGGTTCCGGTACGCGGTCGAGCTGCGGGATGCTTCTCTGTTGACGGACGAGTACGCCGCCGTGCTCCGACGCCACGGAGCGGGGCACGTCTACAACTACGCGGCCGCCATGCCTCTCCCCGCCGAGCAGGCCTTCATCGCGCGGCCGGAGGCGGCTCATTTCATGCTGATTCGGCTCCTGCTGCCGCCCGGGACCCGGTACATGGAACGGCGCGACGCGCTCTGGCCTTTCGTGAAGGCCGGCGAACCCGATCCGGTCATGCGCGAGCAGGTCGTCGATCTGGTGCGACGCGGGCTCTCGACCGGCAACCCGGTCTACGTCCTCGTCAACAACAAGGCGGAGGGATGCGCCCCGCTGACGGTTCGGGCGCTCGCGGAGCTCCTCGCGGAGGATCCCGGCGCGTGAGCGCGGGCAGCGAGACGCGCCGCAAGCTCGTCCGTCTCCTCCAGCTCGCCTTTTCCGGGGAGCTCGCCGCGGCGCTCGCCTACCAGGGCCACGCGCGATCGGTGAAGAGCCCGCAGGAGCGGGCGATGATCACGAAGATCGAGAAGGACGAATGTGAGCACCGGCAGACCGTCGGACGGCTGCTGGCGGATCTCGGCGCGCGTCCCCGGAAGCTTCGGGAAGTCCGCGCCTTCCGTCGTCGGCCACGTCCTCTCGTTTTTGTGCCGCTGGATGGGATGGTTTCTGCCGATGTACATGGCCGGGAAGCTCGAGACGAAGAACGTCGAGGAGTACGACCGGGCGGCCGAGTATGCCGCCGCGCTCGGCCTGGATGACTTCATCCCGCCGCTGCGGAAGATGGCGGAGGCCGAAGTCCTCCACGAGAAGTACTTCTTCGAGGTTCTGGGTCGGAGCGCGCCTTCCCGGGAGGGCCCCCGCTAGAACTGGGGAGCGCTCAGTGCTCTTCGGAGGTCTCGAGCCGCTGCAGAGCCGTGGCGGCGACGGAGCAGCAATCCGCGGGCTCGGTGAGCATGCCGTCGCCGAAGAGCCGCGAGGCCTGGACGTGCAGGAAGGTGACGAGCGGCTCGACCGGACCGGGTCTCCGCTCGATCCCGTTGCGTCCGCATTTGGGGCATCGGCTCACGCGGCCCTCCGAGGGGACCGTGATGCCTTCGGACAATTTGGTGAAGTCCTGGATCACGATCATGGCGGCTCCTTTCTGAGGGCGGTGGGCGTCGCTCATCCGATACGCGACTCTGTCTCAGACGCAAGAAGGAGGCCAAGACCACCAAAGCGCCATTCGGAAAACGAGCGGCGCCGCAACTTTTCGCTGGTCTAATTTTCCCCGAGGTCCGCCAGAGCCTTTTCCGTGGATTTCAGTAACGCTTCCGGCCCGACGGGCGCCCCGGTGGCCTTCTTCATCCAGAGATCGGGGGCGATGTTGCCCGCCTTGGCCATGCGCTCGAACTCGGAGCCCAGGTTGCCGCTCTTCTCGACCTGCTGCTCGATCTGGAAAGCGATGAGGTGCCCGATTGGGTAGTCGGGAAGGTAGAGCAGGGAATCGATCATGTGCGAATAGATGGCCGGCAGCACGACGTCCCGCTGTCCGAAGACGGGCGCGTAATACCGGTTCCAGACGTCCCGGGCGATCTTCAGTGTTGCCTCCTTGAGCTGCGCGGGCGTGGCCTGGGGATGGTCGTACATCCAGTGCCACACGGCCATGTCCACGAGCGCAGTCCCGGATATCTCGTACGTCTGCCAGAACTTGTTCAGGGTGTCCAACGCCCGCGTCTGCGCGTCCGGCTTGGCCAGACCGAGCAGCTCCAGGTCGTGCGCCTGGAAAACGAAGGCGAGGGCCTCGGTGAAAGCGGTGTTGGGCACCCCCTGGAGCAGCGTGTGGTCGATGTCGTTCAGGGAAAAGGTCTGCTCGACGTTGTGTCCCATCTCGTGGACGGCGATGTTGAAGCCCTTGTAGTTCATGCCGACCTTCTCGACTCGCGTCCGCAGATAGGCCTTGTCCCCGCGCCGCGCCGCCCCGAAGGCGTGCCCGGAGCCGCGGGCGGGATGGACGACGATGTTCCCCGCGAGGTAGCGGGCCCTCTCCGGCGTGAAGCCGAGCTGAACGAGAAGATTGGGGATGTCCTTCTCGTAGGCCTTCGCCGTGGGGTATTTCTTGCGGACCATCTCGTCGAGCTGCGCTTCCGTGTGGGCGCCGCGAGGGCGGAACCCGTTGTACCAGACGTCGAAGGGCTCGAGCTTCCGCCCGAGCCGCTTTTCGATCAGCCGGGCGACCCTGGACACGAGAGGCGAGGAGAGGACCTGCTCGAGCATCTTCTGGACGCGGGCCTCGGGGATCTGGCGGTTCTCCTCGAAGCGCCGCGCGATGAGCGTGGGCGCCGTCGGGGAGTAGGGGTCCGCCAGACGAACCGCCTTGTACGTTTCGAGCAGCATCTCGTAGCGCGTGTCGGGCTCCGGCGCCGGGCTCGCGGGGGTCTTGCGCCCCTGACCGTCGGCATCGTTTACCGTCGAAGCCGTCACCGTGTTCGTGTACGGGTTCCAGTCCACCGTGGGGTTGTCCACCACGGCCGCGGGGATCGTCTGGGTGACGATCCGCTCCATGACCTTCTGGATCATGCGCTGCCTCGGCAGCGCGGCCGCCGGTTCCGCCGAATAGTTCGCCTTGATCTCGTCGCGGAGATTCCAGTGGGAGAGCAGGCGCAGCTTGGGCGGGAAGATCCGCCGGCCGTTCTCGTCGAGCAGGTGGTGCATCCAGATGTTGTACTGGGCGATGTACTGGTCCGCTTCGGCGCTCGCCCGCGCGATCTCCAGGTTCACCTCGCCGGGGATCCGTTTGGAGAAGCGCTCCGCGAGCCTGGTCTCCGCCCACTGGCGGCGCGTCCACCCGTCGCCGGCGGCGAGGCGCTGCTCCAGGGTCGTCAGCGGGAAGTTCAACAGCACGACGAAGGCGAGCTTGTTGCCGAACATGTCCTCCGTCGCGTGGGCGGACGGGTCGTAGCCCGCGAGGATCTCGTCGAAGGGAAGGATCGCTCCCGAATCGAGGTCCGTGTGCATGCGGAAGTCGCGCACCATCTCGAGCATGTGGCCGTCCAGGGATTCGAAGGACCGCTCGAGACGGGCGAACATCGCATCGAGGGTGGCCGCGTCACCGGCGAAGCTCGCGCGGACGAACGCCTCGAACGCCGCCGCGTCGCCGTCCGCCGGCCTCCAGAGCGCCGATACCTGGCGCAGGCCCCGCGTGACGCGCCCCCGCTGGCTTTCGCCATACTTCGAGACGAGCTCGTTCTCGAGTTTGCTCATGGACTCCTTCATCCCGGGGACCGCTGCGGGGCGGCCGGCGGGTTTCTGCCGCGGAGCGGTCTTCCTCTCCGTACCGACTTGTCCCGGTGCGGGGTCCGCCGCCAGAGCGAGCGCGGCGAGCGCGAGCGCCGCCACGGTTCCAGCCTTCGCGTTGCGATCTGGGTGCATCACGGGCCTCCGGAGCGCGGAGTTTAACTGGAGAGGGGAGATCGCCGCCGGGCCCGAGTGCCGCGGCTACATCTGGAGGGCGTAGGAGACTTTGACGAAGAACTGGCGCTCGGCTTTCTCGAGGTTCTCGGACTCGTCGAGGGCGCGCGAGTCTCCGTAGCCCACGAAGAGCACGCTCTGCCAGTTCAGCTTGTAGGCGAAGAGCGCGGAGCCCGAAAAATCGCCGCTCTTGTCCGCCACCTCGAACGCATAGAGCGACGGATCCCGATCCGTCTCGACCCACTGACCGATCAGTCGCACGTAGGTGCGCGCCGAGAAGGTGTACTGCGTCCGGAGCCGCGCCCCGAGGGCCGTGAAGAGACGGCCGCTGCGGCCATCCTCCGTGTCCACGTTCAGCCACTGCTCGCTGCCGTTGAAGCGCAGCTCGAGGTGGTCCGTCGGCCGGACCGTGGCGAAACCGTTGATGGTCCCGCCCGTCCCGCGCCGCGCGTTGGCGAAGTCCACCTCGTTGTCGATCGCGCCGTTGATGCCCGTGCGGTCGAACACGCGCGCGGAGCTCGTCTCGATCTCGTATCCGAGGCGGTTGCGCTCGAAGGTGCGGTCGCCGGTGCGCACCTCGTCGAACTGCTCTTCGAAGCGGATGCGCACCGGCGAGGCCACGGTATTGCGGTCCGACCTGGGGATCACGTGTAAACTGATGTGGTGGATACGCGAGAAAACGGTTCCGTGAAGACGGTCTCACGTCGTCCCCCGGGGGAGCATGTCCTCCAGGACTTGGCGATTCTCCAGC
>JBHENW010000076.1:0-42427 GCA_046261875.1 Thermoanaerobaculia bacterium | reverse complement strand
GCGGTGCGGGAGATGTCATCCATCGCGGACGGTCCCATCCTCGTCGAGCCCGCGCCCGGGGACGCGAAGGGGATGTACAAGGAGGCCCGGGAGCTGGCCAAGCTCGGCAAGGACGTCGTCATCCAGCTACCGGCCCAGCCGGAGGGGTTGCGCGTGGCGCGTTTGCTCGCGCAGGACCAGGTCGCCGTCTGCGCCGCCGGTTGCTACTCCGCCGCCCAGGCCCTGGTCGCCGCGAAGTCCAACGTGAGCTACGTGGCGCCGGCGGTGGGTCCGCTCGACGACGTGGGTGTCATCGGGATGGACCTGGTCGAGCAGGTGATCCGGATCTACGACAACTATGGCTTCCAGACCCAGATCGTCGTTTCCCAGCTCCGCAACCCGATCCACGTCCTGGATGCTGCCCTGATGGGCGCGGACGTCGCGACGGTGCCTGCCGGCGTGCTCGAGCAGCTCTATCGCCATCCGATGGCGCGCAACGGAGCGGGGACCGAATGAAGATCTCGGCCGACCGGATCCTCTACCTTTCGCGCGTCATCACGCGAAAGCTGAAGGACAACATGAACCTGATTCAGCGCGCCGATGACGAGACCGTCCGGCGCGCGATCGCGAGGGTGCTTACGGACAGCTACAAGGAGCTCGACGCGATCGAGGAAAAGGTCCAGGCCTCCCTCGCGAAGCGCAAGAACATCGCTCCGCGGGACGCGGAATACCTTTTCGCCCAACGCCTGGAGGAGGAACTCCAGAAACATGGAGCGTAGGCTGCGTGAACTTGGAAACTACAGTAGTATTTTTATAACCACTTCAAGCCTTTGAGTTTTACGAAAAAAGACTACTGAGTAGCGGAGAGCCTCCGGGCGACTCCCGGCGCTCGTCGACAGACTTTCTTCAAGCCTGGGAAGCTTCTTTTTTCCGCTCGACATCGCGGACTCGCTGGTACAATTGGATGAGTGACAGGCCAATTGGATCGCGCTGCCTTCGCGCTCGACCGCAGCCTCCGACAGCCTCTGGCGGATCAGATCCACGCGACGCTCGCGCGCCTGATCGAGAACGGAACGCTGCGGCCCGGCGACCGCCTCCCCACGACCCGGGACCTCGCGACGGCCCTTTCCGTCAATCGCGGGACCGTGCAGGCCGCCTACCGCAAGCTGGCGCAGGAGCAGAAGATCTCGACCCGGGTGGGCAGCGGGACGGTCGTGCGCGGTCCGGCAGGAATTCCCGAGTTTCAGCTCGCCGATCTCGTCTCCCTGCGCGCCGCTGGGATCCGGCAGGAGCGCCCCGCCATGCCTTCTGCTCCCCTGGTCGCCGACTTCTCTCGCCTGACCCCCGACGAGCGTTTTTTCCCCCTCCAAGACTTCACCCGGACCCTCGCCCATACGTGGAGCCGGCGCACGGACCTCTGGCAGTACGCGCCTCCGCTGGGGCTGGAAGAACTGCGCCTGGAGATCTGCCGGCGACTCGCCGGGCACGGCATCCAGCGCACAGCCGATGAAGTCCTCGTGACGAGCGGCGCCCAGCAGGGGCTCGATCTGCTCTTCCGCACGTTCACGGATCCCGGCGACGTCGTCGCCATGGAGTCCCCGACCTATCCGGGCGCGCTTTCCATCGCGCGGTTCGCCGGGGTCGCAATTCATCCGCTCCCGATGGAACCCGACGGACCCGACGCCTCCTCTCTGTCGGGCCGGCGGATCAAGCTCGTCTACGTGATGCCCGAGCGACAGAACCCTACGGGCATCACGGCCTCCGCGGAGAAGCGGGCGGAGCTTCTGGACAAGGCGCTCGCCGCGGGTGCCCTGGTCATCGAAGACGGATACGAGGAGCCGGAATCCGGCGTGCCGCCGCTGGCCTCCTCGAACCCGGATCGGGTGGTCTGGCTGGGGACGCTCTCGAAAGATCTCGTTCCCGGCTTCCGGATCGGGTGGATCGCGGCCCCCGGGCCGGTCATCGAGCTGATCGCCCGGGTCAAGCAGACGGCCGACTTCCAGACGCCGCTGCCGCTGCAGGCGGCCATTGCGGCGTTCCTCCGCGCCGGCGCCGATCGCAAGGCGCGGCGCAACCGGAGCCTGGAGGTGGAGATGTGCCGGATCTCGGCGGTTCGGGCGTTCCGCGCGCACCTTCCCGAGGTGACATGGTGGGGCGGAGAGGTCGGGAACCCCCTCTTCTGGCTCCATCTGCCGGAAGGGGTGTCGGGGCGGAGCGTTTCGGAGGCGGCGGGGGCCCGCGGGGTCGCCGTCGCGGCCGGGGCGGAGTTCGACGCGGCGGGAGAGGACGTCCCGGCGCTGCGGGTCTGCGTCACGCGCGTGGACAAGCGTCAGATCGATCGGGGAATCCGGCTGCTGGCCGAGGCGGTCCGGGAAGTGCAGTCGCGGGCGGGGATCACGCGGTCGATGCCGGTGGTCTGAGAAAGGAGCCGTCGATGAAGAACGATCAGTTTCGTGTGAAGGTCGGTCTCGCCGAGATGCTCAAGGGCGGCGTCATCATGGACGTCGTCTCGGCGGACCAGGCGCGCATCGCGGAAGCCGCCGGCGCCTCCGCGGTCATGGCGCTCGAGCGGGTCCCGGCCGACATCCGGCGGGACGGGGGAGTCGCGCGCATGTCGCCGGTCTCCAAGATCCGCGAGATCCAGCAGGCGGTGTCCATTCCGGTCATGGCCAAGTGCCGGATCGGTCACCTCGCGGAGGCACGCATCCTCGAAGCCCTGAAAGTCGATTTCATCGACGAATCGGAGGTCCTCACGCCGGCGGACGAGGAGAACCACGTCTCCAAGCACGACTTCAACGTTCCGTTCGTCTGCGGCTGCCGCAACCTCGGCGAGGCGTTGCGCCGGATCGGGGAAGGCGCGGCGATGATCCGTACGAAAGGGGAGGCGGGCACCGGAGACATCGTTCACGCGGTCAAGCACCTCCGCTCCGTTCACCGGGAGATCCGCAACCTGACCCTCGCGAGCAAGGACGAGCTGATGGCCGAAGCCAAGCGCCTCCAGGCGCCTTACGAGCTCGTCGTCGAGGTCGCCGAGACCGGGCGTCTCCCCGTCCCGAACTTCGCCGCCGGGGGCGTGGCGACGCCGGCCGACGCCGCCCTCTGCATGATGCTCGGCGCGGAGGCCATCTTCGTCGGGTCGGGGATCTTCAAGTCCGACGACCCCGAGCGCCGCGCCCGGGCGATCGTCCAGGCGACCACACACTGGCGCGACGCGGACGCACTGATCGCGGCGGAGGAGTCGCTGGGCGCGGGCATGAAGGGAATCGAGGCCGCGAGCCTTCCCGAGTCGGCCCAGCTCCAGCAGCGCGGTTGGTGATGAGGGACGCTATCGCCGTTCTCGCCCTGCAGGGGGGCTTCGCGGCGCACGTCCGCCGGCTCCATGAGCTCGGCCTCGCCGCCTTCGAGGCTCGCCGTCCGCGCGAGATCGCGGACGCGGCGGGGATCGTGATTCCGGGAGGGGAGTCCACGACGCTCTGGAAGTTCTTTGAGTCCGAGCCCTGGGAGGAGGCGCTGCGCCAGTTCGCCGCCACGGGGCGACCCGTCCTGGGGACCTGCGCCGGGGCCATCGTTCTGGCGCGAGACGTCGTCCACCCGGCCCAGAAAGGCCTCGGCCTGATCGACATGACCGTGGAGCGCAACGCTTACGGGCGCCAGGCGGACTCTTTCGTGGACGACGTCGAAGCGCCGGCGCTCGGCGGCGCGCTCCCGGCGGTCTTCATCCGCGCCCCGAAGATCCGCGAGGTCGGCCCGGCCGTCGAAGTCCTGGGGCGGCGAAACGGAGATCCGGTCCTCGTCCGGGAAGGCCACGTCGTGGCGGCGACGTTCCATCCCGAGCTCACCCCGGACGTCCGGATCCACGAGGCGGTCTTCGCCGCGGACCGCGTCGCAGGGAGCGTCCGATCGCCATAGTCACCGTCGAGAGCCGGGACGACATCGCGCTCGTCACGCTGAACCGGCCGGGCGGCAACGCCTTCACGCCGGAGCTCGTGACCGAGCTGCGCCATGCCGTGCTCGAGGCGCGCCAAGCCCGGGGAATGGTCATCGCGTCGGCGTTGCCGCGGATTTTTTCGGGAGGCTGGGACCTGCCGGATCTGACGGTGAGACCCTTCGAGGAGTTCGCGGCCTTCGTGAATGACTATTGCGATCTGATTCGGGAAATCTTCGTGTACGGGGGTCCCGTCATCGCGGCGCTCTCCGGCCACGCGGTCGCGGGCGGGCTGATCCTCGCGGCCGCTGCGGACGAGCGCATCGCGGCGGATTCCGACGCCGTCTTCGGGCTCTCCGAAGTCGCGCTCGGGGTGCCGGTCCCCCGGCCTCTGCTCGAAATCTTCCGCCACGTGCTGGGGACCCGCCGAATGGAACGCCTCGCGGCGAGCGGCGAGAACCTGACTGTCCCGCGCGCCCTGGCGATCGGGCTCATCGATCGCGCCGTGCCTCCGGCGGAGCTGCTCGAGCGCGCCCTCGAGCGCGCCCGGCAGCTCGCCGGCAACTCCTCCGAGGCGCATGCGGAGATCAAGCGTCGGGCTCGGGCCGACGCCCTCGTCCGTTTCGACGAATCGCGCCGCGGCGATCCGTTTCTCGGCTTCTGGCAGAGCCCGGCCGCCCAGGCCCGGATCGGCGCGCTCGTCCAACGCCTCACGCGAAGCCGCTGAGCGGCCGCGCACGTCTCGTGCTCGCGACCGACGAAATCCTCGAAGCCCTCGATCTCGCCGAGGAGGAGATCTCCCATCGATTTCTCGAGCGGCTCTTCTCCCGCTTCAATGCGCGCGTGCCCTTCGAGACCGTCTCCAAGATCCTGCGCCATGCCGATGCGGCGGACCCAGCCCGCAAGGCCGGCTCGTCGGAGGGCTTCTGGGAGGAGCATCTCGCCTGGGGGGCCGGGGGAACCTGCTTTGCGCGCGTCGCGGGATTCGCCGGGCTGCTCGAGGCGCTCGGATTCCGCGTGGAGCGCCTCCTCGGTCGAGTCGAGGCGGACTTCGATCACGCCGCCCTGCGCGTGCGCACCGAGCGTGGCCCGGTGCTGGCGGACGTCGGCTTTCCGCTGCCCGCCCTGCTGGCGGAGATGGCGGGGGAGACGGAAACGCCCCTGGCGGCCCTCGAGGTCCTTCCCACGCCGAGGGGATGGTCCGTGACGTTCCACGGGGGCGTCCCGGACGGCCCGCCCGGCCTCGAGATTTTCGCGGATCCCGTCACGGAGCCCGACTTCCTGGCGCGATGGGCAAGCACGTTCCGTCCCGACTCCCGCTTCCTTCGCGGCGTCGGAGCGCGGAAGATGGAGGAGCAGCGCGTCGTTTCTTTCAGCCGCGGCGAGGTCCGCGTGGACGACCGACACTCCCGCCTCACGGTGCCCATCCCGCCGCCGCGGGCGCGCCGGATCGCCGAGCTCTTCGGGCTCGAGGAGGAGCCGGTCCAGCGCGCCTTCGAGAAGACCTCCGACCCTTCATCGGAGCTTCCCGGCGCCACGCTGACCGCCTACCTGCGAATCCACGCCTCCCCGGAGGCGGCGTTTGCGGCGATCGGCTCGCCGGATGCCTACCGCCGCCTGATGTCCGGAGTCGCGCGCGTCGCCTTGAGCGAGGAAACCTCCGACGGCTGGAGGCTCGAGCTCGAGGCGCCCGAAGCCGACGCCACCGGCGGGCCCGGCGCCGAGCGTTTCGCGGAGGAAGTTCGCGCCGAGCCGGGAGCGGCGCGGCTGGAGGTGCGCCGGATCTATCCGGGGCGCTCGTACCACTCGTCCTTCGAAGCGCGCACGCTCCGGGGAGCGACCTACCTGGTGCGCCGCCTCACCTTCGAGCAAGAGCGGGAAGACCTTCTGCGCAACGACTCGGCGCGCGGGCGTCTGGCCGGCACCCTCGCCGTCGATCTGCTCGCCTGGGCGCGGCAGGTCGGCTAGAAGCGAAAGCTTCTCTCCGACTCGAGCAGCTTGAGGCGCGGCTCTCCGATCGCCTCGATCTCCCGGCGGATCCGGGAGACGGAGAACGGCTTCAAGTGGTAGAGGAACACGGGCACGCGGGGCGGCAGCTTGGGGAGCTCCTCCCGGACGCCGCGCGGCGTCAGATGAAGAGACTCGGAGGCGAGAGCCGCCTCGGCGTCCGAAAAGGAGCACTCGAGAAAGATCGCGCGCAGGTCGGGCGTCTTGCGGGCGGTCTTCCAGATCCGTTCGGTGGACGCCGTGTCTCCCGAGAAGACGACGGCGGCCCCCCTCTTCGCGATGACGTAGCCGTACGCGGGGATGACGTGATTGACCGCCACGGGTGTCACCGAGACCGAGCCGGCGCGCGCCGGCCGTCCCTCCGGCAGCGTACGGAACTTCAGGGTCGGACGGGACGGGGACGGGTATCGGGTGAAGTCGGGCCAGGTCAACTGGTTGAAGACGTGCGATCGCAACGCGGCGATGACAGGCTCGGGAGCCAGGACCTCCAGGGGCGCGTTCGTCCGCCCGTAGAGGTTCGCCGCGAGAAAAGGGAGCGATGCGATGTGGTCGAAGTGGGCGTGGGTCAGGACGACGCGGCGCACGCGGCGCTGCGCCGCGAGGGGAAGGGAATCCGTCAGCGACCCCGCATCGATGGCCGTTTCACCATCGACGAGGAAGGTCGTCAGTCGGTAGCCGGGCGCGGACCCCCCGTAGGGTCCGAGGACCCGGATCGCCAGGGAGCTTCGGGGCACGTTGCGGGAATTGTACGTCGCTCTCGCTCGCTCGGGGCCTGCCTCCGACACCGGCTCGGGGCTCGCGCGGATGCGCGCTCGACCGCTCGCCTGGCCCCTTGCTCGCTCCCGCTCCCGCGGCGCGAGGCTCCTCCGAGGGCGGAGACTCCTCGCGCCGCGAGGGGGCCCCTAAAATTGTGTCCCGATGTAGAACGAGGTCTTCAGCCCCGACTGCGACTGTTTCAGATCCGTCAGCTTCGCGAAGTCCCAGTGGAGCTGCAGCCCCAGGAACGTGACCTGGAAGCCGTACCCGTAGGACGCGCGACCGTCGCGAAGACGCTGGTCATCGTCGGGATCCATGAACTCGAAATCCTGGTCCTTCAGCTTCGCCCCGCCGACGTCGAAGAAGACCCGCCCGCGGATGTCCCGGAAGCCTCCCCACGGAAACTGGAGGAGGTCGATCAGCGGGAAGCGGTACTCGAAGTTGGCGTATCCGATCGTGTTGCCGATCTGCTCGCGGAAGTCCAGGCCCCGCAGCGTGTCCAGGCCTCCGAAGGCGTACACATTGGGGAAGTTGCCCGTCGACTGCGCCCCGAAGAGGCGGATCGCGATCAGGGACCGCTCCGTGATCTTGATGTACTGCCGGATGTCCACGGAGACGTCCTGCGTCAGCGTCGTCGAGTCCTCCTCCGTGAAGACCGTGTCGGAATCGTCCTCGTCGCCGCCGAAGTCGGGGGCGTAGTTGTACGAGACCCGGAAGCGCCGCCCGGAGAGCGGCCCCCACTGCCGGTAGAGGACCGTGTCGCCGACGATGGAGACCCCGGCCGTCGGATAGTTGTCCTCCCGGGCGTCCACGACGAAGACCTGGTCCCCTTCCCGGTTGGTGAACGCGAAAGGGAAGTCGAAGGCCCGCCAGATGTAGCCGAGCTCCCCCTCCAGCCGGAAGTAGCGAGAGAGCGGGTAGTTGCCGAGCAGCAGCGCGCCGGTCCTCCGGTACGCCCGGCGGTCCCGGACGAGCCGGTCCTGTCCGAGGCTCTGGTCGAGCGCCAGGAAGTACGTCCGGTCGTCGAAGACCGTGACGCCTTTCTGGAGTCGGTGCGTCAGATCGTAGTAGACGAATTGGAAGTTGGTGAACGAGGAGAGCGACTGGAGGCTCGCGATGAAGCGCCGGTCGCCGAGGTTGTCGCCGAAGACCAGGATCGTGTTGGAGACGAAGGTCTGGTCCGTGTTGACCCCGGCCACGACCTGCGCGTCTTCCAGGTGCAGGCGCCGGCTCTCGCGGTCCTTGACGTTCTCGGGGTCGATGGAGACCTGGATGGCCGGCTCGAAAGGCTGCGTGCCGCCGGGGCCGAGCGGTGTGGGGATGGGAGAGAGGTCGGGCAGCCGCCGGACGGACTTCTTCGCGTCGGCGATGTACAGGGTGAAGCGGCGCTTGTAGTACGCCGCGAAGACGAGCTTCTCCGTGTTGTCGCGCCCGATGAAGACGGTCGGCGTGAACGCTCCCGCCACGACGTTGGTGTGCAGGAGGGTCTCGCCGTTCTCCAGGTTGATCGAGTAGATGTTGTAGATGCCGCCGTCGCGGTCCGAGGTGAGGAAGAGCCGCTTGCCGTCGGGGGAAAGCGAGGGGTCCTCGTCGTTCCAGTCCCCGTACGTGATCTGCTCCCGCGCCTCGGGGGAGGCCGGACTGAAGCGGAAGATCTTCGACCGGGTGCCGCGGATCGACGCGTAATAGATCCAGCGGCCGTCGGGCGAGAACGCCGGGGCCGCGTCGAAGGCGTCGTCGTTGGTCAGATTGACGATCGTCTTGTCCTCGAGGTTGTAGGAGAAGAGGTCGGCCTTGCCGTGCTGCAGCGCGCGGAAGACGACGGTCCGCGCGTCGGGCGAGAAGGCCGGGTTGAGCTGCTGGTCGAGCCCGTCCATCTCGACGTGCTCCCGGACCCCGCCGTCCAGGGCGTTCAAGAGGAGCAGGTCGCGTCCCCGCTCCCGCCGCGCGAAGACCGCGATCGTGTTGCCGTCGGGAGAGACGGCGACGTCCGCCCCGCTCGCGGGCGCCGTCGTGATCCACTGCGCGACGACGTACTCGTATCGCGTCGTGTAGCCCTTCGTCAGGTTCCGGAAGAGCTTGCGCTCGGCGTTGGAGAGGACGACGACGTCCGCGTCGTCCTTCAGGGTCGAGATCGCCGTGACGAAGTCGCCGGACGGGTAGGCCCGAGGCGAGAGCTCGGCGGTCGGGTCGTCGTCGAGCTTGAACCGCTCGCCGAAGTCGATCGGCTCCCCCCGCTCGGTCAGGATCTTCAAGTAGCGCTGCCGCAGGAAGCGGCGGAACTTGATGTCGAAATCCTCGGCGGACTGGTTGAAGGCGCGGCGGATCACCCGCTCGACATTGCCGCCGATCTGGTTGCGGAACTCGAAGATGAAGTCGCGGACCGCGTCCTTGCCCCACTCCGCCTCGATGAAGTCGAAGACGGCGTGTCCGAAACGGTAAGCGAAGAAGCCCTGGACCCCGGACTGGGCGATTTCGGGAACCTGGTCGGAGAGGACCGCGTCTCGCAGGACCATCCGGTCCTTGCTGTCCTCGTCGTCGGCGAAGTAGGAGGCCATGCCCTCGAAGAACCACTGGGGGCCGGCCGAGGTCGCGGCGCGCAAGTAGTTGCCGCCGAAGATGATCTCGAACTGGAAGACGTGCGTCAGCTCGTGGGCGATCAGCTGCTGGAGCTTCTCGTCGGGGATGTCCACCGGCAGGACCATCCGGTTGCGCGAGGGGAGCGCGAAGGCGCCGACCCCTTCCGGGATGAAGTTGAGGATCGTGTTGGTCTGCTCGAAGTCCGCGTGCGTGGCGTAGTAGATGAGGTTGATCGATTTCGGGATCTGGAAGTTCAGGGCGCGGGAGAGGTCGTCGTAGGCGCTCTCGGCGTAGGACGCGACCTTCTGGAGCGAGTTCCGCTCCGACTCGTAGAAGTAGATCGTGAAGTGGGTGGACCGGTACACCTTCCAGTCGAACTTGTCGTAGACGATCTTGTTCTGACCGAAGTACTGCGCGGAAGCGGCGCCCGCGGTCAACGCGAAGAGGAGACCGAGAAAGATTTTTCTCATTTGTCCGTCCGTGGGGGAATCAGTTGGTGAAGATGTAGCGGTCCGCTTCGCGCTCGCGGGCGACGAAGAGGTTGAGGATCTGGTTCTCCAGCGAGAAGAGGTTCTCGAAGAGGCCGGCGAGCTCGTCGGCGCGGCGGCCTCCCGTCTGTCGGAAGTCCTTGAACTCGTCCTGCAGGATCCGCTCGCCCGACCGGCCGTCGAAGACGAGGAAGACGATGTCGAAGAGGAAGCCGGTCTGCTCCACGTAGACCTGCCGGTAGTAGGTCTGGTTGTTGATCGGGGAGACGTACTCCTCCGTCTTGTAGCCGGAGCGGTCCTCCACGCGGAACTCGATGGAGCCGGAGACGACGATCTCGGCGCCCGTCTGCGCCCCCACCGCGCGCCAGAACTCCGTCGCCCGTCCGAGCTCCGACAGGCTCTGCGTGGGCAGCTTCAGATCGGCCGGGGTCTCGATGAGCTCGAGCTTGGTTTTCTTGCTGATCTGTTTCTTGAGAAAGCGGGTGAACTCCGCCTGGAGGTCCACGTTCTGGAGCCGCCGGTCCCGCGCACGCTCGGCGTCGGCCACGACGATGAAGGGGGCGATCGCGATCTTCTCGTTGCCGCGCAGCGGCAGGCGGGGCTTCAGAGGAAGCTTGAGGCGGACCTGGCTGACCCCCGCCGCGAGGGGACCGGCGACGAGCAGTGCGAGGAGCAGGGATACGGCCGTCCGTCCGCGGCGCGGCGCCGACACCCGCCGCCGGAGGCCGTTACGGACCATCGGTGGCCTTCCCGGTCGTGCGCGTGTAGGAGGTGTAGAACTCGGCGAATCGCGCGTAGTTTCGCCGGATGTAGTTGTCGCCGGGGTCGAGCTCGAGCGCCCGCTTGTATTCTGCGAGCGCCCGGGCGTAATCGCCGCTCGCCTCGAGGGCGACCGCGAGGTTGTTGCGGGCTCGCGCGTTGTTCGGTTCCTTGGCGACGGCCTGTTGAAAGCGGAAGGCCGCCTCGCGCCACAGCCCTTTCTTGGCGACTGCCGAGCCGAAGGAGAGCTGAGCCTCGGCCGACTCGGGCTGCGAATAGCCGCCGCAGCCGGCCGCCAGCGGCAGCGCCGCCAGCGCGAGGAGGAGAGTGCACCGTGTCCGCGTCATGCGTTCGTGTCCCCCGAAGGGGTGGCTATTATAGGAAAGCGGGTCGCCGCGGTTTTCTTCCCGTCCATCGTCTTTCCCCCTGTCGTTAACCCGGCTTTCATGCTCGGACCACGCCTGGCCGCGCGAAGATAACGTTGAAACATGAATCCGGCCGCTCTGGCGCGTCGCGCCGCCATTTCCTGGGCGAGGGCCTCCGTGCTGAGCCCGCAGCGGCTATGGCCGGTCCTGCGGGACCGCGGCGGCTTCGAGCGGCTCCTCGCGATGCCGGAGGGTGAGCTCGCGGAGGTCCTGGAGTCGCGCGAGCGGGCCCGCGCCGTGTTCCGGGGACCCGAAGATCGGGAGGCGGACCGGTTCGCGGATGCCGTCGAACGGTCGGGATTGCAGATCCTGACGGCGTTCGACGAGCACTATCCGCCGCTCCTCCGGGAGATCGCCGATCCGCCTTTCGTTCTCTACGCTGCCGGAAACCGGGATCGGTTGCGCCTTCCTGCCGTCGCGGTCGTCGGGTCCCGCGAAGCGTCCCGCTACGGCCGGGACGTGGCGGCCCGGCTCGCCCGCGACCTCTCGCTCGCCGGGGTGGCCATCGTGTCGGGTTTCGCGCGCGGCGTGGACGCGGCGGCCCACGCGGCCGCCCGCGGCAGCCCCGGCGGCACGATCGCCGTTCTCGGGTGCGGCCTGGACGTCGATTACCCGCGCGAGAATGCCTCGCTGAAGGCCTCCCTCCTCGGCCAGGACCTGCTCCTTTCGGAGTTCGCGCCGGGGTCCGAGCCGAGGCCGCAGAACTTCCCGGTCCGCAACCGGATCATCGCGGGGCTCGTGTCCGGCGTCGTCGTCGTGGAGGCGTCTCGCCGCAGCGGCTCGCTCATCACGGCCCGGCTGGCAGCCGACTTCGGTCGGGACGTCTTCGCGGTGCCCGGGAGCGTCTTTTCGGACACGTCCGCCGGAACGCACGAGCTGTTGCGGGACGGCGCGATCCTCTGCCGCGGGGCGGAGGACGTGTTGGCGGAGCTCTTTCCCTCGATCGGTACGCCGCCGCCCCTTCTGTCGGCCCGGCTCGCCGCTCCGGCGGAGCTCTCCGGGCAAGCGCGCCGGCTTTTCGAGGCGCTCGAAAGGGAGGAGCCGGCTTCCGCGGAGGAGCTGTCGCGGCGGCTCGATCTGCCGGCCGCGAGCGTCCTCGCGGGGCTCTTCGAGCTCGAGGGGGCGGGCCTCGTCGCCTTCGAGGAGGGGGGCCGCTTCAGCCGGACGCGGCGGTGACGCCGGACCGCTCGTAACCGACGCCGTTCGAGACAATTCGATGGGCAGGGAATAGCCCGTTGTTTTCCCCGATGCCGTGCCCTCAATTGCGCTTTGCGCCTCGTTATGGCAGGGTGCAGCGCCCTCTATGACCAAATCGATCGTGATCGTGGAGTCGCCCGCGAAGGCGAAAACGCTCGAGAAATTTCTCGGGCGGGACTTTCGTGTGCTCGCTTCGTACGGCCACGTCCGCGACCTGCCGCGCAAGGGCCTGGGGGTGGACCGAGGCGACTCCTATCAGCCCACCTACGAGGTCCTCCAGGGCAAAGAGAAGACCCTCCAGGAGCTCAGAAAGGCGACCAAAGACGCCCCCGCGGTCTACCTCGCAACCGACCCGGACCGCGAGGGGGAGGCGATCTCCTGGCACCTGCAGGAAGCGCTTCGCCCCGCGGGGCGGGCGGGGGACTCGGCCGTCTTCAAGCGCGTGCGATTCAACGAAATCACGCGCGGCGCGGTGCTCGCGGCGATGCAGGACGCCGGGGAGATCGATTCGCGCCTGGTGGACGCGCAGCAGGCGCGGCGCATCATCGACCGCCTCGTCGGTTACGAAGTCTCCGACCTGCTGTGGAAGAAGATCTGGCGCGGCCTGTCGGCCGGGCGGGTCCAGACGGTCGCTCTGCGCATCATTGCGGAGCGCGAGCGGGAGATCGAGCGGTTCGTCCCGGTCGAGTACTGGACGCTCGACGCCTCCCTCGAAGGGGAAACGCCTCCTCCCTTCACCGCCCGGCTCGTCTCCTTCGAGGGCGAGAAGCTCAAGTTCGACGGTTCCGACCCTCGCCTCCCCTCCGGGGAGGCGGCCGACCGCGTCCGGAAGGCCGTCGAGTCGGCGCCGTGGAAGGTCGTCGGGGTGGAGAGCTCCGAGAGGCGCAAGAACCCACCGCCTCCTTTCATCACGTCGCAGCTCCAGCAGGTCGCTTCCCGGCGTCTGGGGTTCGCCGTGCGCCGCACGATGCAGATCGCCCAGAGGCTCTACGAAGGCAAGGAGATCCCCGGACGCGGGAGTGTGGGGCTGATCACGTACATGCGCACCGACTCGACACGCGTTTCCGGCGACGCCCTGACCGCCGTCCGGGAGCACATCGCCGGGCGGTACGGCCAGGAGACGCTGCCCGAGAGTCCGCGCTTCTTCAAGAGCCGGCGGGGAACGCAGGACGCGCACGAAGCGATCCGTCCGACTTATCTCGATCTCCCGCCGGAGCAGGCGGCCGCGCACCTGCCGGGCGACGAGGCGAAGCTCTATCGGTTGATCTGGGAGCGTTTCGTCGCATCGCAGATGACTCCGGCCGTGTACGACACGGTGTCGGTGGACATCGAGGCCGGCCCGGCGATGTACCGGGCCTCCGGTTCCACGCTGAAAGCGCCGGGTTACCTCGCCGCGTACGGCGTCGGCGCCGAGGAAGAGGACGAGCCCGAGAAAGACGGAGCCGCCGCTCGGCTCCCTCCACTCCGGGAAGGGGAGACGCTCGAGCTCCTCGCTGTCACGCCCGAGCGCAAGGAGACCCAGCCGCCGCCCCGGTTCAACGAGGCCTCCCTCGTCAAGTTCCTCGAAGAGAACGGCATCGGGCGCCCCTCGACCTATGCGGAGATCCTGCGGAAGCTCGAAGACCGGGAATACGTCCGCAAGAAGGACCGCCGCTTCGTGCCGACGGCCCTCGGGCGCACGGTCATCGAGCTGCTCGTCCCCTACTTCGACGACTTCTTCGAGACCTCCTACACGGCGCGCATGGAAGAACGGCTCGACGAGGTCGAAGAAGGGAAGATCTCCTGGAAGAAGGCGCTCGCCGAGTTCGACAAGACCTTCACCCGCGATCGCGACCGGGCGCTGGAGGACATGGTGTCGGGCAAGGCCGGGATCCCGCTGGGCCAAGCGCGCAAGCTCCTCTCTTTCCCCGTCGTGCCGGATGTCGCCGAGAAGTGCCCGAAATGCGGCAAGCGCCTGAAGCTGCGGATGGGCAAGAACGGCCTTTTCGTGGCCTGCAGCGGCTACCCCGGCTGCACCTTCACGCAGAACATCCCCGACCCCGACGAGGACACGCAGGACCTGGCGGAGCTGGAGAACATTTCCTGCGACGAGTGCGGATCCCCGATGAAGCTGCGCCAGAGCCGCAGCGGCTCGGCCTTCCTCGGGTGCTCGGCGTACCCGCGCTGCCGCAACGTCCTCAACGTCGTCGTGGCCGGAGGCAAGGCCGAAGCGAAACCGGACGAGCCGACCGGGGAGAACTGCCCCGTCTCCGGCCATCCGCTCGTCCGCCGGTACGGGCGCTATGGCGCCTACGTCGCGTGCAGCGGCTATCCCGACTGCAAGTACAAGCCGCCCAAGCCGGTCCAGGACACGGGCGTCCTCTGCCCCAAGGACGGCGGCGCGATCGTCGAGAGGCGCGGTCGCTTCCGGCCGTTCTACGGCTGCGTCAACTATCCGGACTGCGATTTCACGCTGTCGGTCCGGCCCGTCCCGGAGACCTGCCCGCAGTGCGGCAACCCGTATCTGCTCCTGCGTGAGCGCAAGGGGGGCGCGGTCCTGGCCTGCGACAAAGCGGGCTGCGGGTTCGAGAAACCCGCCGGACCCCTGCCGCCGATGCGCGAGATTTTGCTCCAGGCGTCTGCGCCGGCGGCCCGGACCGAGGGACGCGGGAAGCCCGCCCGCCGGGCGTCGGGCCGCCGCCGCGCGCAGCCGGCCGCCGCCGTGGCGGCGTCGGAGGAGGCGGGCGCCCGAAAGGGCTAGGAGCTCCGGCTTTCCCCCGGGCGGTGCTTTTCTCCCTTGAGGACGGCGTCCACCGCCCGTTCGCTCCCCGTCTCGGCGGCCTCTTCGAGCCTCGCGTGGTCCTTCAGGACGTCCTCGCTCAGGTACGCGTGCAGCCAGACTCTCTCGATGATCGGATAGGCCGCGACGAACGGCAGGATGAGGATGGCGCCCATGATGCCGCCCAGGGCGCCGCCGATGATGAGCGCGAGCAGCACGGCCAGCGTCGAAAGCCGCAGCCTCTTGCCGTAGACGCGGGGAAGGATGACGTAGGTCTCCAGGGCGTTGTAGACCAGGTAGAAGACGAGCACCGACCCGCCCGTCAGCGGCGAGACCGTCAGCCCGAGGAGCACGGCCGGAACGATCGAGATGATCATGCCGAGCACCGGAATGACGTCCGTCACCCCGGCGAGCAGCGCCAGGGGGAGCGCCGCCGGGACGTCGAGGGTGCGCAGGGCCGCGTAGGTGAAGACTGCGCAGAGCACTGAGGTGAGGAGCTGGCCCTGGACGTATCCCCGGACGACTTCGGAGACCTCCGGGGCCGTTTCGGCCATTTGGCGGCGGTGCTTGCGGGGCACGTATGCCAGCAGCCAGGCGTAGAGCCGCTTGCCGTCGAGCAACAGGTAGAGGGTGAGGATCAGGACGAGGATGAGCGCCGTGACCATGCCGATCGCGAGCTTTCCCCACGCGAGCGGCTGACGCGTCCAGCGGATGACGCCCGGTGATTCCGGCAGCATGAGGACCTGGTTGACGACCCGGGAGAGGAAAGGGTATTCGCTCAGCTTGCGCTCGACGTCGTGGCGCAGGAACGGCAGGTTCTCGAGGAACTGCCGGATCTCCTCGGCGAGCGGGGGAATGACGACGGCGACGATGAAGAGGACGACGAGGAGCATCGCGATTCCCACGAGGGCGACGCCGACCGCCCGTCCCCAGCCGCGCTTCTCCGTCGCGGAGACCGGCGTGTCGAGCGAGATCGCGAGGAGCACGGAGATGGCGATCAGGAAGAGCTCGAGCTGCAGCTTGAGGAGGGCCCAGAGGACGATGACGACGGAGACCACCTTGAGGATGGTGACTGCCGGCACGTGCAGATCCAGGCGCTGCCGAGGGGGCTCGTCGGAATTCGCTTTCGCCATGTTCCGGGGGGATCAGTTCAAGCGGCGTGCCCAGATCCCCCCGCGCCGCGGCGGTCGGCTGGCCCGGGTCGTGCTTTCAGGGCCCGCGTGACGGCGCGCAGCGCGGGGTTTGCGATTCGGGACGACCGTCGCGAGCCGGCCGTCGGGGAGGTCGGGCGCCTCGTCCTCAGACTCTTCGCCGGTCTGGCGCTCGCTTTCGGCCACGGCCTCGGAAAGCTGCCGCCTTCCCCCCGATTCGTACAGGGAGTGGAAAAGATGGGCCTGCCCCTTCCGGAAGCGTTCTCCTGGGCCGCCGGCCTTTCGGAGTTTGCGGGCGGGCTGCTTCTCGCCGTGGGCCTGCTCACACGGCCCGCTTCCTTCTTCATCCTCCTGACGATGCTCGTCGCGGCCGTACTGCGCCACGCCGCCGATCCGTTCGTGGCGAAGGAGAAGGCGTTGCTCTTCGCGGCGGTCGCCCTCTTCTTCCTCCTGGCGGGGGCCGGCCGCTTCAGCCTGGACGCGATGATCCGCAGGAGTCGCGGCCGCCGGTAACGGAGACTCTCGCCGTCGGACCGACGGTATCCTGCCCGCCGTGATCGCATGGGCGCGGCGGATCGTGTACCGCCACTGGCAGCGCTTTCACGGGGTCCGGAGGCTCGAGGTCGCGACGCTGCGCCGCTACCTCGATCTGGGCGATCGGGATCGGGTCCTCGACGTGGGGAGCGGGAAAGGGGCGTTCTGCGGCGCGCTCTCCCGCGAAGGCCATCCCGTTGTCGGCGTCGAACCGTCGCTCTCCGCGCTCCGGATCGCGAAGCGGTACGCCTCCCCGGCCGCCCACTTCGTCATCGGCGAAGGCGAGCGACTCGGTCTCGCCGACGCGCAGTTCGACCGCGCCGTCTCCGTCTGCGTCCTCGAGCACACGCGCGACGACGCCGCCGTGCTGCGGGAGGTGGCGCGCGTGCTCAAGCCGGGGGGCATCTTCGCGCTCTCGGTGGACAGCCTGAGCTCCCCGCACGTCTCGGAGGCGTTCCGCCGCCATCACGTCCGCGAATACCGTTGCAATCAGCTCTACGACCGGGCGCGGATTGGCGCCTTGCTCGAAGCCGCCGGCTTCGAGACCCTCGCCACGGAGTACCTCTTCGCCGGCCGTCTCTCCGTGTCGCTGCTGCGCTTCGGATCGCGTTTCCACTATCGGGGGCCGTTCATCCTGCTGTTTCCACTCATTTATCCTCTCCTCCTGCTCGACCATGCCCGGCGGCGCGGTGAGCAGGGGGGAATGATCCTCGCGGTGAAGGCCAGGAAGCGGGCGGACGGCTGACGCGACCGGCCGGCGGCGGCTCTTCCCCTCGGTGATCATCCCGCGTCACGGCCCCGTCCTGGAGTAGATGAGGGCGCCGGCGCGAATCGTGTGCCGGACGTTCGCGAAGGCCCGGACATCTCTGACCGGGTCGGCTCCCAGGACGACGAGGTCCGCATCCATTCCCGGAGAAATCTTGCCGCGCGTGCCGGCGTCGCCAAATCGAGCGGCCGGGCTCGTGGTGAGAGCGGCCAGGATCTCGCGCCAGCCGAGCCCGGAGCCCGCCAACAGGACGTACTCCGGGGTCGGATCGTAGGAAGACAGGTATCCGACGTCCGTTCCGAAAAGGATCTCTCCGCCGGACCGCGCATGGCCGCGCACCTCGTCGAGAACGTCGAAGAGGTACCTGGCCTTTTCGAACAGGATCAGCGTCGGGATGATCGCGACGTTCTGCTGCCGCATCCGCGCGCGATCCGCGGCCGTCAGCCCCCGCGAGTCGTCGATGGCGTGCGCGAGGATGTCGACGCCCGCATCCAGCGCCACCCGGAGCCCTGCGACATTCGAGGCGTGGGCGATCACCAACTTCCCGCGTTTGTGCATCTCCGCCGCTGCCGCGGCGGCGACCTCCGCGGGCATCGGAAGAACCTTTCCCCGGGCGACCCACGAGGCCGTGAAGAGCTTCAGGGCGTCTGCGCCCCCCTCCACGTGCTGCCGGACCACACGGGCGGCCTCCCCGGCGGTCGAGGGCTGCGGCAAACCCTCCACGACGGAGGCGGGGAGCGTGTCCCGCACGTAGTACGGGACGCCCTGTGGCGGATAGAGCCCTTCTCCGGCCGTCAGGATGCGCGGACCGGCGACTTCTCCCGACGCGATCCTTCGCCGAAGCGGGACCGTGTTGTCCAGAGACGAGGCCGTGTCGACCACCGTCGTGAACCCAAAGCGCGTCACCATGTCCACGAGGTGCGCAGCGAGGCGCGCGGGATCCTGTTGCGCCGCGCCCATCCACTTTTCCTCCGTGAAGTGCACGTGGCTGTTCTGAAAGCCGGCAAGGATCGCCGTTCCCGCGCAATCGATCACGGCCGCGCCCGCGGGTACGGCGACCTTCCCGCGCGGGCCGACGGCGGCGATCTTTCCGTCCGCGAGGACGACGGTCGCGTCGAAGAGAGGGGGGTCCGCCGGCCCCGCGTAGACCGTGCCCCCGACGAGGGCCAGCGGCGTGCCGGCCTTTACCGCGGCGGGCGATCCCGGCGGACCCGGGAAGAGCAGGAGGACCAGGACACCGGCGATCGTGCGGATGTGTCGCATCGTCCCTCCGCGGAACAGGCTATGAGAGAGACGTCCGGGGCGGCTCGAGGTACCGGATCAGCAGGTCAGGCGGTGCGGCTATCGCTCGATTCCCGCCATGGCGGCCAGGACCGGCAGGGCGTTGGAACGGTCGAAGAGCACCATCGTCCGGGCGTTGCACTCGTGCGTGCAGCGGCAGAGCCGTTCCTTTTTTCGTTCGAGGAACTCCCGCGCCTCCTGCGAGTGGCGAATCCGCCGGAAGTCGTACCCGGCGTCCCGGACGTTGCCGAGCGGCCGGTCGATCAGCTCGCAGCCGTACACCGTCCCGTCCTCCGAGAGCACGAACTCGCGGTCTCCGGCCAGGCAGAACCTTTCGAAAGGGCCACCGCGCGCCTGCCGCGCGATGTACTCAGAGCGCCGCCGGTTGATCAGGCGCCGCGCGCGGGCCCGCGCCCCGCGCCATCCCGTCGCGATGTCCGCGCCGGTGTAGCGGGCGTCCGCCTGCGCGCAGAGCTTCTCGTAGAGGTCCAGGTCGAGCCCTTCCTTGAGCGACGGGTCGAAGGCATCGCCGCGGATCCAGTTGATCGAGTGCTGGTTGGGGCGGTACCGCTCCCAGACCTGCGCACAGAAGGCCTCGAGCTCTCCCTGGTTGTCCCGCATGAACACGGTCGTGACGCCCACCGTGAGGTTGGAAACGCGCCGGGAGAGCGCGAGGAGCGCTTCGAGCGTTTCCGTCGCCCGGTCGTAGAGGCCCGGCAGCCGGCGCACTCTGTCGTGGAACTCCCGGAAGCCGTCGAGGGAAACGGTCACGCCAAAGGAGAGCTGCGGGGAGATCGCGCAGACCTCTTCGGTCATGCGCGCGATCTCTGGAGCCGAGAAGCCGTTCGTGGGCACCGAGCAGGTGAAGAAGCCGGTGCGCTCGTAGTAGAGCCGGATGATCGCGGGCAGGTCGCGGCGCAGGAAGGGCTCGCCGCCGCCGATGAGCAGCAGGCGGATCGGCGGGAGGGTGCTGAGCAGCCGCTCGATCTCCTCCAGCGTGAGCTCGCGCTTGCCGGCGTTGATCGGGTAGAAGCAGTGGGCGCAGCGCGCGTTGCAGACGGATGTGACGAAGTGGGTCCACTGCGCGATCGCTTCACCGGGCGCGACCCAGTCCCGCGCGAGTGCCATACCCTGGGCGATACGGCTCCGCGTCACGCCGCGGCCTCTTCTGAGGGCTCGAACCGTCCCGCGTCCAGGTACTCCCGGCGGGCATGGAAGAAGCCCACGATCCGGGCGACTTCGCCGGCGACGAGCCAGGGCAGCAGCGACACGGCGCGTAAGGCGAACCCCTGCCGGACCACGCGCGAGATCACGATCCAGAGGTGCGGAAACAGGAAGAGCAGGGCCGGCCAGCGCACGAGCACGCGTCCGGGCCGGTCGTGGAGCACCCGGGTCCGGTAGATCGTCCGACCGCAGTCGATCTGCCGTCGCCAGAACGACGGGCCGTCGAGGCGCTCGTGCTGGTGCGTCATGACGATGCCGGGGTCGTACCAGAGCACCCCGCCCTTCTCGAGGACCGCGGCGCCGAACGACGCGTCTTCGCCGAGGTTGGTCTCCACGAACCGGATCGGTCCGACGGCCTCGCGGCGGTAGGCGACGGCGAGGGTGGGGATGAGCCCCTTGGTTCGCGGCGGACCGCCGGAGATCCACTCCGAATGATTGAGGAACAGATCGAGGTCCCCGTACAACCCCGGCCGCCCGTTGCGCACGCGCCCGCCGACCGCGACGATCTGCGGATCGCTCGACAACGCCGCGGCGACCCGTTCGAGCCAGTCGGGCGGGGCGACGACGTCCGCGTCCAGGAAGGCCAGGACTTCGCCCGAGGCGGCCTCGATCCCGAGGTTACGCACGCCGCCGGCATAACGCCGCCGTGAGCTCTCGATGACGCGGGCGCCGGCCCGCCGGGCGGCGTCGGCGGAGCCGTCGGTCGAGGCGTCGTCGACGACGAGGACTTCCAGCGGCGGGCGCGTCTGGGAGAGCGCGGATCGCACCGCGTCCCCCACGATGCGCTCAGCGTTTCGGCAGGGAATGATGACGCTGGTGCGCACGATGCGTTCGATTGTAGCCTCTGCAACCCGCCATTCCGCTCAGGGATCGGACGACGGAGATGCCTCCCCGGTCGACACCGCTAGAATCCGCGCGATGCCGAGCCCGTGGGCGAAGTTCTCGCTGCCCGGCTCGCAGCCCGCCTACGCGCGCGGCGCGACCTCGGAGTTCCGCAAGGGCATCCGCGAGATCTTCGGGCCCCTCGTGGACTGGGTGGAGAGCTGGCCGCCGGGCCGTCACGCGTGGCTCATGTCGGAGGTCTCGTCGGAAGGATCCCTTTCGCGCTTCTTCCGCGAGCTGGAAGCGCAGCTGGAGCCGGCCGGCTCCCTCTGGGTCGTCTTCCCGAAGAAACCCTTCATGCAGGAGCTCGCTTTTCCGTTCACCTGGATGGACGTGCAGAAAGCGGGCCTGTCCGCCGGCCTCGTGGACAACAAGATCGCCGCGTTCTCCCCGCGCCTGACCTCCATCCGGTTCGTCATTCCGGTGGCGCGCCGCAAGCGCGGCTGAGCCCGCCGCGACCGATACAATCCGGGCGTGGAAATCACGGTCGTCGGCGCGGGACTGGCCGGTTCCGAGTGCGCCTGGCAGCTCGCCCTGCGCGGGCACCGGGTGCGCCTCTATGAGATGCGTCCCGTGGCGCGGACGGCCGTCCACCAGACGGACCGGTGCGCCGAGCTCGTCTGCTCGAACTCCTTCCGCTCGGACAACCCTCTGAACGCCGTCGGCCTGCTCAAGCGCGAGATGGAGGCACTCGACTCGCTCGTCATCCGCTGCGCCCGGGCTGCCGCCGTCCCGGCCGGCGACGCCCTGGCGATGGACCGCAACGAGTTCGCCCGCGGCGTGACCGATGCGCTCGCCTCGCGGCCGGAAATCGAGATCCTGCGGGAGGAGGTGCGGCAGATTCCAGGGTCCGGCCATGTCGTTTTCGCCACGGGCCCCCTGACTTCCGAGGCGCTCGACGCGGCCATCGGGGAGCTGCTCGGGACGGAGGACCTTTATTTCTACGACTCGGTCGCCCCGATCGTCGCCGCCCACTCGCTCGATTATTCGAAGATGTACCGCCTCTCCCGGTACGGGAAGGGCTCGGGCGAGGACTACTGGAACTGCCCGATGACCCGGGCGGAGTACGAGGACTTCATCGCCGAGCTCCTCGCGGGCGAGACGGTTCCCGTCCACGACTTCGAGAAGGGGATCTACTTCGAGGGTTGTCTTCCCATCGAGGTCATGGCGGAGCGTGGGCCGGAGACTTTGCGCCACGGGCCGATGAAGCCGATGGGCCTGGCCGACCCGCGCACCGGAAAGAATCCCTACGCCGTGGTGCAGCTGCGCCGCGACGACCTCGCGGAAGAACACTACAACCTCGTCGGCTTCCAGACGAAGCTGAAGATCCCCGAGCAGCAAAGGATCTTCCGGAAGGTCGCCGGGCTCGAGAACGCCGTCTTCGTGCGCTACGGGATGCTCCACCGCAACACGTACATCCACGCCCCCGCGCACCTGGACCGGTTCTGGCGGATGCGGCGCGAGCCCAGGATTTTCTTCGCCGGCCAGATCACGGGGGTCGAGGGGTACGTCGAGAGCGCAGCGACCGGCCTCGCCGTCGGGATCACCCTCGCGCAGATCGCGGAGGGGCGCGAGCCCGAGCCGCTTCCTTACGAGACGGCGATCGGCTCGCTCGCGCGCCACTGCTCCGAGCGGCCGGTGGACCAGCCCTTCGAGCCGATGAACGTCACGTTCGGCCTGATGGAGGACACCTCCCATTCGCCGATCCGGGATCGCAACCTGCGGCGACGCGGGATGGTGGACCGGGCGCTCGCGGCGATCGGGGAGTGGAAGGAACGGGTCGCGGCGGCGCCCGCGCTGTCGTCCTGAGCGCGGAAGCGATCTCCTTCGCCGACGTCGCCCGGGCGCGGGAGCGCCTGGCGGGAGTCGCCCACCGCACGCCGGTCCTCCGGTCCCGGCAGTTCGACGAAGAGTCCGGCGCGACCGTGTTCTTCAAGGCGGAGAACCTCCAGCGCGCCGGCGCCTTCAAGTTCCGCGGCGCCTACAACAAGCTCAAGGCCGAGTTGGAGCGCGGCCCGGTCCGGGAGGTCGTGGCCTTCTCTTCCGGCAACCACGCGCAGGCCGTCGCGCTCGTCTGCCGGCTGGTCGGTGTGCCCGCGACCGTCGTCATGCCCTCCGACGCGCCCGCGGCCAAGGTCGAGGCGACGCGCGGCTACGGGGCGCAGGTCGTCTTCTACGACCGCCAGAACGAGAGCCGCGACGACATGGCCGGGGAGATCTGCCGCGAGCGCGGCGCGCTCATGGTGCCGCCCTTCGACGACCCGCTCATCATGGCCGGGGCGGGGACGGCCGCGGCGGAGCTCCTCGAGGAGGTCCCGGACCTCGACGTCCTCGTCGTTCCCATTTCGGGCGGCGGGCTCATGGCGGGCTCCGCGACCGCCGCGGCGCACCTGCGGCCCGGAATCGAGATCTACGGGGTCGAGCCGGAGACGGGCGACGACACGGCACGGTCGATGGAGCGGGGGGAGCGGGTGACGATCCCGGTGCCGCCCACGATCGCCGACGGCTTGCGGGTGACCGCCCCGGGGCGGCTGACTTTTCCGATCATCCAAAAGCTCGTCCGGCGCGTATTGCTCGTGTCGGATGCCGAGATGATCGAGACGCTCTCCTGGATGCTGCAGCGGATGAAGCTGCTCGTGGAGCCTTCGGGCGTGGCCGGGGCGGCGGCCGTCCGCCATCGCAAGACGGACCTGTCCGGCCGGCGGGTCGGGGTGATCCTCTCGGGAGGCAACATGGACCTCGCCGCACTCGGCCGATACGCGCCGGCGGCGCCGGTGAAAGTCGGGGAAGCGCGATGAACCCTCGCCGTCCGGCCCTCGCCGCCGCGGCGCTGCTCGCCGCCGCCGCATCCTCCGCCCACGATTTCTGGATCGAGCCGTCCACGTTCCGGCCGGTCGCGGGGCAAGCCGTCCGGGTGGGACTTCGCGTTGGAGAACGTTTCCGGGGAGACGGCGTCGCGCGCTCCGCCGGGCGCATCGAGCGTTTCATCGTGCGGTCGGCCGCGGGCGAGCGGGAGATCCCCGGCGAGGAAGGCGGGGATCCCGCCGGCCAGGCATCCATTCCGGAGCCGGGACTCGCGGCGATCGGCTACCGCAGCCGCAGCGCCCGCGCGGACCTGCCCGCGGAGAAGTTCGAGCAGTACCTGCGGGAGGAGGGACTGGAGAAGGCGATCGCCCTGCGCGCCCGGCGCGGCGAGAGCGCGAAGCCCTCGCGGGAGCTGTTCTCCCGATGCGCGAAATCCCTGCTCGCGGCCGGCGGCTCGACCGCCGGAAAGGACATGCCGCTCGGCTTCCCCTTCGAGGTCGTCTCGGAGAGGAATCCCTACGTCTCGCGGGCGGGCGAGAGCTTCCCGTTCCGCGTCCTCCTGCGGGGCGAGCCCGCCGCAGACGTCCTCGTCGTCGCGATCCGGCGGGAAGCGCCCGACGCCCCGCTCACCGCGCGCTCGGACGCCGGCGGCCGCGTGGCGTTCCGCCTCCCGGCGGGAGGCGTGTGGCTGGTGAAAGCGGTGCACATCGAGCCGATTGCGGCGGAGGACGCCGACTGGGAGAGCTTCTGGGCGTCCCTCACCTTCGAGCTGCCCGGAGGCGGCGGATAGAAGAGCCGGCTTAAGCCTGAAATAGCCCGCCGGATCGGGCTATTTAGAGCGGCGTGAGATCCCGGCTCGCCCTGACTCTGGTCCTGCTGGCCGCCGGCATGGCTTGCCGCGCGAAGGAAGACCTCTCGGCGGCTCCTTCCGACGCGAAGCAATACCCGCTGCGCGGCGTCGTGAGCGCCGTGGACGCCGCTCGCTCGGAGGTCACGATCACGCACGAGGAGATCCCGGGCTACATGGCGGCGATGACGATGGTATTTCCCGTCCCCAACAGCCGAGCGGTCCTGGAGCGCCTGCGTCCGGGGATGGAAGTCCAGGGAACCCTCGTCGTCGAGGAATCGGGGTACAGGCTGGAGGACCTCGCCGAGGCGCCTCCGAAAGAGGGCGCGGCCGCGAAGCTCGCCACGCCGGTCGTTCATGTCGTGACGCCGGAACCCAACCGCGCCGTAGACGTGGGCGACGAGGTTCCCGACTTCGCGCTCACCGACCAGACGGGAAAGACCGTGAAGCTGTCGCAGATGCGCGGCGAGCCGCTTGCGGTGACCTTCGTCTACACGCGGTGCCCGATCGCGACCGCCTGCCCGCTGACGACGGCGAAGTTCTCGAAGCTCGACGCGATGCTCCGCAAGGAGCCGGCGGGGCGCCTCTTCGTCATCACCGTCGAGCCCGAGAAAGACACGCCCGCCGTCCTGGGGGAGTACGCGCGCAAAGCCGGCGCGGACCCCGCCCGATGGAAGTTCCTCACCGGATCTCCGCAGGACGTGGCGGACGTCGCTTCGCGCTTCGGGGTTCTCTACTATCCCGAGCGCGGACAGGTCATCCACACGCAGGCGGTGGCCGTCGTGGACCCGCGCGGCCGTCTGGCGACGATCTATTACGGCGAGAACTGGGAGCCGGAGCACCTGCTGCGCGACATGAAGAAAGCGAGGGATTCATGAGGCGGACCCGGATTCTCGGAGGACTCGTCTTCGGCGGCCTGGTCGCGATCGGGATCACGGCGTACGCCGCCGACCCGCACCCCTCCGCGCTCTACGTGGAGTACTGCGCCAAGTGCCACGGCGAGGACGGCCGCGGGCAGACCCCCAAGGGAAAGCAGCTCATGGCCCAGGATTTCACGGACCCCGAATGGCAGGCGGAGGAGTCCGACGCCGATCTCATCAAGATCGTCACGAAGGGGGACGACGACATGCCCCCCTTCGGCAAGAAGCTGACGAAGGAGCAGATCGAGGACCTCGTGAAGTACGACGTGCGGGGGTTCGCGAAGAAGAAAGGTGAAAGGTAAAACCTCTTCAATACACCGGGTCTTCCACCGAGAAACCGAAAAATCCCGCGTACAGCCGGGGCAGGCGGCCGAGGCCGCCGACGGCGGACTCCTCCACGATCGCGCTGAGCTTGTAGCGGGCGCCGGGCATCTTCGCCGCGACGGCGTCCTTCGCGAACTCCCGCGCGGCCTCCCAGTCATCCGCTCCGGTCACGAGGCTTGCCTCCGCGTTCTTGACGAGACCCTGGAGCTCCACGTGCTCGGCGTAGTCGGTGATGCGCAGCAGGTCGTGCCGCACCCCATTCCCGTCGGTGACGGAGTGGTCCGGCCGGCGCGTCGTCGCGAGGGCGGCCGTCAGCGGAGCGCGGGTGAGGATCAGCGCTGGCTCGAAGTCCGCTTTGAGCTCGCGCAGGCGCACGAGCCGGAGGTCACGCGCTTCGGGCGCGGGCTCCGGGGTGGGGAGCTCGACGTCGCCCGGCGGGTCCACGCGGACGAGGCCGACGAGCATCCGGACGACGACAGGCGCCTCGGTGGTCCCCAGCGTCTGACTCTGCTGCCACATCCCCGGCCGGCGCTCCTTCCAGAGCCTTCCCGCGGCAAGCGATTCCTTCAACGCCTGTTCGCCGGCGGCCGGCGCGAAGCCCGCCCCGGCCGGGACGGGAACGATCAGGTTCTCGAGGCCGTCGCGCGCGATGATCGCGGGAGAAAAACGGATGGCGCGGAACGGACGCAGCTCCATGGCCGGCGAATTGTAGCCGTCGCTCTCGCTCGCTCGGGGCCTGCCTTCGGCATCGGCGGGCGGCTTCGCATACCGGCTCGCCGCTCGCCTCGCCCCTCGCTCGCTTCCGCTCCCGCGGCGCGAGGCTCCTCCGAGGGCGGAGACTCCTCGCGCCGCGAACGTCAGTTCCCGTTCCGCGGCGGAGACTCCGTGCGTCGCGACCCCAGACGCCCTGGCCGGTCTTGCCAAGGCGCTACACTGGACCGGAGTTGATCAGCCTGGGCGGCGCCATCCGAGCATTCGACACACACGTCCGCGAGGAGAGGCGGTACTCGGAGGAGACGGCCCGCGCTTACCGCGCCGATCTCGATCGCTTTGCCGCGTTCTGGGAGGGGGAGTTCGGTGAGAGCGCGGGGGCGGGCGCCCCTCTGTCCCGCGTGGACACGCTCGCGATCCGGTCCTACATGGCCTCGCTCCATCGGGCCGGCCTGAAGAACCGGTCGCTCGCCCGGCACCTCTCGACCCTGCGCTCTTTTTTCCGATGGGCCGCCCGCGAGGGGCACCTCGCGGAGAACCCCGCGCGCGGGCTGCCCTCCCCGCGTCTGCCGCGGACGCTGCCGCGCGCGCTGACGATGCCCGACACGGAGGATCTGCTCGCAGCCCGGCCGGACGGGCCCTTTCCGGAGCGGGACCGCGCGCTTTTCGAGCTGCTGTATGCGGCCGGCCTGCGCGTCTCGGAAGCCGCCGGCCTGGACCTGGAGGACGTGGACTTCGGCGCGCGGCTCGTGCGGGTCCTCGGCAAGGGCCGCAAGGAGCGCATCGTCCCGTTCGGCGAGGAAGCGGAGGACGCGCTCCGGGCGTATCTCCCGGCGCGCTCGAGGTGGCGCGCCGCGGGAGACCGGGAGGACTCGGGGGAGCCGCTCTTCGTCAACGCGCGGGGAGGGCGGTTGACCCCGCGCTCGATGGCGCGCCTGCTCAAGTCTCGCCTGCGCGCCGCCGGGCTGCCCGCGGACATCTCGCCGCACGCGCTGCGGCACACCTTCGCGACGCACCTGTTGCAGGCCGGCGCCGACCTGCGCGCGATCCAGGAGCTGCTCGGCCACTCTTCGCTCTCGACGACGCAGCAGTACACGCACCTGGACATCGCGCGGCTGCGCGAGGTGTACCGCCAGGCGCACCCCAAAGCGTGAGGGGACGGAGCGCGCGAGGCGCCGTATCGGCGCTCGCCGTGGCGGCGATCCTCGCCGGATGCGCCGCGGCGTCGCGGGTCGCCGAGGCCCCTCCAGTGCTCGCGGAGATCGACCGGCGCGTTCGCGAGACCTTCTGGGATCCGCAGTTGAAGGGCGCCGACTGGAAAGGGGCCGTCGCGCGCGCCGCGGAGGAGCTGCCCGCCGCTTCCTCGGAGCGGGAGCGGGACCGGGTGTACGACCGGCTCCTCGCGGTTCTCGCCGACTCGCACACGTTCCGGCTCCCGCGCGGCGCGTACCGGTCCCGCTCCTGGGGCACGGCGGGGCTGCGCATCGGCCAGGACTCCGGGGGTTACGCCGTCAAAGGCGTCCTGCCCGACTCTCCGGCCGCGCGGGCCGGGATGAAGCTGGGCGACCGGATCCTCGAGGTGAACGGTGAGAAGTACGGGAAGGATCGGGTGGACTTCCGCCGGCTCTTTCTCGTCTTCGAAGGCTCGCCGGCTTCCGAGCTCTCACTCACGTGGCAGCCGGCGGGGGCCGCGGCGCCGCGCACGGACCGCCTCCAGCGGGCGGCTGAGGAGCCGGGCCAGAGCCTCGTCTGGAAGAGCGCCCGCGTCATCCGCCGCGCCGGCCGGAGCTTCGGCTACGCGCGGCTCTGGGGCATTTCCGCCGAGACGGCGCTCGCCGTCGTCGATCTCCTGCTCGACCGCGAGGAGGTCGAGCGCGCGGGCGGACCGCTTGCCGGTTGGGGGGCGATCGAGGGCTTCGTTCTCGACGTTCGGGGCAACAGCGGCGGCTACGATCCCAACATCCTCGCGACGTTTTTCCGCGGCCGCTGGAGCGCCGGGGACTACTGGGTGCGCACGCGGGAAGGCCGCCGCCTCGCTCCTCCCGAATACCGGCCCCTCCCCGTCGCACTGCTCGTCAACTCCGGCACGGCGAGCGCCGGCGAGGCGCTCGCGCTGAAGTTCCGCGCCCATGCGATCGGGCCGATCGTCGGCGAGACGACCGCGGGAATGGCGAGCGGGGGAGCGGGGTCCTATGCGCTCCCCGACGGCTCGACGCTCTGGATCACGCAGCGCGCGATCGAGGACGCGGAAGGCCGCTCGTACGAGGGACGCGGCGTCGCGCCGGACGTCGCGGTGGCGGATGCGCCGCCGGCCCGGCCCGGCGAGGAAGAGGCCGTGGTCGAAGCGGGCCTCCGGGCGCTCGCCGCGCGGAAGTAGGCGATTCCGTTATCCTGATTCCATGACGCGCCTCGACTGGCACTCCACGACCGTGGTCTGCGTGCGCCATGACGGAAAGGTCGCGATGGCGTCGGACGGCCAGGTCACCGTCGGAACGACCATCATGAAGCACACCGCCGCGAAGATCCGCCGCATCGCCGGCGGCAGCGTCCTCGCGGGGTTCGCGGGCTCCTCCGCCGATGCCTTTGCGCTCTTCTCCCGATTCGAGGCGAAGCTCGAGGAGCATCGCGGCAACCTGGAGCGCTCCGCCATCGAGCTCGCCAAGGACTGGCGCACGGACAAGATGCTCCGCCAGCTCGAGGCGCTGCTCATCGTCGCCGACAGACAAACCTCGCTGCTCGTCTCGGGAACCGGCGACCTCATCTCGCCGGAAGAAGGCGTGCTCGCCGTCGGATCCGGCGGGGCTTTCGCCCTGGCTGCGGCGCGCACGCTCCTCAAGCACCGGCCGGAGCTCTCGGCCTCGGACATCGCGCGCGAGTCGCTCGGGATCGCGGCCACGATCGACATCTACACGAACGACAAGATCACCCTCGAGGAGATCTAGCCGCAAAGCCTCTGGTATTCTGGCCCAGGCGAAAAAACAGGGCATGACATGGTGTTTTTGATGCCCGGAGAGAAAGCGGCCGAAGTCCAGAAGCCTACGGCGGGCGCCCGCACGCCCCGCGAGATCGTCGCGGAGCTGGACAAATTCGTCATCGGCCAGAAGCGGGCGAAGAAGGCGGTTGCCGTCGCGCTGCGCAACCGCTGGCGCCGGCAGCAGCTCGAGCCCGAGATGGCCCGCGAGATCCTTCCCAAGAACATCCTGATGATCGGGCCCACGGGCGTCGGGAAGACCGAGATCGCGCGCCGGCTCGCGCGGCTGGCCGACGCGCCGTTCCTCAAGGTCGAGGCCTCCAAGTTCACGGAGGTCGGCTACGTCGGCCGCGACGTCGAATCGATCGTCCGCGACCTGACCGAAGTCGCCGTGCAGATGGTGCGCGAAGAGAAGACGGCGGAAATCCGCGACCGCGCCAAGGCTCGCACCGAGCAGCGCATCCTCGACCTGCTCCTCCCGGCGCTGCCGGACAGCGAGGCGGAGCAGACGCGCATGAAGCTGCGGATGCTGCTCCGCGACGGGAAGCTCGAGGAGCGGATGGTGGAGGTCGAGGTCGCGGACAAGACCTTTCCGTCCTTCGAGATCGTCACGAACCAGGGCGTCGAGGAGATGGACATCAACGTCAAGGAGATGCTCCCCGGTCTCTTCGGCGGGAAGAAGAAGCGGCGCAAGACGAGCGTCGCCGAGGCCCGCGAGATCCTCCAGGCCGAGGAAGAGGGGCGGCTCGTGGACCCCGGACAAGTCGCCCGGGAGGCCGTCGAGCGGGCGCAGTCGGCCGGCATCGTCTTCCTCGACGAGATCGACAAGGTCGCCGGCCGCGAATCCGGCCGCGGCCCGGACGTCTCGCGCGAAGGGGTCCAGCGCGACCTCCTCCCGATCGTGGAGGGCACGGCGGTCAACACGAAGTACGGCTTCGTCAAGACAGACCACGTCCTCTTCATCGCCGCGGGC
Source organism: Thermoanaerobaculia bacterium (assembly GCA_046261875.1). Taxonomy (GTDB): domain Bacteria; phylum Acidobacteriota; class Thermoanaerobaculia; order UBA5066; family Gp7-AA6; genus JBHENW01. The sequence continues at coordinate 12,164 of JBHENW010000076.1, read as the reverse complement.
GCTTTCCACGTCTCCAAGCCCTCGGACCTGATCCCGGAGCTGCAGGGGCGCTTCCCGATCCGGGTCGAGCTGGACTCGCTCACGGAAGAAGACTTCGTTCGCATCCTGACCGAGCCCGAGAACGCGCTGCTCAAGCAGTACCGGGCGCTGCTCTCGGCGGAGAACGTGGACCTGGGCTTCTCCGAGGAAGCGATCCGTGAGATCGCGCGGGACGCGGAACGCGTCAACCGCGCGCTGGAGAACATCGGGGCGCGGCGCCTCCACACGATCCTCGAGCGCCTCCTCGAAGACATCTCCTTCGCAGGGCCGGAGAACTCCGGCCGGGCCATCCGCATCGAGGTGGACGACGTTCGGGCGGCGCTGACCGATCTCGTCAAGGACGAGGACCTCTCCCGCTACGTCCTGTGAGGGCCGCGCTCGGCGCGGCGTCGCGCCGCGCGGCGGGAAGGGCTCGCTCGCGCGTCTGCCTCCTCGTTCTCCTTTCGGTCTGCGGCCTCGCCGACTGCGGCAAGAAAGGGGACCCGCAGGCTCCCGTGCCGCGCGGACCGCGCGCGGCCTCCGACCTGGCGGTCGAGCAGGAAGGTCTGTCGGCGTTCCTCGCCTTCTCCTACCCCGACCGGCTCCTGACGGGCGAGCCTTTGACGGACCTGGAAGCGATCGAGGTCTACAGGGCCGTGGACCCCTCTCCGGCGATCACGACGCCGCGCAAGCCCCCGTCGGGGGGCGTACCGGGCGACGATGCGCCCGGCGCCGCGGAGCGCCGCGCGGCGCAGAGCGTCCGACTCGCGGAGCAGGCATTCCTGGCCGAGGCCGCGATTCTCGAACGGCTCACCATCCCGGCGCTGGCCCGGCAAACCCGGGGAGCGACGCTCCGTTACGAGGACTCGCTCCGACCGCTTCTGGAAGGCCGCACTCCGCCGTCCGCGATCGCCTGGGCCGTGATCGCCCAGCGCCGCAACGGCGAGCGCAGCCCGCTCTCGAACATCGCCATCCTTTCGCCGGCCGTCCCTCCGGCGGCGCCGGTCGGCCTCCGCGCAACGCCCGAGGCGGGGAAGGTCTCCCTCGAGTGGTCGCCGGTGGCGACCGACGTCGCCGGAAAAGCGCTGTAGCCTGGCGGGTACCGCGTTTACCGGCGCATCCTCCCCGCCGAGGAGTACGGCGCGCCGCTCAACCCGGAGCCGGTCTCCGAGACCGCCTTCGCCGATACGACCGCTCCTTACGGCGAGCTCGCATACACCGTTCGCGCGGCGCATCCCGAAAAGAGCCAGGTCGAAGGGGTGCCCGCCGACGAAGTCTCGCTGTCGCACCGCGACGTGTTCCCGCCCCCGACGCCGGCCCGCGTGGACGTGCTGCCCGAAGGGAACCTCGTCCGCGTCCTCTGGGATCCCGTGGCGGCGCCCGATCTGGCCGGTTATCTCGTCTTCCGCGCGGAAGGGGACGCGGCGGTCGTACCGCTGACGCCCGGTCCGATCGCGGACACGTTCTTCACCGACGAGTCGGCGCGCCCGCGCGTGCGCTACCGCTATGCGGTCGTCGCGGTCGACGCTGCGGGCAACCGCAGCCCTCCGTCGCCGGAGGCGGTCGCCGAGCCCTTCTGATCTGTTGGGTAGGATGCCCTCCATGGCGCTGCCCGACCGGTTCGTCAAGATGACGGGGGGCGGCAACGACTTCATCCTGTTCGAGGCGGATGGACGGCGGCTGACGCCCGAGGACGAGCGCCGCCTCGCTCTGATCTGCCGGCGCGGTCTCTCCGTCGGCGCGGATGGCGTCCTCTTCCTGTCCGGAGGGGAGGCGGACCGCGTGCGCCTCGACTACTACAACGCCGATGGCCGCATCGCCTCCTTTTGCGCGAACGGAACGCGATGCGCCGCGCGATACGCCGTCTCGCGCCGCCTCGTGAGCGGCAAAGCCCCGGTCCTGGAAACGGGCTTCGGGCCGATCCCGGCGGTCGTGGAAGAGGACGACGTCACCCTCCATCTGCCCCCGCTCCCGCTGCCCGGGGACCCGATCCACGTCGAAGGCGAAGGCCTGCCACCGGCCGGGACGCCGATGCACGTGGGCGTACCGCACCTCGTCCTCTTCGTCGAAAAGGACCTCGAGTCGTTGCCGGTCGAAGCGCTCGGACCGGCGCTGCGCCGCCATCCTCTGATGCCCGACGGAGCGAACGTCAACTTCGTGCGCGCCGACGACTCCGGCGGAATCCGCGTCCGGACGTACGAGCGCGGCGTCGAAGCCGAGACGCTGGCCTGCGGGTCCGGCGTCGTCGCATCGGCGGCGGTCGCCGCCCGCCTCGGGCTCGTTTCCCCTCCGGTGACGTGCGGGACGAAAAGCGGCGTGGACTTCACCGTGGACTTCCGCGAGGAGGAGGGGCGCCTGATCGACGTGACCCTGCGCGGGGACGCGCGGGAGATCTTCACCGCGACCCTGACGCAGGAAGCGTGGCGCGTGTGACGCGTCTCTCCTTCGGAGCGGCGGAGCTGCCGGGACCGCCGACCAAGATCGTCGCCGTCGGCCGCAATTACAGGGAGCACGCGGCGGAGCTGGGCAACCCCGTTCCCCAGGAGGAGCCGGTCCTCTTCCTCAAAGCGCCGTCCTCCGTGATCCTGGACGGGGGGAGCATCGTGCTCCCGCCCGAATCGCGCGATGTGCACTACGAGGGGGAACTGGCCCTCGTCATCGGCCTGCCGATCAAGGGCTGGGCGGAGGATCGGTGGCTCGACGCGCTCGCCGGCGTGTGCTGCGCCAACGACGTCACGGCGCGCGACCTCCAGAAGAGGGACGGGCAGTGGGCGCGGGCGAAGTCCTTCGACACCTTCTGCCCGGTCGGTCCGTGCGTCGTGACGGACCTGGATCCCTCCGACCTCGCGATCGAGACGCGCGTGAACGGCGCCGTGAAACAGTCCGCGCGGACGTCGGACATGGTCTTCTCCCCGGCGTTCCTTCTCTCCTATGTCTCTCGGATGATGACGCTGTATCCGGGGGACCTCATCCTGACCGGCACGCCGGCCGGAGTGGGAGCGCTGTCCGCGGGGGACCTCGTCGAGGTGGAGATCGAAGGGATCGGCGTGCTCGCCAACGCGGTCCGCGAGCTCGGCGCCTCGGCGGCGTGAGAGCCCGCCGGACCGCCGCCGCCCTCGCGCTCCTCCTGCTCGCCGTCTCGGAGGTTCGTGGGCTCTGGCGCGACGCCGTCCGCCGGGCGCGGGTCGCGGTAACCGGCGTGGACTCGCGGCTGGACGGAACCGGGTTCGCTTTCGACCCGGCGTACGGTCCGTTCCTGTACGCGGCGGACGCGTCCGCGCCCGACGGAGCTCCCCTTGCGGTCGCGGCGCCGCGCAGCAACGAGCTCTACACGTACCAGGCGCACTACACGCTCGCGCCGAGGCGCGTGACGGCGTCGCATGAGCGCTCGGGATACCGGGCGCTCTACGGCCCGGGTTCACCGGCTGAAAAGTCCCGCAAGCTGCCGGGCGGCGTACTGCTCCGGCGATGACGGCGACGCTGCTGGCCCTGGCCGCAGCGACCGCGGTCGGGTACGCCGTCTCGCGCTTCTTCACCCGAGGGCTGGCGCGCGCCGAGCGCGCGGCTTGGGCATTCGCGTGCGGGCTCCTGATCCATGCCGCCCTCTACGCGACCGGGATCGCCTTGCGTCTCCACCCGGGGCCCCGCAAGCTGCTGCTGGCCGAGGGCGTGATCCTGACCATCGCGCTTCTGCTGCGGCGCCGCAGCCGCGCGTTGCGCTACGACGCACCGCGCCGCGAGACGCCGGAATGGCTCCGGCTCGCCTGCGTCGCCGCCGCGGCGGCCGGAGCGCTCCTCTTCGCGCTCTCGGCCCTCTCCGAGCCGATGTGGGCGACGGACTTCCTCGCGATCTGGGGGCTGAAAGGCAAGACGATCTTCTTTGCGGGCCGCATCCCGGACGCGCTCTTCCGCGATCCCGCCCTCGCTTGGTCGCACCCCGAATACCCTCTGCTCCTTCCCCTCCTTTTCGCGTCGCTCGCCGCTTTCGCGCGCGACTGGAACGACCGGGCGCTCGCCCTGCTCTACCCGGCGTTCCACGTCGGGACCATCCTCGCCGCCTACGGCTTCCTCACCCGCCGCGCCGGCCGTCTCGCCGGGGCGGTCGCCGCCGCGCTCATCGGCCTCTTTCTGCCGCTCTACCGCGCCGGGCACGTCGGCATGGCGGACATCCCGCTGGCGTTCGGCATCGTCCTGCTCTCCTGCGCGTTCCTCGACGCCCGGGAGGAGTCCTCCGCCTCCGTGCGCGTGCGCCTCGCCCTCGGCTCCCTCTTCTGCGCGGCCATGAAGCAGGAAGGGCTCCTCTACGTCGCGCTGCTCGCCGCGACGATGCTCCTCCTGCCCGCCCGGAGGAGGGGCCGCTCGCGGAGCCTCGACTTCGTCGCGCTCCTGTTACCGGCGGCAGGGCACCTGGCGCTTTTTCGCGCCGCGGCCGGCGATCTGGATCACCGCGACTTCGACTTCACGCTCCTCCTGCGCGAGCGTTGGGCCGAGCTTGCGGGCCGGACGGCGGAGGTGGCGAACCGGCTGCTCACCGTCGAGGTCGTCCAGGCGGCCGTTCCCCTGATCGCCGTCGCGCTCCTGCTGACCGTCACCCTCCGGGGGCCGGCGGACCTGCTGCTCGTGCCGCTGACCGCGCAGATCCTGATCTATGCCGTGATCCCGACGCTGTCGATCTACGGCGCGGTGTGGCACGCGCAGGCCTCCTTTGCCCGGACCGCCGCCGCCCTCTTTCCGGTGGCGGCTATCGTCCTGGGGGCTCGGAGCGGTGGGCTCTTCGGGCGTGCGGCGCCCCGTCCGCGTGCGCCCACCAGTCGAGCGAGCCGAAGCGAATCCCGGTCGCCGGAGAAAGATCCCGGGACCCTTCGCGACGCGCCAGGCGCGCCCACGGCGGGGGGATGACCGGAAAGAGGAGAAAGTGGACCGGGCCGTATTCCCCCCCGGCCGCGAAATGCAGATCCACGTCCGCTTTCCGATTCGCATCGAGCAACCACTGCGGCAGCGCGAAGGAGATCACCGGCCTTTCCCGGGCCGGGTCGCGGGCGCTCGAATAGAGCAGCTGCCCTCCGGGGCCGCGAACTTCGAGCTGAGCCGTCGTCGGCACGAGGGGAGCGGCGATCCTCGCGTGAAACGACGCGGGCTCGCGCACGGGCAGCCGGCCGCGCCGGATCGGCTGAACGATGCGGACCCCGGATGCCTCGACCTGCCCCCATTCCCAATCCAGGAGAGCGGGCAGCGAGAAGAGGCCGGCCGCGAGCCCCGCGAAGACAGCCGCGGGAGTCAGGCGGCGGGGCACACTCGCCGTCCGCAACCGGGCGACGGCGAGGACCGCCAGGAGGAACACGACCGGAAGAAAAGGGAGCACGTACCGCGGGTGCGACCCCAGGGCCAGGTTCTGGGCGATCAGGGCCGCCGGAAGGAAGACGCCGGCGAGGTTGAGCCGGCGGTCGGCAAACGGAAACGAGAGGAGGAGGGCGAGCGAGCCCGCCACGAGAAACGGTGCGAGCAGGCGCGAGAGCGTGTCCAGCGCGCGATAGGTCCTCGACCAGCGCGCATCGTAGAACTCGGTCGAGAAGATCCCGTGGAACGCCCTCCACGAGAGCTCGCGACCCGTGTCCGGGCCGGGCCGGGAGAGGAAGGCCTTCCAGTTCGCCCCCGCGCGCCGCAGCGTCTCTTCTCCGCGCTCCCTCTCGGAGGGGGCCTCGGGCCACTCTCCGAGCGACGGCAGCCAGTAGTACTCCGCGGTGGCGGCATGGAGCGGGTAGGCGATCCCGCGGCGAGGATCTTCACCGGCCGCGGGCCGCGTGGCCAGCCACCCGGCCGTCACAAAAGCCGCGAACGAGACGACCACGAGGGCGAGGGGCCGCCACCGGACCGAGGCGGCGATCACGGCGAGCCCGAAAGCGACCGCTCCGAGGTTGGGCCGGACCCAAAAGAGGAGCCCGGCCGCGGCTCCGGAGAAGAGAAAGCTTCCGCGCCCGGTCCTCTCGCGAAGGAGAACGGCCGCCGCGAAGGGGAGCAGCAGCGCGGCCGACGGGGCTTCCGTCATGACGGCGCTCGATGCGTCGCGCAGCCTCAGGAAGGAGAGGAGCGCGAGGCACAGGACGGCGCCGGCCCACGTCCCGAACCGGCGTGCCACGAACATCGCGGTGGCCGTGATCGAGAGCCAGAGCAGGAGCGACTGCGCGAGCACCACGGAGCGCGGCTCGGCGAGGAAGGGCGCGAAGGCCATCTCGGCGCGCAACAGCAGCAGGTAGCCGGGCTTGGCGAGGTGCAGGTCTCCGGGCGGCGGCGGCTTCCACAGCCCGATGCCTTCCCGCGCCCATTCCAGATCCCGGAGGCTGTCGGACCAGAGCACGGGCGGCCCGGAGAAGGCCGGCCACAGGTAGAGCGCCAGCCCGGCCGCCCCCAGCGTCGCCCAGAGAAGGGACGCCCGGACGGGAGCCCGCTCGGCTCTGCTCAACGCCTACCTTTTCCCCTTTTCTCGTCCGACGCGCAGCCGCGCGAGGAAATGCAGCTCCCCGTCGAAGAGCCAGGACGCCGGGGCGGGGTAGAGCCCGAGGTGCGGCTTCCAGACGTCGACGTCCAGCCCGAGGGCCTGGAAGGTCTCCCGCCAGGTCCGGGTGCGCCAGTAGTTGTATGGCAGAGCGACTCCATGCCGCGCGTTGCCGGCGCGGTCCATGAAGCGCAGCGTCGCGGAGGCGAAGGCACCGTCCGCCCGGTGGTCCTTGATCAGGATGAAGGTCCGCGACGCCCTCGCGGCCTCGCGGAGGAGGCGGGTCGGATCCTCCGTGTGGTGCAGGACGTCGATGAAGAGGAGGGCGTCGAAGCTCGCGTCGGGGAAGGGAATCGTCCGGCCGTCGAAGATCTCGGTGGAAATGGCGGGATCCTTTCGCGGAAGGACGTCGATCCCGCGGATGTCGAGGTCGGAGCGCCGTTGCCCGATCGCCCGGCCCACGCGGCCGTCTCCGCTGCCGACGTCCAGCACGCGGGCGTTTTCCGGGATCAACGCGGCGAGGTGGTCCGCCAGCACCCGGACACGGCGTGGGAAAACGCAGCTCCCGTGAATCGACTCGAGCAGCATCAGCGACGGTTCAGCCCGAGCACGCTCAGGAAGAAGCTCGAGAGGATGGTCTGAAAACCGACCGTCGTGAGCGTCACGCCGGGGATCACCCATCGCATCGTGCGCTGGTAATCGAGCGGCCCGAACCCCTCGAGGCGCCACTGGTTGACGGCGCCGAGCAGAAGGACGAGGCCGGCGAGCATGACGAGGCCTCCCGCCAGGAGCCCGCGCTCGAGATTGACGACCCGGAAAAGGCGCTCCATCCGCGAGTCCTGGGGAAGGAGACCCTCCGTGATGCCGAAGATCTTCGTGAACACGGCGAACAGGATCGACTGGTAGCCTGCCACGACCGCGAGGCTCGCGAAGAGAAGCGTGTGCACGTCGAACACGACGCCCCCGATCCTCCGCTGCGGCATGGCGATGGCGTACCCGATGACGCCCAGAACGACGAGCAAAGCGCCCGGGAGGAGAAAAAGCCAGCGGGGGCTGTACAGCAGAAAAAACCGGAAATGGCGCCATCCGTCCCGAAAAGTCCTGAGGTGCCTCCGCCCCGATTTCCGCCGATCGGGCCGCAGGGTGATGGGAACTTCGGCGATCCGCGCCCCGCGGAGGGTCGATTTGATGATCATCTCGGAGGCGAACTCCATCCCTGTGCAGCGCTGGTCCAACCGGGCATAGAGGTCCCGTGACAGCCCGCGCATCCCGCAGTGGATGTCGTGGATCGGAGCCCGGAACCAGAGGCGCGCCATCTTCGAGAACATCGGGTTGCCCCAGAACCGGTGGAGGGCCGGCATCGCGCCGGGCAGAACGCGTCCGCCGCCCGCCTTCAGTCGGCAGCCCTGGACGAGGTCGAACCCTTCGCGCAGCTTCTCGAGGAACCGAGGGACTTCGGAGAAATCGTAGCTCCCGTCCGAGTCTCCAATCAGCACGTACTTTCCGCGCGCCGCCTCGATGCCGCCCATGAGCGCGTGTCCGTAACCGCGCGGGCCGATGTGGATGACGCGGGCCCCGAGCCGCCGCCCGATCTCGGCGGAGCCGTCCGTGCTGCCGTTGTCCGCGACGACGATCTCCCCGGCGATGCCGTGCTCATCGAGCGTACGGCGCGCCTGCGCGATGCAATCGGCGAGCGTTTCCGCCTCGTTGAGGCACGGCATCACGACGGACAGCTCGACCGACGGGGCGCTTGAAGCCGGATTCTGCACGCGGACAACCTATCCGACCCCCGTCTCGGCGGGAACTCCCCGGCGGCGCCGCCGTGTCCATCCATACGCCCACGCGCCGGCTCCGGCCGCTGCCGCCGCGATCGAAACGGCCGCACCCGTCTGGAATCCCGGCGCCGAGTATCGGAGCTCGACGTCGTATTCGCCGACCGGAAGGAGCAAAGCCAGGAACGGGCCGTTCGCCAATCCGGTCGGCAGCTCCCGTCCTCCCGCGCGCGCGGACCAGCCCGCGTCCTGCACGTAGCTGGTCACGGCGATCGTCGCCCCCTCGGAGACGAGGGCCCGAAACGCGACGCGGTTGGACGACTCGGTCAGGCCCGTCATCCTCAGCCGTCCGTTGGAGAAGCTTTGCCCGTGCGTCGGGAAGGCTTCGTGGGTGGAGAGCGCGATCGCCTCATCGGCGAACAGGCCTCGGAGGAGAAAGTCGCCGAGGGGTGAACCGAACTCGCGCAGGGCGTGGGTGACCCGCGCCCCGCGCGGATCGCGCGCCACGACCTGCACTCGCGCGGGCGCGAAAATGCGTGGCAGCACCGCGGAGTTCTCGAACACCGCCCCATCCGCCCCCGCATACACGCGATTCCACTTGGCCGGCAGCGCCTCATTCGTCTTCTCGGAGATCAGGTATCGGACGTTCAGGAAGTCCAGCGCGGGGGATCCGAAGTCGCGCAGGACCTTGAAGTAATCCGGCGGGAAATAGCCGGCGGTCGCGTCGAGGAACTCGACGTAGTCACGTCGCTCGACCGGATCGTGCGTCCGGATGTCCTCGAGACCGGCGAAGACGTTGGAGTTCGGCAGGAGCGCGCCCTGGACGCCGGCCACCCGGAAGGGCCGCGGTTGTCCGTGCAGGAACCGGATGAGAGGCGTCTCCGGATAGAGCAAGGTGAGCGGCTGGAAGCGGTAGAGCCGCATTCCCTGTTGCAGCAGCTCGGCGGCCGCGAGGACGGTGAGAGCGAGAACGAGAGCGTTCCGGTCCCGCTCACGGCGTGCGATGACCATTGCGGCGAGCGTCGACGCGGCGGCGATGAGAATCGCCAGGGCCCACCCGAGAGCCGCGCGCTGCGCGGGCAGCCCTCCGGCGGCGGCGTGCGCTGGTCGAAAGTGGAGAAACACGGCGAGCGCCGCTGCGACCAGCGCGAGGGGGATTCCGGCGGCGAGAACGCCGGCGCCGCGGGTCCTTCGCAGATCCTCGCGAAGACGGTCCAGCTCGAAGGCGGCGAGCGCGCTGCCCGCCACGGACACGAAGAGCAGGAACCGGAGCGGAGGCGCCAGGCCGAGCCCCGGGAGGCTTTCGGTGAGAAAGCGAAAGGGCGGGATCCCCATCGCCGCTCCGAGGCCGTAGATCATCAGGGCGAGGAGCACCCAGGCGTCGCGCGGGCGCCTCGAACCGGGACGAAGGAAGCCGAGGGCGAGGGCGGCGCCGACGAGGCCGAAATACCCGAATCCCATCTCGGTGATCGATCCGGCGGCGCCCGGGATCATGGGAGCGGCGATGTAGTCGCCGTAGGCCTGCGGGAAGAGCGTCGTCACGAATCCGCCCAGCCATCCCGGGCGGTACGGCACCCACGGCACGTACTCCAGGTGCCGGGGATCTTCGGCGATCGCGAGCCGGTTCGAAGCCTGGATGGCCAGCCACTGGGGGAGCAGCGAGAACGCCGACAGACCGAGAGCCGCGAGCGATGCGGCGGCCGCGCCGAGGATCACGCGCCGGGGCCGGGGAAGTGTGCGGAGGATCAATCGCCCGAGAAGCCAGAGGGCTCCGAAGAGAGCGCCCATGGCGGCGCTTTCCGTATGCCCGGAGAGCGGCCAGAGCGTCAGCACGGCGACGAGCAGGAGAAAAGCCCGGCGCGAGATCCGAGCATCCGCGAGCGCCTCGATGCCGAAGAGCGCCCAGGGCCAGAGGCAGATGACGGCGGTCGCGGGATGGTAGATCCATACGGTCATGGCAAAGGAGAGGGAGAAGAGGACCGCGCCGAAGCACGCCGCCTCGCGGGAGCGTCCGATCTCGCGCAGCCACAGCCATGTCCCCACCATGGCCAGCAGCAGCTTGAGAAGAGCCGCCAAGAGGAACCCTCGCGCGAGAGGGAACGCGAACTGGAGGACCGTGATCGGCGAGAAGGCCGCCGAGGAGCCGTTCGCCGCCAGGGGCGTGCCGCATCCGTTCCAGCGGTCGCGATGCGGGATCTCCCCTTCCTTCCACGCCATCCGCACCGCCTTGGCCCAGGGAGCGAACTGCGTTGCCGTGTCTGTGAGAGCCGGGTTGTGAACCGGCGGATGGGGCAGGAACCTCCAGGGCGGTATTTCCATGGCGTGGTCGACCGGCACCGGAGTCACGGCAGGCGAAAGTCCCGGGCCGGCGAAAACCAGGGGGAGAAGGAGAAACAGCGCGAGCTCCTCGCGCGGGATCGACCGGCCGAGCGCGCGGGAAACCGCCGCGAGCAGGACGCCTCCCGAGGCGTAAACCAGGAGCAGGAGGACGGCGCTCGTGATCAATGCGCGAGGGCTAGGGGCTAGGGTTGCGACAACTCTTTCAGTAGCGTCTCGGGCAGGCCGCCGAAGGCGCCCGAGGACATGAGGATGAGAACGTCGCCGTTCTGCGCTGCGCCCCGGAGGATCTTGGGGACATCGGACAGGCTCTCCGGAGCGAAGGCGGGCTTGCCGGCGGCCGCGAAGTCGCGGATCAATGCATCGCGGTCGAGTCGCGCCTCCGGGGGAAGCCGTCCGGCGTGGAACACGGGGCCGATCACGAGCGCGTCGGCTTGCGCGAACGCCTCGGCGTACGCCGCCTGGAAGAGCCGGCGGCCGGCCGTGTTGGAGCGCGGCTCGAAGAGCGCCCAGATCCGGCGTCCGGGCCAGCGCGTGCGCGCGGCCGCCAGCGTCCCGGCGACGGCGGTCGGATGGTGCGCGAAGTCGTCCACGATCGTCAGGCCGCCGGTCTCGCCCTTCACCTCGAGGCGCCGGCGCACGCCTGCGAATCGCGGAAGAGACCGGGCGATCTCCTCGACGGTCAGGCCGAGACCGCGCGCGAGGGCGATCGCGCCGAGCGTGTTGCGGAGATTGTGCATTCCGACTAGGGGGGAGTGGAGGCGTCCCGCGTCGTGCCCTGCCTCCAGAAGCGTGAAGCGGGTGCCGTCGGGCGAAGGCTCGATCTCCCGCGCCGCGATTTCGGCCGCGGGATTTTCCGGCGAGACGCGGACGACCGGAGCGCGGGCTTCCCGCAGCACGTCGCCGACGCGCTCGTCCTCGGCGTTCGCCACGATCCGACCCTCCGGCGGGACGAGCCGTACGACGGCGCGGAACGCTTCGGTCACCGCGGGAAGATCGGCGAAGAGGTCCGCGTGATCGAACTCGATGTTGCCGACGAAGAGGTGGCGCGGCGCGTAGTGCAGGAACTTGGGCCCGCGGTCGAAAAAGGAGGCGTTGTACTCGTCCCCCTCGAGGACGAAATGGGGACCCGCTCCGCGTCGGTATCCGCGGCCCAGGTTGATCATTTCTCCCCCGACGAGGAACCCCGGATCCCGCCCGGAGTCCAGAAGGAGCCAGGCGACGAGGGCCGAGGTCGTCGTCTTCCCGTGGGTCCCGGTGACGACCACCGGCGTCTTTCCGGGCAGCAGGTATTCGCGGATTGCCTGTGGCATCGAGAGGACAGCGAGGTTGCGCCGATACGCTTCCGCGGCCTCGACGTTGTCCCGCAGGGCGGCGTTGCCGACGATGACGGCGTCACAGTCGGCCGGCACATGCTCCGCGGCGAATCCCCGGGCGACCGGGACTTCGAGCCGTTCCAGCAGGGTGGACATCGGGGGATAGAGCGGCCCGTCGCTCCCCGTCACGCGGTGCCCGGCCTCCTTGAGGAGGGCGGCCAGGGGGAC
>JBHENW010000075.1:0-3383 GCA_046261875.1 Thermoanaerobaculia bacterium | reverse complement strand
TGCTTCCGGGGCAGGGGACCGCGTATGTCCTCTTCAACAACCTGCCGCGCTTCCGGGACGCGCGGCGCTTCCGGCGCCTCATCGGGCCGGCGCCGGCTTCCTGACGAGGCTCCTATCGGTTGACACCGTTTCGCGGCAGGGCATAGGCCGCGAGGGTTCGGCCGCGCAGGGGGTTCACGGCGCGATGCTAAATGAGCGGCACCGACCGGGGTCGCGGCGCGAAGAGTCTCCGCCCTCGGAGGAGCGTCGCGCCGCGGGAGCGAGCGAAAGCGACGGATAGAATTCGCCCGTGCAGACATCTTCCGAACCGGATGCGGACGGAGATCTCGTCCGATCCCTCGAAGCCCTGCTCGAGGGAGAGTCCGACGCGCTGGCAAACCTCTCCAACGCCGCGGCGCTGCTCGCGCAGTCTCTCGAACGGGTCAACTGGTGCGGCTTCTACCTGCTCCGCGGGGAGGAACTGGTGCTCGGGCCCTTCCAGGGGAAGCCGGCGTGCGTGCGCATCCGTCTCGGCCAGGGCGTCTGCGGCACGGCGGCCCTGCGCCGCGAGACGGTGATCGTCCCGGACGTCGAGCGGTTCCCCGGGCACATCACCTGCGACCCGGCGTCCCGCTCGGAGATCGTCGTGCCGATCCTCGATGGAGGCGCCCTGCGCGGCGTGCTCGACGTGGATTCTCCCGAGCCCGGCCGGTTCACGGAAGCCGACCGCGACCGGTTGGAGCGCTACGTGCGCGCGCTCGCACCGCGGGTCGCGTGGGGATCCCTCTGAGCGCGCGCGAGCGGAAGGACTTCGGAGGCCGCGTCACCTGGCTCGGGCACGCGGCTTTCCTGATCGAGTCTCCCGAGGGCGTACGCGTCGTCGTGGACCCCTGGATCGGAAACAATCCGAGCTTCCCGAAAGGACTCGACCTCGGAAAAGTGGACGTCATCGCGGCGACCCACGGGCACTTCGACCATTTCGGCGAGGACGGGATCCCGCTCGCGAAGAAGACCGGCGCGACGGTCGTCGGCATCTACGAGCTCGCGTTGCACTGCAGCGCCGAAGGCGTCGAGAACATCTCCGGGATGAACAAGGGCGGAAGCCAGCGGGTCTCCAACGTCGAGTTCCGCATGGTCCACGCCGTGCACTCCGCCGGCACCTCGGGAGCCGGAAAAGAAACGAACTTCCCCGCGGACCCCTGCGGATACGTCATGGGTTTCGAGGACGGCTTCCGGATCTACCACGCCGGCGACACGAACGTCTTCTCCGACATGGCCCTGATCGGGGAGCTCTATGCGCCGGACCTCGCGCTGCTCCCGATCGGGGACTTCTACACGATGGGCCCGCGCGAGGCGGCGAAGGCCTGCGAGCTCCTCGCCGCCCCGCGCGTCGTGCCGATGCACTGGAAGAGCTTCGCGGCGCTTCCCGGAACGGCGGAGGACCTGCGCCGGGAGCTCGCGAAGCGGAAGCTCGACACCGAGGTCGTCGAGCTCGCGCCCGGGGAGAGCTGGCCGCGCTGAGACGGACCGGCCGGGGGAGGGATCCGTGGACCTGGCAACTCTTCGCCGCCTCTTCGAGTACGACGCCTGGGCGAATCACGAGACGCTCGCGTCACTCCGCGCGGTCCCGGAGACGGCCTCCCAGCCTCTGAGGCTCTTCGCGCACGTGGTCGCGGTCGAGCAGCTCTGGCTCTCCCGGCTGCGGCGTTCGGGCGAACGGGTCGTCGTATGGCCGCAGATCGGGCTCTCCGAGTGCGAGGCCCGCACGCGCGAGCTGCCCGGAGCCTGGAAGCGCTATTTCGACGCCGTCCCGGCCGAGGGGCTCGCCGAGCGCATCGACTACGTCAACTCCAAGGGAGAATCCTGGCAGAGCCGCGCCGGCGACATCCTGATGCACGTCGTCATGCACTCGGTGTACCACCGCGGACAGGTCGCCGCAGAAGTGCGCAAGGCCGGCGCGGAGCCGGCCTCCACTGATTTCATCCACGCGGTCCGGCAAGGGTACGTCCCGTAACCGATTCGCGGGAATCGCCGGCCGCTTCCGCAGCGAACGAGGACGATTCGATCCGGCGCGTCGCGCGCGACGAACGGCTGGCGCGCAAAGTCGGCTTCCTCTGGGGATTCGCAGAAGGTCTATTCTTCTTCATCGTCCCCGACGTCTACATCACCTTCGCCACGCTGTTCTCGCTCCGGGCCGGCGCCGCGGCCTGGTTCTCTTCGATCGCCGGGTCGGTCGCGGGAGTTTTCTCCATCTGGGTTCTCTCCGGGCCGGTCGGCTTCGACTACCTCGGCTTCCTTCCATCCATACCGGGCATCTCGGAAAGGCTCGTCGAGCGCGTCTCGGGGAACCTGGCGGCGGGCGGCCTCCCCTACACGCCGTTGCAGATCTTCAGCGGCGTGCCGCTCAAGCTCTACGCGGCGCTCGCTTTCTCGATCGGCGCATCGCTCGGATCGGTGCTGCTCTGGACCATCTTCGCCCGGCTCGTGCGGATCGCCCCGACATACGCCATCGCGGCTGCGATTCGGGCTGCGTTCCCGCGAGCGATCGACTCCGACCCGAAGGCCGGGACCGCGCTCTTACTCGTTTTCTGGACCGCCTTCTATGCCTTCTACTTCCTGCGAATGAGCCGGATCTGAGATTGCTGTTAGCGTTGAAGGGTGCCGCATCTCCAGCCATGAGGAAAGTCCACAGCGCCCTGGATCCGCTGGCCGTGGCGAACCTCCGCAATCTGCTCCTCCAGGAGGGCATCGAGACGGAGGTCCGGACTCCCTTCCTGGCGGCCGCGAGCGGCGACGTGCCCTTCACGGAATGCTGGTCTCAACTCTGGGTCGTGGACGATGAGGATCACGACCGCGCCGAGGAGCTGATCCGTAGGGCGCTCGCGCCGCGCGCGGGAGCCGGCCGGCCGTGGAAATGCCCGGATTGCCGGGAGACGGTCGACAGCCAGTTCGAAGCGTGCTGGCGATGCGGATCGGCGCGCCCGCCCGGCCGAGCCTAGCCTGGCGATGAGCTCGCCGCCGAAACCGACGGGAACGTCAAGCAGGCCGTACCTTTCTGGCCCTTGCCGGAATCGGTTGGCTCGCCCACGAGGATGGCGGCCGTCGGATGACCAGCGGAGATCGCGATGGTGTGCGGCGTAGCCTTCGCTCGGCCTAGGTGTCGAGTCTCAAGAGGTTATTCACTGATGCGGGAGGCTGGAGGTTTTTTTCTGAGGCTGGCATGGGGTCTCCTCTGATTGTAGTAGCGCAGGTAGCGGGCGAGCCGTTGGGAGCCGAGAGTCGGTCTGGACGAGGCGCTCCGGAGGACGGTGGACTTTTATCTGGCGAAGAGATCCACCCGTCCCTAGCCAGGAGCCCATTCGGCGGCGTGCCTGGCACCACGCTTCATCAGTTAACGATCGAGG
>JBHENW010000074.1:0-2716 GCA_046261875.1 Thermoanaerobaculia bacterium | reverse complement strand
GACGGGGCTCGCTCCGCCGCGCCTGCGCGACCGGCTTTTTCTGCCGGCGCACGGTGGCGTTGCGCTGGGAGGCCAAGACGGGGTCCGCGGTCAGATTCGTTTCGACGACCGTGGTGGTCGTCGTCGTGGTGGTCGTCGTTCCCTCGGCCAGCTCCGGCGCCGGCGTGGCCGCTGCTTGGGTCTGTTCCCTCTGCTGACAGGCGACCGTGCCGAGCGTCATCCATCCGGCGAGCGCCAGACCGACGAGGCTGGCCAGAATCAGCGAGTCGAGCTTCCTGGTTCGCATTTCTGCCTCCTGTTCTCGGCGCCATAAAGGCAGCAAGCGCTGTGCCGCCCGCCCATTTGCGGGAGGCACGGCACTTAACGAGAGGAGACCGCGCCTGCGTCCTCTGGAAGTGTCACCGCCGGGGGCCGCGGTGTCCTCTGCCTCCCCGATTCGGGTGGCCGTGGCTGTCGCCCGCCGGCCGGCCGCCGCGCGGAAACTCGTCCTGGCCTTCGTCCTCGCCGGCCGCCACGGGCGCCATCGCCATCTCCTGCTCGAGCTCTTCTTTGGAGAGGGCCTGCTTGCGCGAGAGCTTGATTTTCCCCATCGGATCGACGGCGATGATCTTCACGGTCACCTCGTCGCCTTCCTTGACGACATCGGTCGTCTGGCGGACGCGGTACGGGGCGAGCTCGGAGATGTGGACGAGCCCGTCCTGGCCCGGGAGGATCTCGACGAAGGCTCCGTAGGGCTCGACCCGCCGCACCTTCCCCCGGTAGACCTTGCCGATCTCCGGCTCCTGGGTGAGGCTCTCGATGATCTCGATCGCGCGCAACGCGGCCGCCTCGTCGGAGGAGGCGATGGAGACCTTGCCGGAGTCCTCGACGTCGATCTTGCAGCCGGTGGACTCGATGATCGAGCGGATCGTCTTGCCGCCCGAACCGATGACGTCGCGAATGCGGTCCCGCGGGATCTGCATCGTGAAGATCCGGGGAGCGTACGGGGAGATGTTCGGCCGCGGCTTGTCGAGGGCCGTAGACATGGCCTGGAGGATGTGCAGCCGTCCGGCGCGGGCCTGCTCGAGCGCCTGCTCGAGGATCTCGCGCTTCAACCCCTTGATCTTGATGTCCATCTGGAGGGCCGTGATCCCCTCGCGGGACCCGGCGACCTTGAAGTCCATGTCCCCGTAGTGGTCCTCCTGCCCGGCGATGTCGGTCAGGATCGCGTAGTTGTCCCCTTCCGAGACGAGCCCCATCGCGACCCCGGCGATCGGCGCCTTGATCGGCACGCCGGCGTCCATCAGGGCGAGCGTGCCCCCGCAGACCGTGGCCATGGAGGAGGAGCCGTTGGACTCCAAGATGTCCGAGACGACGCGGACGGTATAAGGGAAGGCTTCTTCGTTGGGGAGCACCGGCGCAAGCGCCCGGCGGGCGAGGTTGCCGTGCCCGATGTCCCGGCGGGAGGGGCCCCGCATGAACTTGGTCTCGCCGACGGAGAAGGGCGGGAAGTTGTAGTGGAGCAGGAAGGTGTGCTCGAGCTCCCCTTCGTACTCCTCGATGATCTGCGCGTCGTCGGACGTGCCGAGCGTCGAAGTCACGAGCGCCTGCGTCTCCCCGCGGGTGAACAGCGCGGACCCGTGCGTCCGCGGCAGGAGCCCGACCTCGCAGGTGATCGGCCGCACCTGGTCGAAGGCCCGGCCATCGAGGCGCTCCCGCTTGCCGAGGATCGTTTCCCGCGTCAGGATCTTCACGAGATCGTCCACGGCGCGCGCGGTCTGGGCCTTCTTCTCCGGCTCGGTGTCCGGCACCATCGAGGCGGCCACCTTCTTGACCATCTTGATCTCGCTGTAGGAGTTGATCTTCCCCTTCAGCGTCAGGGCGGCGATCATCGGCTCCTGCCACTTCGACCGGACTTCCGCCATGACTTCGGCGGGATAGGCCTCGGCGGGCTGCCAGTGCGGCTTGACGACTCCGGCCCTCGCCTGGAGCTCCTTCTGGGCGCCGACGATGCGTCGGACGGCCTCGTGCCCGAAGAGGATCCCGTCGATGATGGTGCGCTCCGGCACCTCGCGCGCGCTCGCCTCGACCATCACGACGGCCTCCTCGGTCCCGGAGACGATGAGGTCGATTTCGGACTTGTCCCGCTCCGCGTTGGTGGGGTTCAGCAGGAACTGGCCGTCGGTCCGACCGACCCGGACGGCGCCGACGGGGGAGTAAAAGGGGATCATCGAGCAGGTCAACGCGACGGACGCGCCGTTGATCGCGAGCACGTCCGGGTCGTTCTGGCCGTCGGCGGACAGCACGAAGGCGATCAGTTGCGTCTCATGGTGGAAGCCCTTCGGGAAGAGGGGGCGCATCGGGCGGTCGATCAGCCGCGACGTCAGGATCTCCTTCTCGGTCGGGCGCCCCTCACGTTTGAACCAGCCGCCCGGGATGCGCCCGGCGGCGTAGGTGTTCTCGCGGTAGTCGACGGTCAGCGGGAAGAAGTCGGCCGATTCCTTCGGCTCCTTGGCGAACACGGCCGTCGCGAGCACGACGGTGTCCCCGAAGCGGACGACCGCGGCGCCGTCGGCCTGCTTCGCGAGCTTGCCAATCTCGATGTCGAGGGACCGGCTGCCGAGGGGAACGGAGATCTTGTGCATCATGGTCTTTCCTTCTTGAGGCGGGAAATCGGGAAGCGGGGATCGCAGATCGATCGGCTCGATCTCCGGTCTCCGGCTCCCGGTTCCCGCGC
>JBHENW010000073.1:0-6916 GCA_046261875.1 Thermoanaerobaculia bacterium | reverse complement strand
CACATCCCGAGATGACTCGTTATTTCATGACAATCCCGGAGGCCAGCCAACTCGTTCTCCAAGCCGGGGCAATGGGCAGCGGCGGCGAGATCTTCATCCTCGACATGGGCGAGCCGGTCCGCATCCTCGACCTGGCAATCGCGATGATCACCCTGACCGGACTCAAGCCGTTCGAAGAGATGGACATCGTCTTCACGGGGCTTCGGCCGGGTGAGAAGCTCCACGAGGAGCTGGCCCTCTTCGGCGAAGAGATCGCCAAGACGAAGCATCCGAAGATCTTCGTCGGCCGGATCGCGGCGTATTCCGCGGAGCAGGTCGAGGAAGCGCTGCGCGAGCTCGCCAAGCTGGCGCACGGCGCGGAGCACGACGCGATCCGGAGATACCTGAACACACTCCTGCCGGAGGCCAACCTGGGCGTGCGGCGCGAATCCCGGGATCGGCAGTCGGCCGCGCTCGAGACCGGACCCGCTCCGGAGCAGACGGGGAAACCCTCCGGGCCACGGCTCCGCGAGACGCCGGAGCCGATCGGACTCCCGGTCAGGGCCGATTCGTGACTGGTCTCTTTCGCCTCCTCGTCGCGCTCGCCGCAACGCAGGTCCAGACCCAGACGCAGACCCCTCCCGCGCCACGGGTCGCGGAAGAGATCGTCGTCACCGCAGAACGGGGCGAGGAGCCGCGCGGCGAAACCCCGGCCGCCGTCTCCGTCCTGACGCGCGAGGAGATCGAGCGGCTTCCCGCCGATACGCTCCCGGAGCTCATCGGTGCGCTCCCCGGTTTCCACTCCCTCTTCGCCGCAGGGTTCGGCGGGGTGCCGATCGTCTCGTCGCGCGGATTTTTCGGAGGAGGAGAAGCGGAGTACGTGCTTCTCCTCGTCGACGGCGTGCCGGTTTCCGACGTGGAGTCGGGGCTGGCGGACTGGCGGCGGATCCGCGCGGCGGACGTCGAACGGATCGAGGCTCTGCGGGGGCCCGCCTCCTCGCTCTACGGCGAGACGGCCCTCGGCGGGGTGATCCAGGTTTTCACGCGCGGCTCGGAGGCGGCTCCCGGCGGCGCCGTGTCGCTCTCGGGAGGCAGCTTCGAGTCCGCCGCCGTCGACCTCTCCCTGCGCGGGCGCGTGGGTCCACTCCGTATCGGAGGAGCGGCGGGAGCGTCGCGAACCGGCGGATTTCGCGAACACTCCGCGACCGAGGACGGGGGAGTGGACCTGGCGCTCGGAGGCGCATTCGGCCCGGGCCTCTGGACGCTCGCTCTATCGGGCAGCACCCGCGACCGCGAGGAGCCTGGCCCGCTGACGCGGGAAGAGCTCGCCCGCGACCGCTCCGGGTCGAACGATTTTTTCCGGGACGACCGGGAGGAGACGAATCGGGGGCGGGTGTCCTTTTCCTACGCGCAGGATTCCGGCCCGTGGAAGGCCCGCGGGCTGCTTTACGGGACGCTCCGCGATTCCGAGTTCCTCCGGACGCTGCTCGTCGCCGCGGGGGTTCCCGACCGCACGTTCCGCTCGATCGAGGGGGACGCGATCGGCGGTAGCCTCGACGGGGAGCGCCGATTCGCGATCCACGGGCGGACAGGGGAGATCCGGGGCGGAACGGACTTCGCCTTCGAAAACCTGGACGCCCTCTATCGGGCCGTCTCGGGACAGGGTGACGTCGGCGAGCCGATCGCCCGGGCTTCCGGCGAGCGGGAGCGTTTCGCCGTTTTCCTCTCGGGCGGCTGGCACGTGACGTCGCGGCTGCGCGTGACCGCCGGGACGCGCTACGACCGCCTCGTGGACGACTTTTCGCCGGTGGCCGACCGGGCGACCCACTCGGCCTGGTCCCCGCGAGCCGGCATCAACCTGCGGCTCGGCGAGGAGGCCAGTCCCGTCGCGCTCTTCGTTCAGGCTTCCCGCGCGTTCAAGGCGCCCACGCTCGACCAGCTTTTCGACCCCCGTCCCTTTTCCGACTTTTCCGGAGGGTTCTTCACGATCTCCAACCCCGACCTCTCGCCGCAGCGCGCCACGACGGTGGAACTGGGGGTCTCGCGGCGGGACAAGGAGACGTCGTGGGAGGTGGTCGCCTACCGCACGGAAGTGGACGACGAAATCGACTTCGACGCGGCCACGTTCCGCTATCGCAACATCGGCCGCAGCCTCCACCTCGGCGTGGAGGCAGCGGCGCGGCTCTTCCAGCGTCGCGCCGTTTCCCCGTCGGTCTCCTACGCCTGGACCCGTGTCGAGCCGCGGGAGGGAGAGATCCGGGGCAAGCAGCTCAAGAACATCCCGGAGCACCTCCTGCGGCCCGCGATTTCGGTCGAGCTGCCCCTCCTCCTCCGGGGGGAGGTGCGCGGCAACTGGATTGGGGAATGGTTCCTGGACGACGACAACCAGTTTCCGATGGACGACGCCTTCGTGCTGGACCTGCGCCTCGAACGCGACTTCGGGCCGGTCCGTGCGCGACTCGATCTGCTGAACTTGACCGACGAAGAGTACACGGAGCTCGGCTTCGTGCTCCCCGACTTCGTCGGCGGCGTCGTCGCCTACGAGTTTCCGTCGCCGGGCTTTGCCGCGCGCGCCGGTCTCGACTGGAAATTTTGAGGCCGCCGCCTACTCGAAGTACCCGTTCACGTCCACGATGAAGTGGACTCCGCCCGCCGCCTGGGCGCAGTACACGGCCAGATCGCCTCCCGATCGGACCGGCAGGATGGCGTTGTTGGCCCGGGTCTGGCCCGGCGAGTAGTTGATCGTGGAGTTGGGCGGGATCGGTGTGCCCGCCGGGCGCATTCGCAGATGGCCCAGGTGCGTGCCCTGGGTCACGGTGACGTTCGCGGACACCGCCTGGGCGCTCGCGGGGATGCCGCACCGTCCGGCGAGCGAGAACTCCCGGTCGGTGTTGGCGATCAAGGCCGGCCCGCCGTGCGACCCGGTCGGCCCGCGCGTATCGATGACCCGGCACGGCGGCACCGTATGGAAGCGCCGGGCGCAGGAAGCGAACGTCGCGACCCCCAGCGACCCGACGGCCGTGCATCCGCCGCCGTTGGTCACGGTCACGGAGAGGACCACGTTTCCGGAAGCTCCCGCGGTGAAGGTGACCAGCCGCGCCGAGTCGCCCGAGGTGATCGTGCCGTTCTGGATCGACCAGTCGTAGGACGCCCCGGCGCCCGCGTTGGGCACCGACGCGGTATTCCCGATCGATGCGGCGCAGACGGCCGACGGGGCGGTGATCGCGGCGGAGGGAAGGGGCCTGACCGTCACCGCCGTGACGGATGCAGGGGAGGGGCAGCCGGCGACGGTGGCGGTCACGGAGTAGTCCCCGGCGGCGGAAGGCTGCACGTTGCTGATCGTGGGGTTCTGCGCCGTCGAGTTGAAACCGTTGGGCCCGGTCCACTGGTAGGCCGCGCCGGCGACGGTCGCCGCCGTCAGGGAGAGCGTCTCGCCCACGCAGATCGGGCCGTCGTTTCCGGCCGTGGGCGGCGCGGGCCGGGCCGAGACGCCCGTGACCTGGGTCGAGGAGTTGTCGGAGTTGTCCGGGTCCGCCGCCCCGGAGGATACGGTCGCGGCGTTGGTGACCGGCCCGGCGCCGGAGGGTGCCTCCACGGAAATGGTGATGCCCGGCGCGGCCCCGACCGACAGGCTCGGGCGCGTGCACTGCACCGTCGGGCCGCCTGTGCAGTTCCAGCCGCTGCCGCCGGCCGAAAGGAGAGTCACCCCGGCGGGGAGGGTGTCGGTTACGACGACGTCGCTCCCGGACGAGGGCCCGGCATTGAAGACCTGGAGGGTCCAGGTCAGCGTGCTTTCGGCGCAGACGGGATCGGCGACGTCGGCTTTTGAGATGGAGAGATCGGCGCCGGGGCGGGCGGCCGGGGTGACCGCCGTCTGTTCGATGTGGGAGTTGTTCCCGGTGTTCGGGTCGGGCTCCGCCGCGTCGACGGACGCCGCGTTCGAAATGGGTCCGTTCGACGAAGGGGCCGTCACGCGGATGGTCAAGGCCGGCGCGGGGCCCACGGCGAGGCTCGGGCGCGTGCAGACCACGGTCGTCGTCCCCGAGCAGCTCCAGCCGGTGCCGGTCGCGCTCACGAGCGAGACGCCGGGCGGCAGCGTGTCGGTGACCGAGAGCGCCGTTGCCGTCGCCGGGCCCGCGTTGGCGACCGAGATCGTGTAGGTCAGCGTCGTTCCGTTCTCGACCGGATCGGGAGAATCGTTCTGGACGAGCGAGAGATCGGCCTCCGGCGTCGAAACCGCCTGGAAGCTGGCCGTGTACGTCGCGGGCGCGGGGGGCACGGTCAGGTTGTGCGTCTGGGCTCCTCCGTCGGACCATGAGGCGAACTCGTACGTCACCCCCCCGGCCGTCTGGGGCGAGGGAGCGCTGATCGAGACGTTCGAGTTGACCACCAGCGTTCGCGTGAAGGGTGTCGTGCCCGTGGCGCCTCCGACGGCGATGGCCAGACCGGCCGGCGAGGAGTGGAACGTCAGGTTGACCGTCTGGTAGTCGAGGCGGACGGCTTCGGTGTCCTGCAGCCCGCCGAGGTCCGTCGCGGTCAGACGCAGCTCGAGGTGCGTCGGGAATTCGTCCTCGTGCTCAGGCACGCTGAACGACCCGGTGGCCACGCCGGTCCAGTCCTGCAGGAAGTGCGCGTGGCAGTCGCTCGTCGAGGTGCAGTGGTGCAGGATCAGATCCCAGAAGAGGGCGGAAGCCGGCAGCGTCCCCTGTTCCGGATCGGTCGCCGAGCCGGAGAAATTCACCGTGTCGCCGATCTGCCAGGAGGTATTGGGTCCCGGAGAAAGAATCGCCGCACTCGGGGCGGTGTTGGAAACCTGGATGACGACGGACTCGGTATCGCTCGCCCCTTCCGGGTCGCTGACGCGCAACCTGACCGTGTGGCTTCCGCCGGCCGAGTACGTACGCTGCGCCGTCGGCGTCGACGCGTCGTCGTACTCGCCGTCGTCGTCCAGGTCCCACGCGTAGGTGAGATCGTCGCCGTCGGGATCGGAGGATCCCGACGCGTCGAATTGGACCGTCAGAGGGGACGGCCCGCTCGTCGGGTTCGCCGCGATGACGGCGATCGGAGCGCGGTTCTCACCGAAGTATTCGATGCGGTGAATCGCGCCCCCGGCGATGTCCACGTAGAAGAGGTCGCCGTTGGGCCCGATTTCCAGCTCCACGGGGGTCTTCGCGCCGGTCACGAAGTTCTGCCGGGTCGCCGGATCCGGGATACCGCCTGCCCCCGGAAACATGACCCAGATGCAGGTGCGCGAATAGTCGGCGAAGAAGAGCGCGCCATCGAAGGAGGCGGGATACGCGCCGCCGCTGTAGAACGCCAGGCCGCTCGTGGAGGAGCTGCCCGTTCCGCAAGACTCGCCGGAGACGATCGCGGTTCCATGGCGGTACTCGAAGACGGGAGGTGTAACGGCTCCGGGCTCCACGTAGAGGTTCTCGCAAAGATTCAGTCCGGCGCCGTCGTATCCGGGCTGACGCGCGGTCCCCTCGTAGCAAGGCCACCCGAAGTTCTCGACCACCGAGTCGGTCGGATTCACCGCGCGGTTGATCTCTTCCCACGTGCGCCATCCCACGTCGCCCGACCAGATCTCGTTGGTGCCGGGACGAATCGTGAACCGGAAGGGATTGCGCAGTCCGTACGCGACGATCCTCCGGCCGTTCGGATGAGGATGGCTCGCGAGCGGGTTGTCCGGCGGGGCGGCGCCCGTGCTCGGATCCACGCGGATGATCGACCCGGCGAGGGTCACCGGATCATCCGGCGTGCGCAGGTCCTGGCTCCGGAGCGCGCCGCCTTCCGCGGTCGGGGGCGTCTGGGTTCCGCCCACCGGGACGGGCGGGTCGCCTCCCGGGTTGGGCGGGTCCCCCTCCTGACCGTAGTCCACGTAGTTGAAGCTCGCGCCGTCCCCGCCGCTCGCGTAGAGCATCCCGTCGGCGCCGAAGGCAATGGCGCCGATGGAGTGGCTGGGAAACTGCTGAAACCAGTCTTCGATCAAGACCTGCTCCGTCCCGACCATGACGTCGCCGGAGGCCTGGAGACGCGAGAGCCGGCCGCTGACGACGCAGCCATCCTTCGTCGCCCCGGGTGGATCGGGACATCCGTCCGAGGTCCCGCCTGGAGATCCCCACCGCGGCGCCGTGCCCCCGATGGCCGCGTCGTGCGTATAGAGGACGTACACGTAGGGGGTCGCCGGGAAATTGGGATGGAGGGCCATTCCCAGCAGGCCGCGGTCCCAGTAGTTGTGGACGTTGGTCCGCAGGTCCGCGAAGACCGTCGGCGTCGTGTCGTTCAAGCTGTCGAACACCTTTATGAGGCCGCTCTTCTCGGCGACGAAGACGCGGCCGTCTGATGCGAACTGGACGACCGTCGGATTCCTCAGTCCGCTGATGACGACGGAATCGCGGAATCCCGGCGGAAGCGTCTGGGCGAAAAGGGTGGCCGCATCGAAGACGGCCGCCAACAAAACGGCACCCGCAATCCGCAGGACCGCCCCGCGTCGGACGCTCTTTTTGCGGGACCGTTTCATCGCCATGAGGGCGGTAATTGGCAAGAAGTGTGCCGAAGGATCAGGAGGGGTTTGCGGCTCCGCAGCCCGACCGCTAATCTGCACGCCTGACATGGGAATGGGGGGTGGAACCACGCCGGGGGAAGGAACCCGCGGCGAAGCGAGTTGGTACGGCGGCCGTCACTGGGAGCGGTCAGTGTATCGGGGCGGCGAGGAAAAGGCGGGCGGGCTGCGAGGCGCTAGGGTGAGCTATCCCACAAAGGTGTTGACACCTCGTGGTGTCTGGAAGGCGCAGATGAAACGAGGGTCAGAGGACCTAATCTTCCGAGAGTTTGTTCCTCAGCAAAGGAACTCAAGGAGGCAGGTCGATGACCCTCGAGGAGAGGATACAGGGACTTCGTCTTCGTGCGTTGTACCGGGCAGTGGAGCTGGGCAATG
>JBHENW010000072.1:0-6053 GCA_046261875.1 Thermoanaerobaculia bacterium | reverse complement strand
ACCTTTCCGGGGCGGTCGAGGACACGCAGCTCGCCTTCAAGCTCGGCCTGCGTGTCGCCAATGCGGATGCCCTGCCGCGCTGGAAGCCGGGCGACGAGTTCGAGGCGGCGCGCAAGAAAGCGCTCGCGGAGGTCGGGAACTAGCGGGGGCTTTCCGCGGTTCGAGGCTGCCGGGCCTCGAAGGAATCCTCGAACCCGGGCATCCGGCCCCCACCGATGTGGTCGCCGGGGTCGCTCGTCATCGTCAACGACGAATCTTCGAGCCCTGCCCCCATGGGCCGCGGAAAGAAACAGGAAACCGACGAGAAAACAGGGTCGAAGTAAGCTTCGAGGAGAAACCCCGTCTGCTTTCAACATCGCCGGCTAACACCGGGAGGCACCGATTGACTGTTCTGGATGGACTATCCGCGTGCGCCGGGCGGTGGCGCGGCCGAAACGCCCTGCACGACCCCGACACCGGCGGGCCGGACGAGTCGCCGGGGACCGCCACGGTCACGCCAGTCTTGAACGGCCGCTTCGTCCGCCTCGATTACACCTGGGGCTATCAGGGCAAGCCGCAGGAGGGCACAATGTTGATCGGGTTCGAGCAAGAGGCGAATCGGGTCACCGCGCAGTGGGCAGACACGTGGCACATGAGCGACAAAGTCATGTCGTGCGCGGGTCCCTCGACCGACGGAAAGGCGCTGGCCTTCACCGGCTCCTACGCGGCGCCTCCGGGACCGGACTGGGGCTGGCGAATCGAGGTCACGCCGCGCCCCGACGCGCTGCGCATCCGGATGGTCAACATGTGGCCGGAGGGGAAGGAAGAGCTGGCGCGCGGAAGCGAATTACGCGCGGGAGGCCGGCGTCACTTCTTGAGCCAGCGGCAGCCCGGGTGACCGGTGTCCCGGTTGGCGGGCGTGCCGGGAGGCAGCAGGTCGCGCGCGCGCACCGTGTGGGTCCACCGCAGGACGCCCTTCCCAGGTCTCCAGCGTCAGGACCCGGTCGTTGCAGGGTCCCGAGAACTTGAGAAGTCCGAAGTTCGCGTCGTCGAGCACGAGGGTCCCGGCGACCCGCTGCGGGTTCTCCTCTTCCCCTTTGTCGAGCCACAACCCGCTCGTCAGCGGTTAGGAGGTGAAGTCGTAGAGCGTGTAGAAGCCCCGCGGGGTCTGCCGGATCAGCTCCGCGTGGTGCTTGTCTCCGCTCAGGAACACGACCCTCGGAATCCCGTTCGACGTGATCCAGTCCATCAGCTCCCGGTGCTCCGCTGGGTACGGCAGCAGCGTATCGATCTCGGCGCGGGCGTTCAGGATCTGGTTCCCGCTGGCGATGATTTTGAATGGCGCTTCGCTGGCGAGGAGCGCGTCCTCGAGCCACCGCATCTGCTCGGCCCCGAGCATCCGGCGGGACCTGGCGTCCGCGGCGTTCTCCGGGGTCCGGTAGGTCCGATCGTCGAGCAGGAAGAAATCCACGTCGGCCCAGGAGAACTGTCCGAAGATGCCGCGCGCGCCGGGGAGGCCGTAGGTGGGATTGGACCAGTACAGCCGGAACGCCTCTTCGGCCGCCGCCGCGTAGCGGTACGTCCAGACCGCGTTGTTCGGGCCGAAGTCGTGGTCGTCCCAGATCGCGTAGTGGCTGCTCGCGGCCAAAAGCTTCCGCAGGCGCGGCTCTTCCCGGGCCTTCGCGTTGCGCTCGCGCAGCGCGGCCGGGCTGCCGAAGTCCGGCTCGCGGTAGTACACGTTGTCGCCGAGCCAGAGCATGAGGTCGGGCCGCTTCTCGGCGATCCGCTCGAAGATCTCGGGACTCCGGCCGTACGGCTCTCCGGGGCGGTCGGAGATCGGATCGTTCGCGAAGAAGCAGGACCCGATCGCCACCGTGAAAGGTGGAGGCGGATTGCGGTACTGCCAGAAAGGTTGGGTGACGAACGCCCAGTCCGGTTGCCGCAGCGGGGGACCGGATCCCATCAGCAGTTCGTATTCGTACCGCGTCCCCGGCCTAAGCCCGGGAAGCCGGAACTGCGCGGTCCACGCGCTCGCCTCCGTGGCCGTGGCGGCTGCGCTCGTGACGGCCTGGTCGGGGTAGCCGGCCGGCCAGTACCGGACGCGAACCTCCGCCGGGCCGGTCGTCTGAAGCCAGAGCGATGCCTCGGTCAGCTCCGCATAGCCGCGCATCGGTCCGGACCGTAACCCGGGCAGGGAGGGCGACGCCGGACCCCCCGGATCGGACGCGCATGCGCCCGACAGGAGAAGGACGGGAAGCAGAGAGAGGATTCTCCGCACGACCCGATCCTAGCCGGTCCGGCCGATCGCGGGCTGAGCTAGCATTACCGCCGAGTCCGGGATTCGCGTTGAAAAAGTCTGCGCGCGGCGCCCCATGGCGCCGTTGCGCCGCGGGAGGAAGAAAGCCGTGCTGAGACGCTACCTGGCTGCCGCAATCCTTGGTGGGTGCACCACCGTCCTGCTCGCGCAGGCCACCGGAACGACGACCGGCGATATCCGGGGAAAGGTCATCGACGAGTCCGGGTCGGCGCTGCCCGGCGTGACGGTGTCGGCGACGAGCAACGAGACCGGCCTCTTACGCAGCGACACCTCCCAGGCGGACGGAGGCTTCGTTCTGCGGCTGCTCCCGCCCGGGCGCTATCGCGTGGCGGCCTCCCTGTCGGGATTCCAGCCGGTGCAGTTGCCGGAGGTGCGTGTCACGCTGGGGTCCTCGACGCCGATCGACGTGAGCATGCGCGTCTCCCCCGTGACCGAGTCGGTGACCGTCTCCGCGGAAGCCGGTCTGATCGATCCGACGTCCACCGACCTTTCCAAGACGATCGGCGAGACGAAGATCCAGAGCCTCCCCATCAACCAGAGGAACTTCCTGGACTTCGCCCTGACGACCCCCGGGGTCACGCAGGAGCGGGGGCCGCAGAGCGGGGCGGCATCGACCTCGGGACTCTCGATCAACGGCCAGAGTCCCCGCTACAACAACGTCGTCGTAGACGGCCTGGACAACAACGACTCGGCCGTCGGCTCCGTGCGCTCGACGTTCTCCCAGGAGGCGGTCCAGGAGTACCAGGTCGTGCAGAGCCCCTTCAACTCCGAGTACGGCAAGACCGCGGGCGGGATCATCAACATCGTGACGCGGTCGGGCTCCAACGACGTGCACGGGTCCGCCTTTTACTTCTTCCGGGACGACAGCCTGTCCGAAGAGAGTCATTTGCTCCGGGACGTCGACGATCCGGCGGTGGATCCTTCGGACGTCTTCCCCGACTCCAATAAGACGCCCTTCGAGCAGAACCAGTACGGAGCGAGCTTCGGCGGGCCGATCCTGCGCGACCGCCTGTTCTTCTTCGGAGCGGCCGAGCGGCTGGACGTGTCCGATGCGAACATAGTCACGATCCCGGATGCCGCCGTGGCGGTCATCGCCGGCGCGGGCTTCGACGTCCAGAACGGCGTCGTGCCTTTCGACCGCGAGAGGACGAACTATCTCTTCAAGCTCGACCTGGTCCCGCACTCCAGCCACACCTTCGCGCTGCGGGGGACCTACTCGGAGGAGACCGACGAGAACCAGCAGAGCTGGGGAGGGCTCGTCGCGCGGAGCAACGGCGGGGTGCGCGACATCGAGGACACGGCCGTCGCCCTGACCGGCACCTCAGTGTTTTCCGCCAATCTTTCCAACGAGCTGCGCCTGCTCTACTCCGACCGGCAGCACCGGCTCGAGTCGCTCGACCCGAACCGCAGCCCGCAGGTCACCATCCTGGGCGTAGCGACGTTCGGCACGCAGCGCTTCCTGCCGCAGCCCCGCGACACGCAGGTGACGCAGCTCTTCGACGCCGTTTCCTTCTTCCAGGGGCGCAGCACTTACAAAGCCGGCATCGATTACACCCACACCGACTTCGAAGGGAGCCTGCCGCTGCAGTTCGCGGCGCTCTACCAGTTCGGCGCGCTGCCGCCCGGGATCCCCGGGCTCCCGCCCGGCGGCCTGACGGCTCTCCAAGCGTTCGGCGCCGGCGTGCCGCAGGCTTTCGCGCAGGGATTCGGCGACCCCGTCGGCTCCGGCGAGACGAACCAGGTCGGAGTATTCGTCCAGGGGGAGTGGAACTTCACGGAGAGCTTCCTGCTGCGTCTGGGCGTGCGCTACGACCACGAGGACCCGATCGAACCGTTCCCGACCGATTCGGACAACTGGGCGCCCCGGCTCTCCTTCTCCTGGGCGGGCGGCGACGCGTGGCGCGTCCGCGGTGGCGCCGGCCGTTTCTACGGCGTCGCGTCCCTCGGCCCGATGTTCGCCGTGGCGATCCAGGACGGCGTTCAGGTCAAGACCATCGTGCGCACGATCCTCGGAGGTCCATCGCCGACGGTCCCCTGGCGCCTTCCCGGCCGCCGTTTCGCGACGGAAGCCGACGCCGGAACGTCCATCGTGCCTCTGACCGTGCTGCGGCCGGAGGGGTGCGAAACGGAGACGCCGCCGCTCGACATCGAGGGCTGCGCCGAGTTCGACAGCGCCTACACGGACCAGGCGACGATCGGCTTCGAGGCGGAGCTTGGCGGCAGGCTGCTCTTCAACGTGGATTACCTCCACGCCCGCGGCAAGAACATCTTCGTCGCGAACAACATCAACCCGATCGTCACCGCTCCCAACATCCGGCCCAACCCGGCTTTTTCCGACATCTTTCAGTACGGGGCCAACGGGAACACCTGGTACGACGGCGTGACCGTGGGCCTGCAGACGCGGATCGGCGGGCCGTTCGAGGCCTCGGCCTTTTACACCTACGCCGACTCCGAAGACGACTACATCGACTGGCTCACCGAGTTCCGCCTGCAGGATCCCTTGAACCCGGAAGACGAGCGCGGGCCGTCTCTCCACATCCCCAAGCACAAGGCGACGGTGTCCGCGATCTACACGACGTCGCGCCAGACGGGCCTGGGCTGGTGGGCGCGCGGCTGGACCTTCTCCACGATCGCGGACTACGTGGACGGCCGGCCCTTCAACATCCTCGCCGGCTTCGACCGCAACGCCAACGGCGACGCTCTGTCGGACCGGCCCGCCGGCGTCTCCCGCAACAGCGGAGAGCTCGATTCCTACGTCAACGTGGACGTGCGGGTCGCCAAGGGTTTCGGGCTCGGGCCGGTCACGCTCGAGGGGATCTTCGAGGTTTTCAACGTCTTCAACGAGGAGATCGTCCTCGAGGTCAACAACGTGCAGTTTCTCAACGCGCAGCTCACTCCCAACCCGCAGTTCGGGAGGATCACGCGCGTCGCGGACCCGCGCCGCATCCAGCTCGGCGCCCGCATCAGTTTTTAGGGGCCAATCGTGCATATTGCATTTTTCGGATCGAAAGATGCAGGAATGCACGATTGACTCCGAGTCGGCGGGATTTTCTTGCGCTGGCTACTCTCGGCGCGGCCTCGGCCTGCGCCATGGCGGCGCAGCCGGCCCGGAGGCGCGGGACGGCCGTCGCGCCCCCGTCGGCTGCCGGCGCACCGATCAAGCCGCGGGCGTTGAAGCCCGGAGACGTCGTCGGCCTGGTCGCTCCGGCGTCCTACACCTTCGACCTCTGGAGGCTCGATGACGCCGCGGAGCGCATCCGCGGGCTCGGCCTCGAGCCGAGGTTCGGAAAGCACGTCCGGGGGCGGCGCGGTTTTCTCTCCGGCACGGAAGAGGAGCGCCTCGAAGACCTGCACGCGATGTTCGCCGACACCGGCGTGGCGGCGATCTTCGCCATCCAGGGGGGATACGGGAGCCCGCGGCTTCTCGGCCGGCTCGACTACGGGCTCATCCGGCGGAATCCGAAGATCCTGATCGGCTACTCCGACATCACGGGCCTGCACCTCGCGATCGGGAAGAAGACCGGGCTCGTCACCTTCCACGGGCCCAACGCCCTCGGCGGCTGGACCGAGCGGACGGTGGAGCTCATGAAGAGAGCTCTCTTCATCCCCGAGCCGCTCGGCGCGCTCACCAATCCGGAAGAAAAGGATCCGCTGAACCCCGAGTTCCGCATGCGGACCGTCGCGCCGGGAACCGCTCGCGCCCGACTCGTCGGCGGGAACCTGACGCTCATTTCGGCAACCATGGGAACTCCATACG
>JBHENW010000071.1:0-3390 GCA_046261875.1 Thermoanaerobaculia bacterium | reverse complement strand
TTATCGGGAGGCCGGCGAGGCGGCGCTGGTCGATCGCAGCTGCCGGCCTCACCGATTGCCTCGTCAGACCCATCCCGTAGTGGTCCAGGAGATCCTGCGGTTGCGGCGAGCTCGCAAGACTGGGCAAGAGATCGCCTCTCGAGTTGGCTCGAGCCCTGCCACGGTGGCCCGCATCCTGGCCCGAGTAGGCTTGTCTCGGCTCAAGAACCTTGATCCCAAACAACCCGTTTGTCGTTACCAGCGAGATCATCCCGGAGAGCTCATTCACATCGACACCAAAAAGCTAGGGCGTATCCAGGTCATCGGTCACCGCATCACCGGCAACCGCCGGCAGCGTGGCCGCAGGGCCGGCTGGGAGTTCGTCCACGTCGCCGTCGATGATGCCTCCCGCCTGGCTTATGCCGAGGTCCTTGCAAACGAAAGATCCCCAACCTCTGCTGCCTTCCTCCGACGACTGGTGGCTTGGTACAAAAGCCATGGCATCAGAGTCACAGGCATCATGACCGACAACGGTTCCTGCTATCGCTCCCACCGCTTCGCCTCGGCCTGCAGAAAACTCGGTCTGCGCCATCTGCGCACACGCCCTTATCGTCCCTGCACAAACGGAAAAGCCGAACGCTTCATCCAAACGCTCTTGCGCGGCTGGGCGTACCGCCACCCCTACCCAACCTCGGTCCAGCGCACCCTAAACTCTCCAACTTCCTCTCCTACTACAATCACAGGAGACCTCATGCCTCGCTCGGCCGACAAACTCCAGCCCATCGCCTCAGGCACAATCTCTTGAGACTTAACAACTAGCTCGCACACGTTCCGGAGATAGGCTGCGCTGAAAGCAGCCTAGTGCGGAGCGAATTAGGCTGCGACGCTTCCGGGCCGCGAGAGTGGCGAGCATGGCGTCTTCTTCACGCCAAATTAGAGCACGGGGGTCGGCGGGCAGCGGCGTTCCCTTATCGTCCGCTCCCCAGTTTCCGGACTTCCTCGCGCAGGTGGGCATGCCGCTGCAGGCGGCGCAGATAGGTCCGCTCGTCCGGCCCAGCCTTCGCGCGGGCGATGGCGGCGAGCGCAGCCTTCTCCTGTCGCGACCAGCGCGCCAGATCGGGGACCTGGCTCCAGACGAGGGACAGGTTCGTCAAGGCCTCCACCTCGGCTGGCCTCGCGCTCTTCCAGTCGATTCCGAGGATGCGCGCCACCCGGGACCGGCAGGCGGATCTCATCCGCTCGGCGTCCCCACCGTAGTCCCTCGCCAGGCTTCGCTGGACGGCCAGGCCGATGCGGCGGATGTGGAAGCGATCCCACCGGCCCTGTCGCGTCCCGAGGGCGTCATAGATGACGGCACCCTCGGCGAGGCGGCGCAGAACCCGCGGAGGTGAGCGGTAGCCGGGCTCCGCCTCGATCTTCAGCTCCTCTTTCCGGGCGAGCCGGCGCAGAGGCGGGCTCGTGGGATGAAACCCGAGCTTCCGGTAGAACCAGAAGGCTCCCGAGTCGATCGCTTCGGGGTTCTCGTGGCCGATCTGATACGGGTCGATCGAAAAGGACGTGACGCCGTAGAAGTCGCGTAACACGTTCAGGACGCGGCCGAAAATCCAGGCCGACTCCCCTTCCCGGAACGCGTAGTACACGTTGAAGCCCACCTCCACGCGCTCGAAGAACGCGAGCGCCTCGACGTAACCGACCGGCACGCCGTTCTTCACGATGAACGCGGCAAACGCCGCCCGGAGCGGCAGCCGGCGGTCGCGCTCGAGGCCGAAGAGGAAGATCTCGACTCCCCGCCCGAGATCCACCCGGCGCACGCGCGAGGAGTCGGCATACGTGAAGCCGTAGTACTCCCGGTAGCGCAGCACGGTCGCGCCGCGAACCATCTCAACGACACGGGCCGCCTCGCGCGCCGGAACGTCGCGGACCGCGATCGCCGGCCCTTCGAGCTCCGCTTCGAGAGAGACCTCCCGGCGGCTGATCAAAGGCCCGTCGTGGAAGAAGATCTTCCGCGCCGGCCAGCGCATTCCACTGCGGCTCGCCCGCGCTTCGCGAAGCTCCCATCGGATCTCGAGCGCGAGCGCGTCGTAGCGCTCCGCCTTCTCCCGGTCGGCCTCCCGGAGCTCTTCGACCCGGCGCAGAAGCCAGGCGAGCTCGTCCTCCACCCCCGCGGCGGCCAGCCATTCCCGGTAGGGCACGTTCGCATCTTCGAGCGCCTCCTCCTCCAGCAACGGGAGGAAGCGGGGCCAGAGGGCGCGCAGCCGGTCCGTCGCGTCGAAGTCATCCCAGTGTGCCCGCACGTGACGCGGGTATCGCCGTTTCAGCCAGCGCGCGACGTCGAAGGAGTAGTCGGTCGTGATCGCCGTCCCGGCGACACCGGAGACTTCCGGATCGTCGAAAGGCTCGAGCGAGACGCCGAGCTCCTCCAGGACTCGGACCCTCTCGGCGAATCGCAAGAGCTCGGAATCCGCGGCCCGCACGGTCCCGGGGTCGGGCGGATAGGCCCGCAGGAAGATCAGCGCCTCGTGGTACCGGATCAGGCTTTCCGCGTCGCGGAACTCCTCCCGGGAGAGGACCTCTATGAGGGACGCCGGCGAAGGCCCCGGCCGGCGCGTCTTCGACGCCTCGAGTCGCTCCAGAGCGGAGGGGCCGGCTCCGACCGACACGGCGGCGATGCTCCTGCCGCGGTTCAGCGCAGCTCGGGCAGATTCGTGTCGATGTCCACGATTTCTTCTTCCGCCCCGGCCCGGACCACGATCCGCACCCATGTCGTGCGGTGGTTCGGACTGGCGAAGCGCGCATAGTACGTGCCGGGCCGGCGGAAGTAATAGGTCCGGCCTCCGCCCGCGCCGTCCCAGTCGTCCGCCTTGCCCAGCCGGCGTCCGTCGATCCATACGATCGCTTCCTCAGGCGAGACGTGAAACTCCGCTCCGCGGCGAGTCTCGAAGACCCCGGACATGCGCGCGGAGGCCGGCGGCCTGAACCCGGACGGCCGAGGCACGACGGCGCGCACCGTATCGGTTTCGACGGGCATGGCGGAGGCAGGAACGCCGGCGGGAGGAGCGACATCCTTCGGGAGCAGCGCCGGGGCGGCGGTGGGCGCCGCTGCCGCGGGGGTGTTCTCCGGAAGAGCAGCGGCCGTTCCCGCGGCGGTGTCCGCAGGCCCCTGCTGCGCGCCGCGCGGGAGCACCGCGGCGAGCACGATGAGCCCCAACCCGACCCCCAGGATGGCCGCCCAGAGGGGAACGCGCCGTTTCTCCCGGTCCGCCGTGGCCCTAGCGGCCGACCCGGTCGCGGCCGCCGCGGGGCGCGGCACGCCGCGGTCTCTCGATAGCCGGGGAATCACCTCCGCCTGGATCCATTGCTTCGCGCGGGCCACGGGCGAAGGCGGCGCCGCGACGGTCTTCGTGACCCGGT
>JBHENW010000070.1:0-6502 GCA_046261875.1 Thermoanaerobaculia bacterium | reverse complement strand
GGCGAATGTTATGGGACAGGTCCCGAAGGAGCAACCAGCGGCGTTCGCTTCGCTCACCCGCTGGCTTGGCGCCGGAGTACCGGCGCCGCCTTCGGCGAAGCCTCTCACCCACCTCTCCGGTGATGGCCTGGGACGGCGAATGTTACGGGACAGGTCCCGAAGGAGCAACCCGCGGCGTTCGCTTCGCTCACCCGCTGGGTTGGCGCCGGAGTACCGGCGCCGCCTTCGGCGAAGCCTTCACCCACCTCTCCGGTGATGGCCTGGGACGGCGAATGTTATGGGACAGGTCCCGAAGGAGCAACCCGGAGACCAAAACGCTAACATCACCGGCTTGACCTCCCGGCGCGTTCTCATCCTCTCTTCATCGCTTGTCCTGGCCGCCGGGGCAGCGCTCTGGCTTCACGCCAACTCCCTTCCGCGCCTGCGCCAGGAGTTCATCCCCTGGATGAAGCGCCTCGAGCGCTGGCGCGACGGGATCGAGTCCGTCCAGAACGCGGTGGCACGGTCGGAGGGCCTCCCGGGGGACCCCGCGGGAGCGGATGAGCTCCGGCGCGCCGCATGGGAGGGGCTCGACAGCATCGCGTTCGTCACCTACCGCGTCGAGAAACCGAGGCACGCGGTCTCGGCGGAGCTCGAGAGCACGACCGGTGAAGTGCGCTTCGAGGTCGGCGGGTTTCGGAGCGACGGCGCGCGGGTCGAGCGGTTCCTCCCCGCCCGCGTCAGCGTGGATCGGACGGGAGGGGGCAACCTCCGTGTGCGCGTTTCGCTCGAGGGCCCGCTCATCCAGCGGGTCGAGCCGAGGGCGCGTTTCCAGGACGCCACAGGGCAGGCCGGCCTCGGCGCGCCGAGGAACGATCCGACCGTGCGGATGACCAACCGCCTGATCGAGGGCATCTGGCCGGGCTCCGGGGTCGCGGTCCTCGACTTCGACCGGGACGGGGATGAAGACCTCTTCGTCGGCGACGGGGTGCGATCGATCCTCTACGCGAACGAGGGGAGCGGCCAGTTCACCGACGTCACCGAAAGGGCGGGGCTCGCCGTATCTGCCTCGTCCGGGGTCGCGGCCACGGGCATCGCGGCCGGAGACGTGGACGGAGACGGCTTTCCGGATCTTTTCGTCACGGACGCCTTCGGGCCCTCGCGGCTCTTCCGCAACCGCTCGGGTGGTTCATTCGAGGACGTGACGGAACGTTCCGCAATACGCGTGAACGGCAAAACGCGGTCGGCGGCGTTTGCCGACGTGGACGGCGACGGCGACCTCGATCTCTTCGTCTGCGTCACCGGGGATTACTACCGCCAGATGCCCGACCCGCCCTTCGACGCGAAGGACGCCGCGGAGAACCACCTTTTTCTCAACGACGGGAAGGGACGGTTCCGCGACGTGAGCGCAGACCGGGGGTTCGCCGGCGAGCGGCGGTGGACGCTCTCCTCGCTCTTCGCCGACTACGATGACGACGGCCGGGCCGACCTGCTCGTGACCAACGACTTCGGCCTCAAGAACCTGTATCGCAACGAGGGCGGTGCCGCGTTCCGCGACGTCGCGGACCGGGCCGGCGTCGAGGACCGGGCCTACGGAATGTCGGCGGCCTGGGCGGACTTCGACGGCGACGGGCGCCTGGACCTCTACGCAACCGGCTGCGACACGCAGTGGTACTTCCTCCACGAGTACCCCGCCCTGCCCATACCGATCCCGGGGCGTGTCTTTCTGCCGATCGCGATCGCCTGGATGGAAGAGATGAGTCAGGGCAACTCGCTCTTCCTCCAGCGGCGGCCCGGCGCGTTCGACGACGCCACCTTGCAGTCCGGCGCCGCGCAGGCGGGCTGGAACTGGACCGTCGTCGCGGCCGACCTGGACAACGATTCCTGGCCCGACCTCTACGCCGCCAACGGGATGTGGGGGGACGGACGCCGGAAGGATCGGGAGCTCGAGTTCTGGTGGGACTCGCTCGCCTACTGGGAGGATTACGTCGACGGAAACCGCGCCTTCGACATGCGCGGCGATGCGGTCCAGGGGATGGAGCGCGACCGCTTTTTCCGAAACCGCGGCGCGGATGGCGGATCCGGCACGCGGTTCGAGGAGCGCGCATTCCTCGACGGGCTCGATCTCGAGAGCAACGGCCGGGCCGCCGTCGCCTTCGATGCGAACGGGGACGGGGCGTTGGATCTTTACGTCCGCTCCGTCCAGGCGCCCGAGGCGCTGTATCTCGGAAGCCGCCGTCCCGGCGAGCACTTTCTCCGCCTCCGGCTGGTCGGTCAACCTGGCGTCGACAACCGCGAGGGTGTCGGCGCGCGAATCACCGCGGTCCTCCCGGACGGACGCCGCGTCGTGCAGGAAAACGGCAACGCGAGCGGGTTTCTGTCCACGGGAAGTCCCATCGCCCACATCGGTCTCGGCGGCGCGACGCGCCTGGAGTCGCTCACGATCCGCTGGCCTTCCGGGCGCGCACAGGAGATCGGACCGGTCGGGCAGGTCGATCGAACGCTCACCGTGGATCAGGCCCGCGGCCTGCGGGCTCTGCCTTAGACTAGGATTCCCATGCCTCCGGAATCCACCATGCGGGGTACCCCTTTCTACGACGTGGTCGTCATCGGCGGGGCGGTCGCGGGAGCGTCCACGGCGATCCTCCTGAAGCGCCGGATCCCCGGAATCTCCGTCCTCGTGGTCGAAAAGACGGATCGCTTCGACTGGAAGGTCGGCGAGTCCACCGTCGAGGTCTCGGCCTACTTCCTGACCCGCGTGCTGAAACAATACGACCACCTCGCCCGCGAGCAGCTTCCGAAACAGGCGTTCCGCTACTGGTTCGTCAACGACCAGGTCCACAACCTGCGGGAGGCCTCGGAAGTCGGCCCGACCCAGCTCGCCCGGACCCCTTCCTTCCAGATCGACCGCGCCCGGCTCGACGAGCAGCTCCTCAAGGTGGCCCGCGAGGAAGGGAGCGAAGTCTGGAGACCGGCGCGCGTGGTCGGTTTCGAGCTGGGTGGACACGAAGGAAACTCCCTGACGGTCGAGAAGTCCGACGGGACGCGCGCCGAGGTGCGTTGTCGCTGGGTCGTCGACGCGACGGGGAGGCAGGCCCTGCTGGCGCGCAAGCGAGGGGGGGTCATGCCGATCGAGTCCCATCCCACCGCCGCGATCTGGGTCCGCTACCGCGGAGTCAAGGACATGGACGGGCCGGAGATCGCCGGTACGGACCCGGCCGATCCCTGGGCGCGGGCGGTCCTCGCCGCCCGGCGGCTCGCGACGAACCACTTCAACGGATGGGGTTACTGGATCTGGTTCATCCCGCTCAAGGACGGCGAGACGAGCGTCGGTCTGGTGTGGGACAAACGGCTCCTCAATCCTCCGGGCAAGGCCCCGCTCGAGCGGTTGACGCGGTTTCTCGACGAGAACCCGCTCTGCCGGCAGCTCCTCGAAGGCGCGATCCCGGTCGAAGGGGACTGCCGCTATTACGCGCACCTCCCCTACTTCGTGGACACGTTCATCGGACCGGGTTGGACGTGCGTCGGCGACGCCGGCGGGTTCCTCGACCCCTTCTATTCGCCTGGTTTGGACCAGATGGCTTTCTCGGTCCACACGCGGGTCGAGCTGATCCGGCGCGCGCTGGGAGGAGCCGCCCCCGCCGAGATGGAAGAGGCGTTTGCGGACTACAACCGCAAGTACGCGCGCTTCTTCCACTACTTCTACGAGTCGATCTACCGGGACAAGTACTACGTCATGGGCGACTACGACACGATGACGGCGGCCTTCCTCCTCGACACGGCGCTCTATTACGCGGTCGCCGTCGTGCCGCTGTATCGCTGGAAGGCGGACCGGTTGAGCATCCCGCCCTACTTCCAGGACGGCGCGAAGGTCGGGTACTACCCGATCCGGTTCTACAACCGGCGTCTCGTCGCGATCGCGAAGCGGAAGAAGGCGCTGGGAATCTATGGCAACCACAACGCCGGCCGCCGGCCGCGTTTCGTGGGTTTCTCGGTCCGCAGCGCCATGTGGGTCATGCTCGTTCACGGGCTCCTCCGATGGGGAAAAGCGGAGCTCGCCAACGCCTGGACGTACGTCGTGCGTCCGCGGCCCCTCGCGGCGAGTAGCCGGGAGATCCCGGGCGAGGAGCCGATGCGGGACACCGCGGGCGAGCGGCGCCAGGCGACGTCCTAGTCCCGTCGGGAGAGTCCGCCAGAATGCCGGACGGAACGGGACCCACGGCGGCTCCGTACCGGGGGGCGGCTCTCATCACCGGCGCTTCCAGCGGGATCGGGCTGGAGCTCGCCCGCCTCTTCGCCGCCGACAGGAAGGACCTCGTCCTCGTGGCCCGTAACCGCGAGCGGCTCACGCAGCTCGCCGTCGAGCTCCAACAGAAGCACGGTGTGTCCGTCAACGTCCTCGCAGCGGATCTCTCCGAGCCGGACGCGCCGTCTTCCATCGCCCGCGCCCTGAGCGGCATCGGGGTCGCGGTCGAGACGCTGGTGAACAACGCGGGGATCGGCGTGTACGGTCCCTTCGTCGAGACGGACCTCGCGAAGGAGCGCGCGATGATCCAGATCAACGTCGTCGCACCGACCGAGCTGACCAAGATGTTCCTGCCGGCAATGATGCGCCGCGGACGCGGGCAGATTCTGAACGTCGCCTCGACGGCCGCCTTCCAGCCCGGCCCGCTGATGGCGGCGTACTACGCGACCAAGGCGTACGTCCTGTCGTTCTCGGAAGCCCTCGCTAACGAGACGAAGGGCACCGGCGTGACGATCACGACCCTGTGCCCCGGCCCGACGATCACGGAGTTCCAGAAGCGGGCGGGCGCGAACGACACGGTCCTTTTCAACAGTCAGCTCGTGATGGAGGCGCGGCGCGTCGCCCGGGCCGGCTACGAAGGGATGAAGAAGGGCAAGAGTCTCGTGATCCCCGGCCTGACGAACCGGCTTATGGTCCAGGGGCTGCGCCTGCTGCCCCGCAAGACCGTCACCCAGGCCGCTCGCCGGATCCAGGAGCGAAGGAAGTAGTTCGTGGACTCAGCCGTTACACTTTCCTCCGGAGGAGTGGCCGAGTGGTTTAAGGCGGCGGTCTTGGAGCCGGCCACCGAAGGCAGACCCCCGGCAGTAGGCAGCGCCGGTACCCCGGCGCTAACTCGAATGATTCTTGATCAGCCGGTACACTTCCTTGCGGAGGAGTGGCCGAGTGGCTTAAGGCGGCGGTCTTGAAAACCGCTGTACCCGAGAGGGTACCGGGAGTTCGAATCTCCCCTCCTCCGCCACTCGATGCCGCCAGCCGGTTATCCCTCCTCCTCCGCCGATGGCCCCTGCTATCATTCGCGGCGCGAGAAAGGCGGTGGAGTCCGCCAGAACCGTCTGCCCGCGAGGGCCAGACCAATGACTCCTACGATTGACGGAAGTCGTAGGAGCTCGTTTCCGCGACCTCCGAGGAGCGACGAGAGGTACGCGGATGATTCGATTCCTCTGGATCTGCCTGGGTGGAGCGATCGGGACCGGCGCCCGTTATCTCGTCTCGGGGTGGGCTCTCAGGCGGTTCGGTAGTTCCTTTCCCTTCGGCACCCTCGCGGTCAATCTCACCGGATCATTCCTGATCGGCGCGATCATGCACGCGGCTCTCGCGACCGCGCTCCTGCCACCCGCGCTTCGACTCGCACTCGTCGTCGGCGTCCTGGGAGGTTTCACCACATACTCGAGCTTCAACTACGAGACCGTTCATTACTTTCTCGAGGGGCCTGGTTGCTCGGCTTCTTGAACATCGTGATCATGGTTGCCGCTTGCCTCGCCGCGGGCGCCGCCGGCCTCGCTTCGGCGCGATGGATCTTTGGACGTTAGGGAGAGGAGGCCGCATGCGGGTCCTCGATGGGGAACAGATTCTGGTCCGGATATTCATCGGTGAGTCGGACAAGTGGCATCACCAGCCGCTGTCGATTGCGCTTCTGGAACGGCTCCGAAAGGAAGGCTTTGCCGGAGGCACGGTTTTCCACGGTGTTGCGGGCTTCGGTGCTCGCAGTGTTCTGCACACGGCGCACCTGCTTCGCTTGTCGGAAGACCTTCCCGTCGTCATCGAGGTCGTAGACACCCAGCACCACATCGATCGACTCATCCCGATACTCGACGAAATGGTGACCGAAGGTCTCGTGACACTCGAGAAAGCCCGGGTCATCAAGTACGCACCCGGAAAGCGCCCCGTCGCCACCCGCCCGCCGACTTCCTGAGGTCCGACTCTGTTTCTCGAGGAGTGAGGACCGATGATTCTTCAAGACGCCATGGCCACGGTTGGGAGGACACCGATGGTCGACCTCGGACGTCTCGCCAGGGGCTCGGCGGGTCGCGTGGTCGCCAAGCTCCAGGATTGGGGTTTTCGCCTCGTGACGTCCAGTAGTCAATATGGAGTGACCGGTTCCGTCGCGTAGATGCGTGGGTTGCAGCTTTACGCTGTAGAGCCACATACGGGAGGAACCGGTCATGAAGGATTCTACGTTTTGGGTTGGTTTGGATTGGCATGCGGACTCGGTGACGG
>JBHENW010000069.1:0-30188 GCA_046261875.1 Thermoanaerobaculia bacterium | reverse complement strand
GCCCGCACCCTCGCGCCGCAGGAGCGCCGCGACGCGCTCGCGCTCCTGGAGATGCAGCGCTACGCGATGCTCATGTACACGAGCTGCGGATGGTTCTTCGACGACCCGTCCGGCCTGGAGACCCGGCAGATCATCCGTTACGCCGGCCGCGCGCTGGAGATCGCCGCCGGGCCGGGAGGCGACGATCTGGAAGAGCCATTTCTCCGGCTGCTCGAGCTGGCCCGGAGCAACGTCGCCGAAAGCGGGCACGGCCGGCAGATCTTCGAAGGGCTGCGCGTTCCGGCGGGCGCCCGAAGAGGAGACGGCAGCGGCACTTAGAGGATTCGCCGGCACGCGTTCTGCTATGCTGAAACGCGGTTGATGCGAGTCCTCGGGATCCACCCCCCGGTCCCTCTCCCTCCTACCCTTCAGCCTCTCGCGGAGCTAGCGCGGGATCTGCGCTGGAGCTGGAGGCCGGCTCTCCGTGCGCTTTTCGCGACGGTCGATCCCGCGGCCTGGGAACGATCCGGCGGCAACCCGGTCGCCGTTCTCGCCGAGGTGGGGCCGGATCGGCTCGAGCTGCTTTCGCGGGACCCGCTGTTTCTGACCCACATGGCCGCCCTCCAGTCCGAGCTGGGAGTCGAGGACGCGTCCGAGCCTTTCCACCCGGCGGCTCGCGCCATGCGTGCGCAGGGGGACTCCATCGCCTACTTCTCCGCCGAGTTCGGACTGACCGAGTTCCTCCCGATCTACGCCGGCGGCCTGGGGGTCCTGGCGGGCGATCATTTGAAGTCCGCCAGCGACCTGGGCATCCCGATGGTGGCCGTCGGGCTCTTCTACCGCTTCGGATACTTCCGGCAGGCGCTCGAGGCGGAGACGGGACAGGCCGAGTCCTACCCGCGCCTCGAGCTCGACCGGCTTCCGATCGCGATTGCGCAGGCTCCCGACGGGCGGCCCGCGACGATATCGCTCCCCGTCGGGGAGCGCACGGTCCAGGTGCTCATCCGGCTCGTGCGCGTCGGCCGCGTCCCCCTCGTCCTGCTCGACACGGATCTTCCCGAGAATGCGCCGGAAGACCGCGCAATCACGGCCCACCTCTACGGCGGCGACCAGGAGACGCGGATCCGGCAGGAGGTCGTCCTGGGCTTCGGGGGGCCGCGGGCGCTGGCGAAGCTCGGCTGGAAGCCCACGATCCGCCACCTGAACGAGGGGCACGCGGCGTTCGTCGGCCTCGAGAAGATCCGTGAGCTCGTCACGGAAGAGAAGCTGACCTTCGCGGAAGCGCGCGACCGCGCCGCGGCCGGCAACGTCTTCACGACGCACACGCCCGTCCCCGCCGGGATCGACCGCTTTCCGCCGGACCTGATCCGCAGATACCTCGCGAGCTACGTGCCCGAGACCGGGCTCGAGCTGGAGGAGGTCATCAAGCTGGGCCAGGAGAACCCGGCGAGCCCGTCCGAACCGTTCTCGATGCCCGTCCTCGCCCTCCGGCTGTCGGGACACGCCAACGCGGTCTCGCAGCTCCACGCCCGCGTTTCGCGGCGGCTGTGGTTGGGCCTCCTGCCCGAGCTCGCCGACGAGGACGTGCGCATTCGGGCGATCACCAACGGCGTGCACCGCGCGACCTGGACCGATCCGGAGATCGCGTCTCTCCGGATCGGAGACGACGCGACCCCCGCGGAGCGTGCCGCTTTCTGGCGCGCCCACGAGCGGCTCCGCGAACGCCTCGTCCTGTCCTGCCGCCGCCGTCTGATGCGTCGCCGAAGCGGCGAGGTCCCCTCGGCGGAAGAGATGAACCGGGTCGCGGGCGTGCTCGACCCCCGCGCCTTGACGATCGGTTTCGCCCGGAGGTTCGCCTCGTACAAGCGGGCGACGCTCATCTTCCACGATCCCGACCGGCTGCTCCGGATCCTCCGCGCGGCGCCGGTGCAGCTCGTCTTCGCCGGCAAGGCGCATCCGCGGGACGAGCCGGGCAAGGACCTGATCCGCTCCATCGCCCGATTCGCGGAGGACCCGGAACTCAAGGGAAAGATCGTGCTCCTGCCGGACTACGACATGGGGCTCGCGCGGGCCATGGTCGCCGGGTGCGACGTCTGGCTCAACAATCCGATCCGACCGCACGAGGCGTCGGGGACCTCCGGGATGAAAGCGGCCATGAACGGGGTGCTGAACCTCTCGGTCCTCGATGGATGGTGGGACGAGGCACCGTATGCGGAAACGGGGTTCGTCATCGGGCCGGCGACCGACTATGCCCCGGATCCGGAGGTCGCCGCCTCGTTGTACGACGTGCTGGAAAAGGAAGTGCTGCCCCTCTTCTCCGCCCGCGACGCGGAGGGCATCCCGCCGGGATGGGTGGACCGGATGGTGCAGAGCGTTTCCCGCATCGGACGCCTCTTCTCCTCGGATCGGATGCTGACGCAGTACCTCGAGCTCTGTTACCTGCCAGCCGCCGAACGGCGGATCGATCTGCTGGAAGGCGCGCGGGACCGCGGCCGCGCGGGCGTGCTCGCCCCGTCCGCGAAGCTGCGCTCGTAAACTCCATGGCCGGCCGGGCGGCGGGAGTGCTCCTCCACCCCACGTCGCTACCCGGCCCCTACGGGGTGGGGGACCTCGGCCCGGAAGCCGTTCGGTTCCTCCGGTGGAGTCACCGGGCCGGGCAGCGCATTTGGCAGGTTCTTCCCCTCGGGCCGACCGGACCCGGCGATTCGCCCTACGGCGCTCTGTCGGCCTTCGCCGGCAACCCGCTGCTGATCTCTCCCGAGGCGCTCGTCGCGGACGGCCTCCTCGCGCCGGAGACCCTCCGCGCCGACGTGGGAGCCCCCGCCGGCAAGGCGGACTTCGCGGCCGCGCGCGGGCGCAAGGAGGGCCTCCTCCGGGCGGCATGGGCCGCGCTCGAGCGTGACCCCCGCCACCGCGAGG
This sequence comes from Thermoanaerobaculia bacterium, assembly GCA_046261875.1. Taxonomy (GTDB): domain Bacteria; phylum Acidobacteriota; class Thermoanaerobaculia; order UBA5066; family Gp7-AA6; genus JBHENW01. The sequence goes on along the minus strand of JBHENW010000069.1, from coordinate 27,290 downwards.
AGCTCGAGGCCTACCGGGGGGGCGCCGGTCAGGCGTACTGGCTGCGGGACTGGGCGCTGTTCTCGGCGCTCAAAGCGAAGTTCGGCGGATGGTCCTGGGTCCGGTGGCCTGAGGATCTGTCCCGCCGGGACCCCACGGCTCTCCGCTCGGCGGAGGCGGACCTGGAAGAGGAGGTCGCGTTCCACGAGTTCGTCCAGTTCGTCTTCTCGCGGCAGTGGCGGCGAGTACGGGAGGAAGCGGCGGTTCTCGGCATCGCGATCCTCGGCGACGTTCCGATCTACGTGGTCCACGACAGCGCGGACGTCTGGGTGAACCAGGAACTGTTCGCCCTGGACGGGGCCGCGCGGCCGGAGCTCGTTGCCGGCGTGCCTCCCGACTACTTCAGCGCAACGGGCCAGCTCTGGGGGTACCCCCTTTACCGGTGGAACCGCATGGAGGAGGCGGGGTACGCGTGGTGGGTCGAGCGGATGCGCCGGAACAGCGAGCTCGCCGACCTGTTGCGGATCGATCATTTCCGTGGTTTTGCCGGGTACTGGGCGGTGGAAGCCGGGGAAACCACGGCCGTGAACGGCCGGTGGCTTCCGGGACCGGGCCGCAAGCTCTTCGACCGCCTGGCCGCTTCGCTCGGCGCGCTCGACCTCGTGGCGGAGGATCTCGGGACCATCACCGCCGACGTGGATGCCCTGCGCGAAGAGCTCCGGATCCCCGGCATGAAAGTCCTCCAGTTCGCCTTTTCCGAGGACGACAGCCCCCACCTGCCGCACAACCACGTCCCGAGGTCCGTGGCGTATACGGGCACGCACGACAACGACACGATCCGGGGCTGGTTCGAGAGGGCGGGCCCGGAGGAGCGGCGCCGGCTGACCGATTACCTCGGAAGCGACGCGGAATCGGTCGTCGGAGACTTCATCCGGGCAGCCTACGGAAGCGTCGCCGAGCGAGCGGTCGTTCCGATGCAGGACCTGCTCGACCTCCCGACGCAAGCCCGGATGAACGATCCCGCGGTACCCGGGGGAAACTGGACCTGGAGGCTCGAGGAGCCGGAGCTTCCGGACGCGCTGACCGGGCGTCTCCGGGACCTGGCGGCCCTCTGCGGGCGGCTCCGGACCGTTTAGTTTTCCTTTGACAGGGGAGGAGATGGCGGCAGAGAATCCGCTGGTGTAAACGTTTACATGAGCACGGCCGGGGCCTCCGCAGGCTTGTAAACGATTACAAAGGAGGATCGTGCCCGTTCTCTCGCGGGACGTCGCCTCGGAGAGGCACGGCGCCACCATCCGGGAGGTGGCCCGGGAAGCCGCGGTCTCCGTCGCCACCGTCTCGCGCGTCTTCACCGGAAAGGGGCCGGTCCGCCGGGCGACGCAGCAGCGCATCCGGCGGGCCGCCGAACGCCTCCGTTACGTCCCGCACGGCGCCGCCCGCAGCCTCATCACCCGCCAGACGCAGACGCTCGGCGTGCTCCTTCCCGACCTCTTCGGGGAGTTCTTCTCCGAGATCATCCGGGGAGTCGACACGACCGCGCGGCAGGCCGGTTATCACCTCCTCGTCTCGGGATCCCACAGCGACCGGAAGGAAACGGAAGCCATGCTGCGGGCGATGCGGGGCCGCGTGGACGGCCTGATCGTCCTTTCCTCCGAGCTCGACGCCGAAACGATCGAATCGCACCTGCCCCACAAGCTGCCGGTCGTCCTGCTCGGGGCGGGCCGCCACGGCGGCGCCGTCCACACGATCGACGTCGACAATTACCGCGGGGCGCGCGCGATGACCCGGCACCTGCTCTCGCTCGGGCATCGCCGGATCGCTTTCGTGACGGGGCCTCCGAGCAACCGGGACGCGGCGGAGCGTCTCCGAGGCTTTCGGGACGCCATGCGCTCGGCGGGGGACACCGTGGCGGGTCCGGAGGTTGCAGGCGACTTCCGGGAAGAGGGCGGTTACCGGGCCGCGGGCCGGATTCTCCGCGGGCGTTCCCGTCCCTCGGCGGTGTTCGCAGCGAACGACTCCATGGCCATCGGGTTGCTGTCGGGGTTTCGCGAAGAGGGCCTCCGGGTCCCCGAAGACGTCGCGCTCGCGGGATTCGACGACATCCCGATCGCGCGGTTCACGACCCCTGCGCTCTCCACCGTCCACGTGCCCATCGCGGAGCTGGGCCGGAGCGCCGCGCGGTGTCTCCTCGAAGCGCTCGAGGGGAAGGGGAATCGAGCGACGCGAGAGACCTTCGCCGCGAAGATCGTCGTCAGGCGATCGTGCGGAGCGCCGGGCGAAGGATCGAAGGGCGCGGGAAAGCAGACCGGGAAACGAAAGAGAAATGGCTCGGAAGGCGCATCTCAATTTCGAAGGAGGAAGGGAAGATGACACGCACGAGAAGGGGCGCAGCGTCGGCCGCCGCCTGGGGCCTGGCGGCCATCCTGGGGCTGCCGGCGGTGGCGGCGGCCCAGACCACCACGGCGAGCTTGCGGGGGACCGTGACCGACGAGAACGGCGCCGCAGTCGCCAACGCCACGTTGCTGGCTCGGAACACCGCGACCGGCTTCACTCAGTTCACGTCATCGGGCGGAAACGGGGGTTACAGCCTGACGGTCGCGCCAGGATCCTACGAGATCCAGGTCGAGGCGCCCGGCTTCGAGCCGCTGACCCAGACGGTCCGTGTCCTCGTCGGACAAAACCTGACGGTGGACATGCAGATCGGCCGCACCGGGCGGGTGGCCGAGGCCGTCACCGTGACCGCGGCGGCGCCGCTGCCGGAGACGAAGACGTCCGAGGTCGCGACCAACGTCACCGAGGAGCAGATCGAGAACCTGCCGCAGAGCAACCGCAACTTCCTCAACTTCACGGCGCTCGCCCCGGGCGTTCGCACGACCCGCGACGAGTTCGCCGTCCGGCAGGAGTTCTCGAGCGGGGCGCTTCCGGCGGAGAACGTCAACGTCTTCATCGACGGGTCGAGCTTCAAGAACGACGTCCTACTCGGAGGGGTGGCCGGCCAGGACGCCAGCCGGGGGAACCCTTTTCCGCAGAACGCGGTGCAGGAGTTCCGCGTTCTGACCAACAACTACAAGGCGGAATACGAGAAGGCCTCGAGCGCCATCATCACGGCGATCACGAAATCCGGCGGCAACGAGTTCCACGGAGACGTCTTCGGGTTCTACCAGGACAAGGACCTCGTGGACGAGAACGAGTTCAACGAAGAGAGGCGGAGGAACGATGATCGCTGCCCGGGGGGGCCGGCGTCCGTCTGCGACGAGCCGGAATACGAACGGCTCCAGCTCGGCGTCTCCATCGGGGGTCCGATCACCCCGGACAAGACCAACTTCTTCCTCTCCTACGAGCTGAACGATCAGGACCGCGCGAATAGCGTTTTCCTCGGCGGCAACCGCGCTTTCTTCGGCGGCAACCTGCCCGCCCGGATCACCGACGCTGAGGGCAGCTTTTCCAGCCCGTTCCGGGGGCACCTCTTCTTCGGCAAGCTGTCCTTCCAGCCAAGCGCCTCGCACACGGTGGACTTCTCCGGATCTGTCCGCACGGAGACGGACAAGCGGGACTTCGGCGAGCAACGGAGCTTCGAGCAGGCGACCGACGTCCAGAACGACGTCTACACGGGGACGCTCGGCTACCAGTGGGCGATCAGCAGCAGCTGGCTCAATCACGCCAACCTGACGATTCAGCGTTACGAGTTTCACCCCGACCCCCTCAACACCGACCTCGTCGGCGAGGACTTCCAGGGCCTCATCCGCCTGGGGGGCGCTTCGACGGCGCAGGACTTCATCCAGGACAAGATCTCGCTGCGCGACGACCTCTCCTATTTCGTGGGGAACCACGTGGTGAAAGGGGGCGTCACCCTCGTCTACGCGAAGTACGACGTCGAGAAGCGGCTGGACGCCAATCCGGTCTTCCGCTACCGCGCCGATCTGAGCTCGACCATCCCCTTCGAGGCCGACTACGGGGCCGGAGACCCGCGGATCGAAGCGAACAACACGCAGTTCGGCGTCTACGTCCAGGACGACTGGAACCCGACGCCGCGGCTCGCGCTCAACCTCGGCCTGCGCTGGGACGTCGAGTCGAACATGCTCAACAACGACTTCGAGACTCCCGCGCAGGCCCGCGCGGAGCTCGGGGGACTGGTTGACGACCGCTACTTCACGGACGGCGACGACCGGGAGATCTTCTACGGCGCCTTCCAGCCCCGGCTCGGGGCGTCTTACGACGTCATGGGGAACGGAAAGACCGTGCTGTTCGCCGGATACGGCATCTACTACGACCGCGTCGTGTTCAACTTCGTGCTCGACGAGGAGCACAAGTTTCGCTGGGCGCGGCGGCGCTTCCGCTTCTCCCCGGACGGAGCGGAGCCGGGCACGTTCGCGTGGGACCCGGCCTACCTGAGCCGGTCCGGCCTGGACGCCCTGCTCGCGAGCCCCATGGGTGGCTTCGCGACCAGGGAAGTCTTCCTGGTCGAGAACGATACCAAGCCGCCGCGCTCGGACCAGTGGTCGGCGGGAATTCGGCAGGCGCTCGGCCGCTGGATGGTGGCCGCAACCTACGTCGGGATCCGCAGCGAGAACGGCTTCACGTATCTCTGGGCGACCGGACAGTGCTGCACCTTCACCGAGTCCTACGGGCCGGTCCTCATCTCCAACGACGACAAGAAAGCCTGGTACGACGCGCTCTATCTCACGATCGACAAGCCGTTCTCGAGCGACTCGAAATGGGGCCTGTCTCTCGCCTACACGCTGTCTGAGTCGGAGCAGAACGGCGGCGACCTGTTCAGTCTCGATTTTCCGACCCCCGAAGACTACGGGCGCTACCCGACGCCGACCGACGAACGCCACCGCGTCGTGCTCTCAGGTCTCGCGCAGATCCCCTGGGGATTCCGGATGGGCACACTGATCACTCTGGGATCCGGGACCCCCTTCAACATCGACGACGCGTCTCGGGGGTTCGGCACGGGCCGGCAAATCCTCCGCCGCAACGCCGGCCGGCCGGATCAGGAAGACTTCATCATCCCGGACACATGGGGCTTCCGGAGCATGGACTTGCGCCTCGAAAAGGACTTCGCCATCGGGCCCGGACAGCTCGGGCTCATCGCGGAGGCCTTCAACATCTTCGACTACGAGAACTACGGCTGCTACGACGGGTTCATCCGGCCGATCGACGACCCGGCAGGTCCGAATCCGAACTTCGGCGAGCCGTTCTGTCTCGTCGAGCCCGGGCGGCGCTTCCAGTTCGGCGTCCGATACGCGTTCTGAGCTTCCTTCGGTGAGAACCTTCGCGGCCGCGGCCCGTGTGGTCGCGGCCGTTTTCTTCCTCTCGGCGTGCCATCGGGCCCCGTCCTCGGCGCCGGACGTCCTGTCGATCCCGACGGAAGCGGCGCTCAACGAGCTCCAGGAACGGACGTTTCGCTATTTCTGGGAGCTGACCAACCCGGAGAACGGCCTCGTCCCGGACCGCGCCCCGACGCCTTCCTTCTCCAGCATCGCCGCCGTCGGCTTCGGCCTGACGGCGTACGCGATCGGGGTCGAGCGCGGCTATGTCACCCGGGGGGAGGCCCGTGCGCGCACACTGACGACCTTGCGGTTCTTCGCGAGGGCGCCGCAGGGACCCTCGTCGCGCGGCGTGACCGGATACAAGGGGTTCTTCTACCACTTCCTCGACATGGAGACGGGGGAACGATTCGAGGACGTCGAGCTCTCCACGATCGATACGACCCTGCTGATGGCGGGGGTCCTCATGTCCCAGTCGTACTTCGACGCGGAGCACCCGGAAGAAGCGGAGATCCGCTCGCTGGCCGACTCGCTCTACGGCGCGGTGGAATGGGGCTGGGCGCAGCCGCACCCCCCGCTCGTCAACCACGGCTGGAAACCGGAGGTCGGCTTCCTCCCCTACGACTGGGGCGGAGGAGGGTACGACGAGTCCATGATCCTGTACCTTCTGGCCCTCGGGTCTCCCACGCACCCGATCCCGGAAACGGCGTGGCCGAAGCTGACGGGCAACTTCCGGTGGCTGCCTTTCCACGGGCAGACTTACATCCCCTTCAATGCGCTCTTCGGCTATCAGTACTCCCACGTCTGGATCGACTTCCGGGGAATCCAGGACGGGTTCACGCGCGCCCGCGGCGTGGACTACTTCGAGAACTCGCGCCGCGCGACCTATGCCCACCGCGCCTATGCGATCGCCAACCCGGGCGGATGGAGGGACTACGGCGAGAACGTCTGGGGCCTGACGGCCTGCGACGGTCCCGCCGACGTGACCCTGACGGTCGACGGAAGGCCGCGCACGTTCCACACCTACTGGGCCCGGGGCTGTTCCGCGACCGAGACGACGGACGACGGCACGATCGCGCCGACGGCCGCCGTCTCTTCGCTTCCCTTCGCGCCGGAGATCGTCCTCCCGGCGATGGCCGAGATGCGCCGGCGGTACGGCGAGGATCTCTTCTCGACCTACGGATTCCTCGACTCCTTCAACCCGACTTTCACGGCGACGAGGCTTCCCCTGAAGCACGGCCGCGTCGTCCCGGGGAAGGGATGGTTCGACGGCGACTATCTCGGGATCGACCAGGGGCCGATCGTCGCGATGATCGAGAACTACCGGTCCGAGCTCGTCTGGAAGACCATGCGGAAGAATCCTTACGTCGTGACGGGCCTGCGGCGCGCCGGCTTTGCCGGCGGGTGGCTGGAGGAACCCGCGGCGGCGCCGCGGGTGCCGGTCCGGCGAGACCGCGAGCCCCGAACGGTTCCGCACAGGCCCGTAGTCACTCCCGCGCCCCCGTCGCCGTGAAGCGTCCGACGGTCGCCTTCCTCCTCCTCGCGGTCGCCTTCCTCCTCCTCGCGCTCTCGGGCGCGGCCTGCGGGACCCGTTCCGACGCCGGGATCGTCACGATCGAGTTCTGGGGGCTCGGACGGGAAGGTGAGGTCGTCGGACAGCTCCTTCCCGAGTTCACGCGGCAGAACCCCGGCATCCAGGTCCGGATCCAGCAGATCCCCTGGAACGCGGCGCACGAGAAGCTCCTGACCGCCTACGCCGGAGGGTCCACGCCCGACCTCTCCCAGCTCGGCAACACGTGGCTGCCGGAGCTCGTGGCGCTGGAGGCGCTGGAAGATCTCCGCCCCTTTCTCGAGGCGAGCGCTGGCCGGGTCGCCGCCGAGGACTACTTCCCCGGCATCTGGGCGACCAACGTGATCGACGGGATCCCCTACGGCGTGCCCTGGTACGTGGACACGCGCCTGCTCTTCTATCGGCGGGACCTCCTGCGGAGAGCCGGCTACCCGCGCCCGCCGCGCACGTGGGCGGAGTGGGAAGACTCCATGGCCCGCGTCAAACGGCTCGGCGGAGAGGGGAACTTCGCCATCCTCATGCCGACGGACGAGTTCGAGCAGCTCCTGATCTTCGGCCTCCAGCAGGAGGAGCCGCTGCTCGCTGAAAACGGGACGCGGGGCAACTTTTCGAGCCCCGGGTTCCGGCGCGCCTTCGCGTTCTACGTCGACATGTTCCGGAAGGGATGGGCGCCCGTCGCGTCGGAGACGCAGATCTCGAACGTCTGGCAGGAGTTCGCGAAAGGGTACTTCGTCTTCTACATCACCGGTCCGTGGAACATCGGCGAGTTCAAGCGCCGGCTCCCGGCGGAGGCTCAGGACGACTGGATGACGGCGCCGATGCCCGGGCCGAACGGTCCGGGCGAGTCGATCGCCGGCGGATCGAGCCTCGTCCTCTTCCGGAAGTCGAACCACAAACCGGAAGCGTGGAAGCTCCTCGAGTTCCTTTCGACGCCGGAGAACCAGGCCCGGTTCTACGAGCTCACGGGCAACCTCCCGTCGCGCCAGACCGCCTGGCTCGCTCCGGCGTTCTCCGGCGATCCCTACACCCGCGCTTTTCGGGAGCAGCTCACGCGCGTCGAGCCGGCCCCCCAGGTGCCCGAATGGGAGCGCATCGTCCAGAAGATGCGCCTCTACGCCGAAGAGGTCGTTCACGGCAAGAAGACGATCGACGAGGCCCTTGCGGTCTTCGATCGGGACGTGGACGGCCTGCTCGAGAAGCGGCGCTGGATGCTCGCGCGGAACCGGACCGGCGGCCGATGACTCCGGGACGCGCCGCAGCGCTCTTTCTCGCGCCGGGTCTGGCCGTCCTCGCGCTCTTCTTCTTCCTGCCGGTGGGGGCGGCGCTCCTCCTCTCCTTCACGGACTTCGACATCTACGCCCTGGCGAGCCTGGACAACGTGCGCTTCGTGGGGTTCCGGAACTACGCCGCGCTCTTCCAGAACCCGGCGTTCTGGAGGGCGCTGAAGAACACCTTCTACTTCGTGCTCGTCGGCGGCCCGCTGTCGGTCGCCGTGGCGCTCGCCGCCGCGCTCGCCGTCGCCTCGAAGACGACGCGATTCAAGCCCTTGTTCCGGACGGTGTTCTTCGCGCCCGTCGTGACGACGCTCGTGGCCGTCGCCGTGGTCTGGCGCTACCTGTACCACACGCGTTACGGCTTCATCAACGCGTTCCTGGGAGTCTTCGGCGTGGCGCCGGTGGACTGGCTGGGAGACCCGAAGTGGGCGATGCCGGCCATCATCCTGCTCGCCGTCTGGAAGAACTTCGGCTACAACATGATCCTCTTCATCGCCGGGCTTCAGAACATCCCCGAGCAGCTCTACGAGGCCGCGCGGATCGACGGGGCGGGCGCCTGGCCGCAGTTCCGCCGCATCACGCTGCCGATGCTCGCGCCGACGTTCCTCTTCGTCGCCGTCATCACGATGATCGGATACTTCCAGCTCTTCGCCGAGCCGTACGTGATGACCCGCGGTGGGCCGGTGCAGAGCACGGTCTCGATCGTCTATCTCATGTTCGAAGAAGCCTTCAAGTGGTGGAACATGGGATCGGCCTCCGCCGTGGCCTTTGTCCTCTTCGCGATCGTGCTCGCCGCGACGCTCCTCCAGTTCTGGCTGCAGAAACGGGGGGCGGAGGCGTGAAAAGGCTCCTGCTCCACGTCGCCCTGCTCGCCGCGGCGGCGCTGACGGCTTTCCCGCTGCTCTGGATGGTCTCCGCCTCCCTGATGGTCCCGGGCGAGTCCAACCAATCGCCGCCGCCACTCCTGCCCGACGCCGCGACGCTCGCCAACTACCGGGCGCTCTTCTCGCAGCTCCGGATGGGCCGGTTCCTCCTCAACAGCACGCTCCTGGCCGCCGCCGTGACGCTGATCTCCCTTTTACTGAACTCGATGGCCGGGTACGCGTTCGCGAAGCTCCATTTCCGGGGGCGGGACGCGATCTTCCGCGGCCTGCTCTCGGCGCTCGTCATCCCGGCCCAGGTCGCGATGCTCCCACTCTTCCTCCTGCTCAAGCAGATCGGCCTCATCAACACGTACGCCGGCGTCATCGTGCCGTCGATGGCGACGATCTTCGGCATCTTCCTCGTCCGCCAGTACGCCCTCGGGATTCCCGACAGCCTGCTGGAAGCGGCGCGCATCGACGGCGCCTCGGAGCTCAAGATCTACCGCAGGGTGGTGCTCCCCCTGTTGACGCCGATCCTGATCACCCTCGCCCTCTTCACCTTTCTCGCGTCCTGGAACGACTTCCTCTGGCCGCTCATCGTCCTGACCGACGACGACCGTTACACGCTTCCGGTCGCCCTCGCGAGCCTCACGCGCGAGCACGTCCAGGACAATGAGCTGATGATGGCCGGGTCGGTCGTGACCGTGATCCCCGTCCTCCTGCTCTTCCTCTTCCTCCAGCGGTACTACATCGAAGGGATCCTCCTGGGAGGCGTCAAGGAGTGAAGCGCCTGCTCGCCGTGGTCGCCGGAGCGTTTCTTCTGGCGGCGTCACCGCGCGCGAAGGAGCCGGTCCTCCTGGATCCGTTCGACGATCCCTCCGGCTGGACGGCAGCCCCGTCGGACGGCGTGAAGCTATCGGTCACGGGCGCCGAAGGGTTGGAGGGGCGCGCGCTCCGGCTCGACTTCGACTTCCAGGGCCACGGCGGCTACGCGGTCGTGCGGAAGGCCTTTGCGGTGGACCTCCCGGGCAACTACGAGTTTCGCTTCCGCGTGCGGGGAGATGCCCCTGCGAACAACCTCGAGTTCAAGCTCGTGGACCCTTCCGGCGACAACGTCTGGTGGGTCAATCGCCGGGGATTCGAGGTCCCGGGCGAGTGGCAGGAGGTCCGGATCAAGAAGCGCCATGTCTCCTTCGCGTGGGGGCCCGCCGGCGGCGGCGAGATCCGCCGCGTCGCCGCGGTCGAGCTGGCCATCACGGCCGGCGAAGGTGGAACGGGGTGGATCGCTTTCGACGAGCTCACGCTGCGCGAACTGCCTCCGGCGGCGCCGTACCGGAGAGTTCCCTCCGTGACGGCATCTTCCTCGGCGCCCGGTTCGGCGCCCGCTCGGATCCTGGACGGAGACGGTGCGACCGCCTGGGAGACGCCCGAGACGAGCGCCTGGGTCGCGCTCGACTTCCTCGAGAACCGGGAGTACGGCGGCCTGACGATCCGATGGGACGAAACGGACTACCCGCGGCGCTTCACGGTCGAGGTCTCCGAGGACGGGAAGCGCTGGACGACGGTGCGTACGGTCGCGGCGGGAGCAAGCCCTGGAGCGAGCAGGAGCGATTCGACGTCTCGCGGCCCTTCGCAGCGCGAGGAGTCTCCCAGAGGGGAGGAGCCTCGCGCTGCGGGAGCGGGAGCGAGCGAGGGGCCAGGCGAGCGGTCGAGCCCGCGTCCGGGCGAGCCGCGAGCCGGTGCGATGGCAGGCCCAGAGCGAGCGAGAGCGACGAGTCACCTGATGCTCCCGGAGGCGGAATCGCGTCACCTCAGGCTCAAGCTCTCCGAAAGCTCGCGCGGCCGGGGCTTCGGAATCCGGGAGCTGACCGTCCGGCCGCCCGAGTTCGGGGCCTCACCGAACGACTTTTTCCTGGCGATCGCCCGAGAGGCGCCGCGCGGCTCCTTCCCCCGCTCTTTCTCCGGCGAGCAGGTGTACTGGACGCTCGTCGGCACGGACGGGGACCCCGAGGAAGCCCTTCTCTCGGAGGACGGGGCCCTGGAGATCCGCAAGGGGGGCCCCTCGGTCGAGCCGTTCCTCTTCGAGGACGGCGCTCTGGCGACCTGGGCTTCCGTGACGAGCACACAGTCGCTTTCCGGCGGCTACCTTCCCATCCCGTCGGTCGCCTGGAAACGCAAGGGCATTTCCCTCGAGGTAACGGCGTTCGCCGAGCCGGGTCCGGGAGACGCCTCGACGCTCTACGCCCGATATCGCGCGCAAAACGGAGCGGGCGGGCGACAGCGCGCGAAGCTCGTTCTCGCGCTCCGGCCCTTCCAAGTGAATCCGCCGTCGCAGTTTCTGAATACGCCGGGCGGCGTCGCGCGAGTGGAGACGATGTCGTGGAACGGACGTTGGGTCACGGTCAACGGAAAGGAGATCATCGATCCGATCGACGGAAACCCCGCTTTCGGCGCCATCGCGTTCGACGAGGGCGACCTGGTGGATCTCCTTCGGCGCGGCGAGGCGCCGGAGCGCGCCGAGGTAGCCGATCCGACAGGGTTCGCCTCCGCCGTCCTGGCGTACGACCTGGATCTGGCGGCGGGGGAGACGAAGACTGTCTCCCTTCGAATCCCGTTCCGTCCTGCCGCATTGTTTCCAGCCACTCTCGCTCAAAGGATGGCAGCGACCGAGAAGGACTGGACGGCAAAGCTCGGAACCGTGGGCTTCCGCCTGCCGGCGGCCGCCGCGCCGCTTGTCGCCACGCTCCGCAGCAACCTCGCCTACGTCCTGATCAACCGGGACGGGCCGGCGATCCAGCCGGGCTCGCGGGCCTACGAGCGGTCCTGGATCCGCGACGGCGCCCTGACCTCGGCGGCTCTCCTGCGGCTCGGCCACGAGCGGCCCGTTCGGGAATTCATCGTCTGGTACGCGCCGAAGCAGTTCGAGAACGGGAAGGTCCCGTGCTGCGTGGACGCGCGCGGGGCCGACCCTGTCCCGGAGAACGACAGCCACGGCGAGCTGATCTACTTGATCGCCGAACATCACCGCTTCACGGGCGATCGGGCTTTCCTCTCGGAGCTCTGGCCGCGGGTGGAGAAAGCCGCGGAGTACATCGAGCTCCTCCGGCAGCAGCGGCGCACGGAGGAGTACCGCCGGCCGGAGAAGGCGCACTTCTTCGGCCTGCTGCCGGAGTCGATCAGCCACGAAGGCTATTCCGCCAAGCCGATGCACTCCTACTGGGACGATTTCTGGGCGCTCCGGGGCCTCGAGGACGCCGCGGAGCTCGCCGTCGCGCTCGGCAAGCAGGACCTGGCCAAACGGTACGCCGCGATCCGCGACGAGTTCCGCCGCGAGCTGTTCGCCTCACTGGCCGCGGCGATGAAGCTTCACCGCATCGACTACCTGCCGGGAGCGGCGGAGCTGGGGGACTTCGACGCGACCTCCACGACCATCGCCATCTCTCCGGGCGGCGAGCTGTCGCGCCTTCCGCGCGCGGCCGTCACGCGAACGTTCGAGAAGTACTTCGACGAATTCCGCAAGCGCCGCGACGGCCAACTCGCCTGGGAGGGGTACACGCCCTACGAGCTGCGCAACGTCGGGGTCTTCGTGCGGCTGGGGTGGAAGGAGCGCGCCCACGAGCTGCTGGACTTCTTCATGAAGGACAGGCGTCCGGAATCCTGGAACCAGTGGCCCGAGGCGGTCGCCCGCCTGATGCGGGAACCGAGATTCCTCGGCGACCTGCCGCACACGTGGGTGGGGTCCGACTTCATCCGTTCCTTTCTGGATTTCTTCGCCTACCTCCGCGCGGAGGACGGCGCGCTCATCCTCGCTGCCGGGATCCCGGAAAGCTGGGTCCGCGGCGAAGGGGGCGTCGGGATCGACGGGCTGCGCACCGAATACGGGCCGCTCGCGTACACGCTCTCCGCCGAGGGCCCGGCCGTCCGGCTGCGCATTCCGGGGACGGGGCTCCGCATGCCTCCGGGCGGCCTCGTCGTCCAATGGCGGGGCCGGGAGACGCGGATTCGGGAGCTGCCCGCGGACGTGAGGCTCCCGTGAAGCGGGGGAGTCCGTTTCCCTCTTCGTTCCTGTGGGGGGCCGCCACGGCCGCCTATCAGATCGAGGGCTCCCCGCTCGCCGACGGCGCGGGTCCGAGCATCTGGCACCGCTTCGCCCACACGCCGGGCCGCGTGACCGACGGCGATACGGGAGACGTCGCCTGCGACCATTACCGCCGGTATCGCGAAGACGTCCGGCTGATGCGCGAGATCGGCTTGAATGCCTACCGCTTCAGCGTTTCCTGGAGCCGCGTCCTGCCCGAGGGCACCGGCCGCATCAACCCGAGGGGGCTCGACTTCTACCGGCGGCTCGTGGACGCGCTTTTGGCGGCCGGGATCCAGCCGATGGCGACGCTTTTCCACTGGGACCTGCCCGCCGCGCTGGACGACCGCGGCGGATGGCTGAACCCCGACAGCGCGAAATGGTTCGCCGATTACGCCCGGGTCCTCTTCCGCGCGCTCGACGGGAGCGTCCGGCTGTGGGCCACCTTGAACGAGCCCTGGGTCATCGCGGACGGGGGCTACCTGCATGGCACGCTGGCCCCGGGCCATCGGAACCTTTTCGAGGCACCCATCGCTTCGCACAATCTGCTGCGCGCCCACGGCTCCGCAGTGCAGGCCTACCGCGCCGATGGACGCCACGCGATCGGACTCGTCGTGAACCTCGAGCCGAAATACCCGGCGTCCCGGAGCGCCCGGGACCGCTCCGCGCTGGCGCGCGCCGACGCCTACATGAACCGCCAGTACCTCGACCCGGTTTTCTTCGGCCGGTACCCGAAGGAGCTCGCGCGGATCTTCGGACCCGCGTGGCCGAAGATCCCCGCCGCGGACCTCGAGCTGATCCGCCAGCCGATCGACTTTCTCGGGGTCAACTACTACAAGCGCGAGGTCACGCGCGATGATCCGGAAAGTCTTCCGCTCCGAGCCTCCGGCGTCTGGCAATCCCGGAGCATCCATACCGAGACGCGGTGGGAGGCGTTCCCATCGGGGCTGACGGACACGCTCCTCTGGGTTCGGGACCGGTATGGGGAGATCCCGCTCTACGTCACCGAGAACGGCGCGGCCTTCTACGATCCGCCCACGGCGGAGGCCCCGATCGAGGATTCCCTCCGTGTCCGCTATTTGCGGGACCACTTGCAGGCCACGGCGAAAGCCGTCTCGCAGGGTGTGGACCTCCGCGGCTATTTCGTCTGGTCCCTCCTGGACAACCTCGAGTGGGTGCTCGGCTACTCGAAACGGTTCGGCATCGTGCACGTGGACTACCAGACCCAGCGCCGCACCCTCAAGGCGAGCGCGCGCTTCTATTCGGAGGTCATCCGCACGAACGGGGCCGTTCTCGACGCCCGCCGCTCTTCCAAGCGCTCGGCTTCCTAGGCGTCACCTTTCGGCGGCACTGTGTCAGCCGACGGTCAGGGGCAGGGGGAAGCGCGCGGAGTCGAGCCGGGAGGGTCTGAGTCCCCCAGCTCGCGGCGCAGCTTCTGCATCCGCTCCCGCAGGTCGCGCACGGTCCCGGCGAGCTTCGGGTCGCCGGCGAGATTCCGGATCTCCTCCGGGTCGCGCGCGAGATCGTAGAGCTCGAGCTCCTGGGGCTCTTCCCAGAACTCGATCAGCTTCCATTGGTCGGTGCGGATCCCGTGGTTCTTCCGTACGCAATGCGGTCCGGGATGCTCGAAGTACTCGTAATAGAACGCGTCGCGCCAGGGCACGCTTTTGCCTTCGAGGAGCGGGAGGAAGCTCTTCCCCTGCATGCACGCCGGCACGGGAAGGCCGGCCAGCTCGAAGATCGTGGGGGCGAGATCCACGTTCAGGACCATGTGCTCGGACTCGACCCGCGGCGCGATCCGGCCCGGCGCCCGCACCAGGAACGGGACCCGGATCGACGGCTCGTACATGAGGCGCTTGTCGAAGAACCCGTGCTCCCCGAGAAAGAACCCGTTGTCGGAGGTGTACACCACGACCGTGTCTTCCGCGAGACCGTTTTTGTCGAGGTAGTCGAGCACGCGGCCGACGTTGTCGTCCACGCCGAGCAGCACCCGGTAATAGTTCTTGACGAGGTGGGTGTAGTTGAGACGCGCTCGCTCGGCGGCCGGGAGGCTTCGAGGGACGCCGAAGTCGCCCATGTCGGCGATCGCCATCTGCGTCCGCCGCAACGCCTCCGGCCGCCCTTCGAGCTTGTCCTCCAGCGTCGGCGGCAGAGGGATCTCGATGTCCGCGAACGCGTTCGCGTAGCGCTGCGCCGGCGTCCAGTTTCCGTGCGGGGCTTTGAAGCTGTAGAGCATGCAGAACGGCTTCTTCGGGTCCCGTTCGCGCTCGAGGTAGAGCAGCGCCTGGTCCCCGATGATGTCGTCCGTATGCCCGCGCATGCGCACCCACGCGCCGTTGGCGACGATCTCCGGATCGGTGTATCCGCCCCAGCCCGGCAGCATGACCCAGTGGTCGAACCCGGGAGGGTCCGGGGACAGGTGCCATTTCCCGATGAGCGCCGTCTGATAACCGGCGTCCCGGAGCCGCGAGACGTAATTGGTGTGCGTGTGACAGAGCTTCGGGTCGTCGGGGAGCATCTCATTGACGCTGTTCGTCGTGACGCCGTGCCGGTGCGAGTAGAGCCCGGTCAGGAAGGACGTGCGGCTGGGGGAGCAGAGGGAGTTCGTCACGAATGCTTCGGTGAAGCGGACTCCCTCCGTGGCGATGCGGTCGATGTTCGGGGTCTTCAAGACGGGATGGCGGGCGACGCCCATGGCGTCGGCGCGCTGATCGTCCGTCATCATGACGATGAAGTTGGGCCGCCCGGATCGGGCTCGCTTCGCCGGGGCCTGCCGGGCGTAGCCGCGGAGAGGCCAGGCGGCCGCCGCGCCGCCCAGGATTCGCAGCATGGTGCGGCGGTCGAATCTCACGGGTTCCGGCTCAAGCGGCCAGGCGCTTTTCCGTTTCGGCGTCGAAGAGGTGGAGCCGGTCCAGATCCACGGCAAAGTCTAGTTGGTCCCCCGCCTCGGGGAGACGGTCCGGCGGCAGCTTGGCGATCAACAGCGTTTCTCCCGCGCGCGCGTGCACGACGACCTCGTCGCCCAGGGGCTCGACGACCTCGACCCGGGCGGGCACGGCGGCGCCGTCGCGGCCCGGCGTCCCGGGATCCGCGGAGAGGTCTTCGGGTCGTATCCCGATGACCACACGCGCCCCCTCGCGCCCCGACACCGCGGGCCGGAGGAAGTTGGGGACCGGCAGGGCGAAACGCGCCGTGTCGAGCGTGGCCCCGCGCGCGCCGACGGTGGCGGAGAGGAGGTTCATCGGCGGGGTCCCGACGAACTGGGCGACGAAGAGGTTGTCCGGCCGGGCGTAGATCTCGAGCGGCGTTCCGAGCTGCTGAATCTTCCCCTCCTTCATGACGGCCAGCCGCTGGCCCATGGTCATGGCCTCCACCTGATCGTGGGTGACGTAGACCGTCGTCGTCTGGAGCCGGAGGTGAAGCCGCTTGAGCTCGGCGCGAGTCTGCGCCCGGAGCTTGGCGTCCAGGTTCGACAGGGGCTCGTCGAACAGGAAGACCGCCGGTTTGCGCACGATCGCCCGCCCGACCGCCACCCGCTGTCTTTGACCGCCGGACAGCTGCCGCGGCTTGCGGTCGAGCAGGTGAGAGATCTCGAGGATCTCCGCCGTCTCCGCCACGGCGGCGTCGATCTCGCCGGGAGGCCGCTTGCGCATGATGAGACCGAACGCCAGGTTGTCCCGGACCGTCATGTGCGGGTAGAGCGCGTAGTTCTGGAAGACCATCGCGATGTCCCGGTCCTTGGGCGGCAGCTCGTTGACCACCCGGTCGCCGATGGAGATCGTCCCGCCCGACACCGCCTCGAGGCCGGCGATCATCCGGAGGGCCGTGGACTTCCCGCAGCCGGAGGGGCCCACGAGGACCATGAACTCGCGGTCTCGGATCTCCAGGTTCAAGCTCTCGATGACCGACACGCTTCCGTACCTTTTCGACACATCGCGGAAGGTCACCGCCGCCATGCGCCCATTCTTCCACGATCGGCGTCGCGGAACGTTCCCCGGTGAGTCCGGGCTTACCTCCCCGTGGTCGCCTGAGTCCCGGGTTGAGCTCGAGCGCGTCAAGCCCAGTGGCCCAAGATGAACTCTCCCGCGCACGCGGACGCCGGGCGAGGTAGGCGCCACCCGGCGAGAAGTTTCTACAGTCTCTTCAACCCTGGTCTGCGGCACACTCATTCTTGTTCCGAGACGAAGCGCGCAAGGAGCGCGGCCCGCCGCGGAAGGTCCGAGACGACGATGAACTCCTCCCGCGCGTGGGCGCCCCCGCCCTTTGGCCCGAGCCCATCCAGCGTCGGCACCCCGGCGGCGGCGATCAGGTTGCCGTCCGAAGCCCCGCCAACCCGTGCCGCGCCGAGCTCGAACCCCAGCTCCGCGGCGATCCGAAGCGCGCGCAGGTAGAGGGCGTGCGACCCGGGCGTCCGCGTCAGGGGCGGTCGTTCGAATACTCGGTTTATGTGGATCGAGACGAGCGGGTTCGAGGCACGGTAAGCGCGCACCGCGTTCTCGACACACTCCGCCTCATCCGTCGTCCACACGCGCGTGTCCACGAAGAGCCAACCCTCTGACCAAATTGCCGGCCGACAACTGGACACTCCGCGACCGCGGCCTGTCCGCCGGCTGCTATGCCGATCCAGGAGCACGCCAGTTTCGAGAGAACCCACCAGTTCTCCAGCGGGGTGCGCGACGTCTTCGTCAACGGGCAGGAGGTGCTGAAGGATGGCGAAGCGACCGCGGCCGTCCCGGGCGAGTAGTGCGCGGCCCCGGCTGTAGAGGCCGCGACAAGCAATAGCGTCGGGTCGTATTCGCCGTTCTGCGGCGGCAACTCCGAACCCCGCTCTCGTGGAACGCGTCCGAGTGCGCGCCTAGAGAGTCGTGCGTCAGATGCTCTCGCGGCCGTTAACCTCAGTTGAAATCTATCCTCACGCCGACGCGGATTTTCCGCGGCCCGAAGACACCGGCTCTGCTGCATGTCGGCTTTCCGAAGTCCTCATCGGTCTGCACGCCGCTGACGCAGCCCCCGTTTTCCTCGTTGGTGATGTTGAAGGCCTCGCCGATCAACTCCAGCTCCACGGGTCCGATCTTGAAGGCCTTCGCCAGACGGGCGGCGATTGCCCAGGCTTCCGGCGCCCGTTCGGAGTTGCGGTCCACGCCGGGCGGCCGATCGCGGAAGTTGAAGTTGCCGTCGCCGTTGGTGTCCACGCCGGTGATGATCGTGTACGGAGGCCCGGAACGGTACCCGCCGCTCAAGCCGAACTTCAGCCCCCACGGCCCGTTGATGTTGGCGGCCGCGTTCAACGTGTGGCGGACGTCGTTGTCGCTCGAGCCGAATTCGGTCTTGGGGTCGGAGACGGCCCCGCGGTGGGTGTCGGTGTTGTTCTTGTTCTCGGACAAGGTGTAGGCCACGTTGAGCGAGTACCGGCCGCCGAACCGCTTGCGCAGGCCGAGCTCGAGCGCTTTGTACTCGGAGCGCCCGAGTGTGGACACCGCGAACTTTTCGCCGAAATTGGGATCGGGGCGCACCCCGCCGACCGGGGCGTTCAGGTCTATCGGGATCAGGAGGTCGTTGCCCTCGGCGTAGACCGCGTCCAGGCTCACGGCGAGGTCCCTTGCGATCTCACGGGAGAAGCCCAGGCTGGCGATTTCCGTGTTGGGGGTCTCGTTGCCTTCTGCCAGGACGGCGATGTCCGGCAGACCCGGCGGCAGCTGCATCCCGCCGACCCGCGGGTCGGGGAAGCCGGGGAAGAGGATCGTCGTGAACATGAAGCGGCCCGGCGCGAGAAACTCGGAGATCAAGGGGACATTCAGGAAGATCGCGTCGTGGTAGATCCCGTAGCCGCCTCGCACGACGGTCTTGCCGTCTCTGAGCGGGTCCCAGGCAAAGTGGAGCCTCGGCCCCAAGTTGTCGGTGTCGTCCTCGATCGCCGAGTGGTCCTCGTAGTCCCAGCGCAGCCCGAGGTTCAGCGTGAAGTGCGGCGTCACCCGCCATTCGTCCTGCAGAAAGACGCCATAGATCCTGTCCTCGATGAGAAAGTTCGGGTCGCCGATGCCCTGCTGGAAGAGTAGAGGGTAGGTGCTCCGATCGGCCGCGTTAAACGGCGCGTCGGTTGTGAAGAAGAATAGCCCGTTGTCGATCTGCGTGACGAAGAGGGGCACCTCGATCTCGCTCACGTCAAACCCGCCCTTGACGAAGTGGTTTTCGCCGACCTGCAATCCCAGGGTCTCCACGATCTGGAAGCGCTCCTCGTCGAATTGCTGAAAGCTGGGAAACTGGCCGTAGGTGATGTTCGGGCGAATAATGTACGGCCGGCCGTCCAAGATGTTGGGGATGACTCCGACCTCCGAGAGCGCCCACTGAAACCGCAGGTCGTTGACGATTTTCTCGGAGGGCACCCAGCTATGGGCGAGCACGGCGTTTTGCTGCAGGATTGGCTGGGAAAGGCCTGCCTCGACAGTGACGTTGCCGCCGACGTTGACGTTGCCAACGATAAAATCGTCGCGGTCGTAGCGCGCCGTCAGGATCTGTTGCGATGAGAGGTTCAGATCGAACCTCGCGAAGTAACGGTCTATATCGGTAGCCTGCGGGACGGTCCGTTGCGGGTCCTGGCCGTGCGCCGCCAGGAGCTCCGGACTTACGCTGATCAGGAGGTCTTCCTCGGCTCGCGTGCGCTCGTAGGCGAGGAAGAAAAATGCCTTGTCCCGAACGAACGGGCCCCCGAGAAAGCCGGAAAAGATCTCCTGGTTGAAGTTCGCCGCTTCGCCTTCCTCCGCGAAGAAGGGGTCCTCCTCGGCAAGCTCGTCGGATTGGTAGTAGGCCGACAGCCGGCCGCGGACCTGGTTGGTGCCCGAGCGCGTGACCACGTTGATGACCGCTCCGGAGGCGCGGCCGAACTCGGCCGAGTACTGGCTGGAGATGACCTCGAACTCCGCGATCACGTCCGGAGAGAAAAGGGACCGCTCCCCGCCTAAGGACTCACGGTCGTTGCTGACACCGTCTATCAGGAAGGTGTTGCTGCTGCCCGATCCGCCGTTGGCGGAGATGCCGCCGTTTTCCGTGACGCTGTCCTGGATGCCGGGGGTCAGCCCCGCAAGCTCCGTGAAGCTCCGGGTGATGAGCGGCAGATCGTCAATCTGCTCGGTGGTGATCGTGGTCCCGATGTCGGTCTTGGTGGTCTCGATGATCGGCGCCTCGGAGGTGACGGTGATGGCCTCGCGCGCCGCGCCGACCAGGGTGAAGTCGAGTTTCGCCTCCTGCCCGACCCTCAGGGTGATGCCCGAGCGCACCTCCGAGCTGAAGTTCGGGGCGCTCGCCGTGACCTCGTAGGGTCCGACGGGAAGGGCCGGTATCCGGTACGAGCCGGCGCCGTCCGTCGTCGCGGATCGGCTGAAGCCCGTATCGGTGTTTCGGGCTTGCACCGTGGCGCCCGCGATCGGCGTGTCCGGGCCGGAGAACAGTCTCCCCTGCAAGACCGCGGTCACCTGGGCCCGCGCCACGGATGGCGCAATGGAGATCAGCATAACTATGAGTAGGGGTACTCGGCAGCGCATGTCGTCTCCTTTCCTCTCGCGTAGAGCGGCGAACCTCCGCCACAGCCACGCAAATACCAGAGCCAATGAATTGGTATGCAACGAGGGTGGCCTCGGCCGAGCGGCGAAACAGCTGTCCGACGGATTGCGTCTCGGCCTGAGAGCGCGGATACCCGGAGGCGGCCTGACCTCGTCAAGCTCCGGAATCTCGGAGGTCCGGGCATCGGAGGCGGCGAGGATTCCCGGCGGATTCGTGAGTGCGGCACGCCGGCAAGGGTCCGGCGTTTTTCTTAAGGCTTTCTGAGAGCCGTGCGGAAACGCCGCGCGTCTTCCGCGCCGACACGAGGTGGCCGGAGAATGCATCGTCCGTTGCTCGTGATCCACCCCGAATCGCGTCAAAACATGAGCGGCGATCGCGCCGGCGCGCTCCGGTGTCATCCTCCGCGCATCATATGTTGCATTCGGCCGCAAGGCTACGCCCCTGGGAGCACGCTCGAACCGGACTTCAGCGGCGCTCGAACACGTATAGAGCGAAGTCGGGGCGCAGGTGCAGGGAAGAGGCCTCGTAGCCGCTGGCGAAAAGCTGCGGGGCGACCCGACGGAGCTTCAGACGCGCACGCCGGGCGGCCGCGGGGTCGGAGACGAGAAGAGCGCCGAAGTCGGCGGGGATCTCGACGGCGAGCCGTCGGGGCTGCGGCCGGCGCCGGGAAGTGGCTCGCGGGAGCGCCTCCGCTCCCCGATCTTCCGCGAGGATCCCGCGCGCGGCCCGCTCGACGTCGCGCGCGTCCAGCCTCCAATGGACCTCGAACCGATCGCTGGGGAGCCGTCCGTAAATGCCTCCCAGGGGGCCGTAGAGGTTGGGGAGGTACCGCTTGGCTCGGGCGCCGAGACGGACCAGGTTCAAGCGCGCGTTTTTCACGAGGAGGGGATCGTAGGTCCACGTGACGAGCCGGATCCCGCGATCCAAACACCAGCTCCGCTGGAAGAGCTTGAGGCGCACGGCCAGACCACGACCGCGCCACGCCGGGCGCACCGCCAGCATGTGCGAGTGCTGGCAGTCCTCGGCCAGATTCGTCCGCGGGAGTCCATGAACAAAGGCGACCAATTCGGTCCCGCTAAAGGCGCCCGCCGTCAGTCCGCCCACGTGTGCGACGGCCTGCAGATCCGAGGTGGATGGAAGCTGCCGATCCTCGAAGCCCCACACTTCCCGGGCGACCTCCTGAACGGCCTCGAGCTCCGCGAGACGCCGCAGCTCCCGCACGACGAGCCGGCTCATTCGAGGTCGGCTGCAAGAGAGGCGACGAGGGCGGCTCGCCACGGAAGATCGGACAGGAGGACGAACTCGTCGCGGGCATGAGCGCCTCCCCCGCGGGGGCCCAGGCCATCGAGCGTGGGAACGCCGGCGGCCGCCGTCAAACACCCGTCGGAGGCGCCGCCGACACGCGCTGCATCGAGCGACTGGCCGAGCTCGAGACCGATCTCCCGAGCGCGCACAAAGAGCTTCTGCGATGCCGGTGTGGGCTCGAGGGGCGGGTAGTCGAAGCCTCCCTCCACCTCCACGACGACGCGCGGGTCGGCGGCCGGATAACCGCGGATCGACGTCTCCAGCCGCCGCGCCTCCTCTCCGGTCCAGGCACGCGCGTCCACGGAGAGGGAAGCCTCCTCCGGGACCACATTGACCCGAGAGCCGCTCTGCGCCAGCGTCGGAACGACGGTCGTCTCCTTGGACGGGTCGGCGAGGGCTTCGAGGAAAAGGACCGCGCGCGCAAGCTCACCCAGAGCGGAAGCGCCTTTATCCGGCTCCAGGCCGGCATGGGCCGCCCGGCCGTGGAATCGCAACCGGAACAAGCCGGCGCCTTTGCGGGCCACCTTGGCCGCGCCGTCCAAGGACGGCTCGAGGACGAGCGCTCGGCGATGGCGCCCGGCAAGATCCAAGAGAAGGCCGCGCGAGGCGTGGCTGCGAGTCTCTTCGTCGGGCACAAGCAGGAGCGTGGCTGCGGCCCCGTCTCCGTCCGCGGCGAGCGCTTCGAGCGCGGCCATGGCGACGACGATGCCGGCCTTCATGTCGAAGACCCCGGGCCCTGTGGCGCGGTCCCCCTCGACGCGGAAGGGTATTCCCTCGAGCGTGCCCGCCGGCCAGACGGTGTCGAGGTGGCCGAGAAGCAGGGCGCCCTCCGTCCCGCCACCGACGCTCGCCACGACGGCATCACCGCGGCCGGGACAGGTGCGGGTTTCCCCGGCAACCCCTCGCTCGATGAGCCGGTCTCGGACCCAGCGGGCGAGAGAGGAGACGCGCTCCGCGTCCTCGGACGGGCTCTCGTGCGAGACGAGGGCCTCGAGGTCGGCGTCCATGCGGGCCCCCATCGCCTGGAAGCGCGCGAGCCAGTCACGCGGCTTCACTTCACCGCGAGCTCCCTTTTTCGAGTACCCGAGATGGGGGCGTCCGCGGGCGCCCCGTCGCGCCGGCGGGCTCGGCACTTCCGGGGCGGCTGAGAACCGAGAACTTGGACCGTTCGCACGATTGTGGGGGACGCCTCTACCGCTTCGGCGTGAACCGCTCGACACCCGACGTCCGCGCGACCACATAGTCCAGGTCGATCTCGAACCCGAGCCCGACTCCCCGGGGGACCTCCACGGTCCCGGCGGCGTCCACCTCGATCTCCGGCACGATGATGTCGCGGGCAAAATACCTCCGGCTGGCGGAAATGTCGCCGGGCAGCTCGAACCCCGGGAGGCTCGCGAGAGCAATGTTGTGGGCCCGCCCGACGCCCGACTCGAGCATCCCCCCGCACCAGAGTGGAACCGCTCGGGACCGGCAGAGGTCGTGGATGGCCAGGGCCTGGGAGTATCCGCCCACTCGGCCCACCTTCATGTTGATGATGCGGCAGCTTCCGAGGTCCAGAGCCTGCCGCGCGGCGCGCAAGCCGGTGATGCTCTCGTCCAGACAAATCGGAGTGTCCAGCTCCCGCTGCAGCTGCGCGTGGTCCAGCAGGTCGTCGTGCTCGAGCGGCTGCTCGATCATCAGTAGGCCGAAGCCGTCCAATCGTTTCAGATGTTCGCGGTCGGCCAGAGTGTACGCGGCATTCGCATCGACGGAGAGGGGGATGTCCGGGTGATGCCGACGGACCTCTTCGATGACCGCGAGGTCCCATCCGGGTTTGATCTTGAGCTTGATCCTTTGATATCCGAGGGCGAGGTACGTCTTCACTCGCTCGAGTAGCATCTGTATTGTCGGTTGGATACCCAGGCTCACGCCCACTGGCACCGTCCGGCGCACGCCCCCAAGGACGCGGGAAAGCGACTCTCCTCGCGATCGTGCGACGAGGTCCGCGAAGGCCAGTTCCAGGCCGGCCCGTGCCATGGGGTGGCCTCGGAAACGGGACAGCCGTTCCGTGAGCTCGTCGAGACTGCCCAACTTTGAGCGGAGGATCGCGGGAGCAAAGTAGTTCCGCACGACCTGAACCGCAGTCCCGACAGTCTCGTAACTGTAGAGAGGTTCCTGATCGGCTGCGATCTCTCCCCAGCCAAGGAGTCCATCAGCCTCCAGTCGTACCAAGGCGGCCACGCGAGAGCCAACCCGGCCGAAGCTCGTCTCGAACGGCTCCGCCAGATCCAACCGCAGCCGCCGGATCTCGACGGCGTCGAGCCTCAGCGAGGCCGGCAGCGACACGGCCGAAGCGCCAATCGCCCTTACGGTCTCCGTTCTCATCATTGAGATCTCGCGCGGTATCGTCATCGAATCTTCCGGGCCTCGGCGCCGCCGCCCAGGACGAGGTGCGTGACCTTTCCCGTCGCATCCTTCACGAACCGGACCTCCAGACCCGTCAGAGTGAAGAAGCTCGTCTCGGACTCCGGCAGCAACTCGTACTTGCGGCCCTGGGCCTCGGCCACGAGCGTTTGCGCCTGCCTGGAGACGGTCACGGCCACCTCGGGGCTGAGTTCATAAACCCCCGTGTAGAGGTCGTAGACCTCTGCGGACACGTCAGCGAGATCCTTCTCCTTCGGCGCATAGTCGGGCCAGCCGTACTCCTTCGCGATCCCCAACAGGATCTCGGCAACGAGGGCGGCTCCGTTGTCGGAATTGGTCATCACCACGGCCCCTTGTCCGGTCTCCCGGTAGGCGATGAGCGTCGCCCGGAAGCCTTCGTTCGAGCCGCTGTGGCTGAAGCGCGACTCCCGGCCCTTACCCTTTACGCCGAAGCCGAGACCCCAATCCCCGAGGCCCGGCGTGAGCATGCCCCGCGCCATCTCGGCCGACAGCAGCCGGTTGGAGCGTCCGGCGGCGGACTGCTGGAGCTCGATCGCGAAACGCCCAAGATCGGAGGGCGTCGTCCACAGACCGGCGGCCGCCATCTCGGGGTACGTGTGCCACCGGCCTTGGATCACGACGCCTCGTTCGTCATGCCCGGAGGCCGCCTGAGAGCGTTGCTTCGGATTCAGGGGCTGCTGGTACGTGCTGTCCGCCATCCCGAGCTTTCGCAGGACGGTCTCCCGCATGAGCTCAGGAAAGGGTTTGCCGGTGACGTCGACGAGAAGCTGCTGCATGACGCTGTAGCCTCCGCCGGCATAACGCCATCGGCTGCCGGGAAGGATGTCCACTCGCGTGGGTACCGAGTTGGCCGGCTTGGCGCCATCCAGGATTTGCGCGAGAGTGGGGACGGCCTCGCCAGCGGCGTAACCTTCGTATCCGTGTACCGTCAGCCCGGCGGTGTGGCTCAGGAGGCCGCGCAGCGTGACCTTCTTCTCTTTCGTGAACTCGTTCTCCGACACCCTCCAGGAGGTCAGCGTGCGATTCACGTCCTCGTCGAGGTCCAGCGTGCCCTCCTGGACGAGGCGCAAGGCCGCCGCAGCAGCAACCGGTTTGCTGATCGATGCCGCCTGGAAGAGCGTCCGGGGAGTCACCGGCTCGCTTTCACCCGCCTGCCGCACACCGTAGCCGCGGGCCCACTCGAGGGCACCGCCGTGGATGACAGCCACGCTGATCCCGGGCGTCTTGTGGAAAGTCATGCGGTCGCTGAGGGTCATCGGGACGACCGGCCGTCCCTTGATGACGATGGCGGGGAGGAGGCCGTTTTCGATGCGCTGGATTCTCGTAGCGAGCGCCGCGCTCTCTCCGGAACCAACCCCGGCGCAGGAGACACACAGGGAGGCGGCAGCGATGATGAGTCCCAGGTGCAAGCGAACGAGCGTCCCGCGGTTCATTCTTATTGCTGTGCCGGCCAGTACGGCGCGCGCAGGTCCTTCTTTGGCACCTTGCCCAGGGGGGAGACGCGCGGGATTGCGTCGCGGAACTCTACGCGGCTGACCCGCTGATACTTCGCCAGCCGCTCGTTGGCCCACCTCTGAAGCTCTTCCTCGTACAAAACCTTGCCCGTCTCCGTCCTCACGACCAGAGCCAACGGCGTCTCACCCCACTTCTCGTCGGGGATGCCGATCACGGCCACGGCTTTGACCCCGGGGTGGTGACGCAGGACCTCCTCGATGTCGCTCGGGAACACGTTCTGGCCGCCGGAGATGATCATGTCCTTCTTCCGGTCCAGGATGTACAGGAAGCCGTCCGCGTCGAGCCTCCCGATGTCGCCCGTCCTCAGGTAGGCACGGCCGGTCTCATCCTGCCAGACGGCCTCGGCTGTCTTCTCCGGTTGTTTGTGATAGCCGCGCATCAGAGGGGGACAGTGGCCGACGATCTCCCCGGCCTCGCCCCGTTGCAAGTCCCGGCCCTGGTCGTCCACGATGCGGATCCCCCCAGGGTTGCCCCGAGCCTGTGCTCGTCGAGCGGCGGTTTGCGGGTGGCGAACTCCGGCGTCGAGTCCCAGGAATCGTTGCGGCGAAACCCGTAGACGCGTCCGCTCCACTGGTTGATGCCCGAGCGCGTGATGGCGTTCAGAACGCCCCCCGAGGCTTGCCCGTACTCGGCAGCGTACTGATTTGTCAACACCTGGAACTCCAGGATCCAGTCCTGTGAGTAGTTGATTCGCTGGCTCCCAATGATGTGAGTCTCGGCAGACACGCCGTCCACGTTGTAGGCATTCTGGAAGTCCCGGCTGCCGCTGATGTCCACCCCTCCGAAGACTCCGGTCCTCGTCACGCCCGGGGAGAGAGCGGCCAGGTCGTTGAAGTTGCGGGTGACCACGGGCAGCGTATCGATCTCCTCCTTCTCGACCAGCCGGGAGAGAGTGTTCTTGGTGGTCTCCAGAATCGGGGCCTCCGCGGTGACCTCGATCGTCTCCGCCGTGGGGCCAATCTTCAGCGTGAAGTCCAGGTTGATCGAGGTGCCGACGTAGAAGGTCTGGCCGCGCCGGACTTGCGTGGAGAAACCCGCCAACGCCGCGCTGACATCGTAGGCTCCCGCCGGGATCGGAGGCAGGCTGTAGTACCCCGCGCGGTCGGATGTCGTGGCCCGCGTGAGGTTCGTCGTCGTGCCGGTAGCCGTTACGGTCACACCGGGGAGAGCCCCGCCGCTTTCGTCCGTGACTATCCCCTTCAAGATGACGTCCACGCTCTGAGCTACCGCCCGAACAGGACAGGGGACGAGTGCCAGGATCAGCAGAATCGTTGTCGCGGATCCGGGCGTGCGTCTCGCCGTGTCGGCCCGATTTGGCGGGGCGGGCTTTCGCAGACCGAGGTCTCTGATTCATAGTCGGCCACTCCTCCTTCGAGAGCTGAAGCCACATGCGTGCGACCTGATTCGCTCTGGGCAATGCGGGTTTACATCACTGTTGCAAGGTGTCAATCGAGC
>JBHENW010000068.1:0-2856 GCA_046261875.1 Thermoanaerobaculia bacterium | reverse complement strand
GAGCCGCTCTCGCAGAGGCCCTGGGCACGGCGCGCGGCGGGAGCCGCCCGCCTGCTCGCGGACACCTTCATCGACCGCTACTTTCCGATCCGCGGGTTCTTTAACGGTTCGGAGCAAGGCCTGATCCTCGGCCGCAAGCCTGAGGACGCGGCCTGGCTGTTTCGCCGCTTCGATCGGCCGGATCTGCCGACGCTCCATCGGCTGCTGTATCTCGACCTGCACACCTACCTCCCCGACAACGGGCTGATGGTCGTGGACCGCTCCACGATGGCGCTCGGTCTCGAGGCGCGGGTGCCGCTGCTCGACCGCCAGCTCGTCGAGTACGCGTTTTCGCTGCCACCCGACCGCCTCGCCCGGCCGGGCGCCACAAAGATCGCCTTCCGCGAGGCCGTGGCGCCCTGGGTTCCGGAGCCGATCCGGTCGCGGCCGAAGTGGGGTTTTTCGCCGCCGTGGAAGCGATGGATCTCCGGCGCGGGACGCGTCACCGCGCTTGCCATGCTCGAGCGCGGCGGTCTCGCGGCCGATGGAATCCTCGACTTCCGCCAGGTCCGCGACCTGGTCGAGTCGAGCGCGCAGCGGCGCAGTGGCAAGCTCTGGCTGCTCCTGAATCTGGAAGCCTGGTACCGGCGTTGGATCCGCGGCGAAGCGATATCCTCCGCGTCTGGGTGGGAACGGCTCCCCGAGACTTCCGTATCGTGAAGACGGCTTCCCGGCTCCTCGCCTACTTCCGTCCATACCGATTGCTGGCCGTGCGGGCCTTTCTGCTGATGGGGCTCGTATCCCTATCGACCGTGTTGATGCTCTTTCTCCTGACGAAGGTGATCGACGACGTGCTCGGTCCCGGAACGTCCGACTCCATGACGGGCCTGTCGAAAGCGTCGGTCCCCGGCGACAGCGCGCCCTTCATCCGGTGGCTCGACGGGATCACTCAGCTGGCAGTCGACGGGATCCAGCGGCTCGGACTCTCCACTCGCTTCGGGATTCCTCTCCTTCTCTTTCTGGCGCTCTTCTCAAAAAACTTCTTCTCCTACGTCTCCGAGGCGTCCTTCAACGGGATCGGCCTGGGCATCGTCCGGGATCTCCGCCGCGACGCCTACTGGAGCCTCCTCGGTCAATCCTCCCGCTTCTACTCGGGCGCGACGACCGGAGACCTGATGAGCCGTCTGCTCTCGGACGTCGAGCACGTCCAGTCGGCGTTCGGAACGCGTCTGGCCGACTTCGTCCAGGGCATCGTCTCCCTCGTCTTCGTTCTGATCTACGTCTTTTCTCTGGACGCTCACCTCACGCTCGTCGTCCTGCTGCTGGGGCCGATCGTCCTCGTGCCGGTGGCCGTGATCACGCGTCGCCTGCAGCGGGTCAGCTACTCTTCGCGCGAGCGGATCGGGGAGGTCGGCGCGATCCTCTCCGAGACTCTGCGCGGTCAGCGCGTGATCAAGACCTACGGCATGGAGACCTTCGAAGCCGGCCGTTTCGGCAGGGCCAACGATCGGTACTACTCGACGAGCCGGCGGGCTGTCCGAACTCTCGCCCTGGGATCGCCGGCGATGGAGATCGTCGGCGGGCTCGGGCTTTCCGCGCTCATCGTCTACGCCGCCGCGCAGATCGAGGCTTCGCGGATGACGGCGGGATGGCTGATCTCGTTTCTGGCCGCGCTGATGATGATGTACAAGCCGATCAAGGACATCACCAGGACCAATCTGGCGATCCAGCTCGCGATCTCGTCGGCGCGAAGGATCTTCGAGCTGATGGACCACGCCGACGAGATCGTGGAAAAGGGCAACGCGGTCGAGATCCCGGGCTTCTCCGAAGCGATCCGATATGAGCGAGTCTCCTTCCGGTATGGCGAGGCGTCCGTCCTCGAGGGGATCGATCTCACCGTCCGACGTGGGGAGACCGTCGCGATCGTCGGCCCCTCGGGCGCCGGCAAGACGACCCTGGTCAACCTGCTGCCGCGGCTCTACGACCCCACCGCGGGCCGCGTCACCTTCGACGGCGTGGACCTGCGCGACGCGACGCTTTCCTCCGTGAGGCGCCAGATCGCTCTCGTCACACAGGAGACCATCCTCTTCGACGCGACGGCCCAGGAGAACATTGCGTACGGTGAATCGGACGCCGATTCCGCGCGCGTCCGCGGCGCCGCCCGCGCCGCCTACGCGGAGGAGTTCCTGGACCAGCTGCCGGAGGGGTTCCAGACGCGGCTCGGTGAGGATGCGGCGCGTCTTTCCGGAGGGCAAAAACAGAGGCTCGCGATCGCCCGGGCCATCTACAGGGATGCGCCCGTGCTGATCCTGGATGAGGCGACCTCTCAGCTGGATACGGAATCCGAGGCTCTGATCGCGCGGGCCCTTTCGAACCTCATGCGCGGACGGACGACCCTGGTCATCGCCCACCGGCTCTCGACCGTGCGCCGCGCGAACCGAATCATCGTGCTGGAGCGGGGGCGTATCGTGGAGTCTGGAAGCCACCTGGAGCTGATCGCGCGTAAAGGCCTTTACAAGCGGCTGCACGACGCTCAGTACTTCGAAACCGACGACCCGGCGGCGATCCCAGCCGCCTCTGGCTAGGGTTCGCGGCGCGAGTCGTCTCCCGAGGGAGGTGCTCGGCTTTGTTCGCGGCGCGCAGCGAGGGGCAGACGAGCAAGCGAGAGCGACGGGTTGGCTGGAGGTGAACGGGATCGACCGGTCACCGACCCGGTCGCAGCGCGAGGAGTCTCCCGGAGGGGAGGAGCCCGCTCCACATCGCCGTCGCGAGAAGTCTCCCGAAGGGAGTGGGGTTATGGTTCGCGGCGCAAGGAGTCTCCGCGAAGTAACCGAGCGGAGGAGCCTTGCGCCGCGGGAGCCGGAGCCGCGCGTACTC
>JBHENW010000067.1:0-44538 GCA_046261875.1 Thermoanaerobaculia bacterium | reverse complement strand
GCCGTCGCCGGTGGACTCGACCCGAATGCCTTTCTCGATGCGCCGTACGAGCCCCGCCAGGACCTTGCCCGGGCCGATCTCGATCGCCCGGTCCACGCCTTCGCGCGCGAGCGTGCGCACCGTGTCGACCCAGAGAACGGGAGAATCGATCTGCCGGGCGAGCTTTTCGCGAAGCAGCTTGCCCCGCCCCGTCTCCTTGGCGTCCACGTTCGTGATGACGGGCGGGATCGGATCCCCGAAGCTGATGTCCTCGAGCAGCCGCCGCATCTGTTCGCGGGCCGGGGCCATGAGCGAGCAATGAAACGGCGCGGAGACGTTGAGCATCTTAGAGCGGCCCGCCCCCCGCGCGGCGGCGAGCTCGACGGCGCGCTCGACCGCCTCCGCGTGTCCCGCGATGACCGTCTGCTCGGGCGCGTTGTAGTTCGCGGCGGAAAGGACGGCCCCTTCGGCCGCCTCGAAACAGAGCGCGTCGACTTCCGGCCCGGACAGGCCGATGATCGCGGCTATCGCGCCGATGCCCGGAGGGACGGCCTCCTGCATGAACCGGCCCCGGCTGCGCACCAGGCGCAGCCCGTCGGCGAAGGAGAGGGCGCCCGATGCGACGTACGCGGAGTACTCCCCGAGGGAATGGCCCGCCGCGAAAGCCGCCCCCGCGATCCTCTCGGGGAACCGGGCCTGCAGGTCGCGAAAGATCGCGATCGAGTAAGCGAGGATCGCCGGCTGCGTGTTCACCGTCAGGGTCAGCTCGTCTTCCGGCCCCTCGAAGCAGAGCCGGGAGAGGGCGAAGTTCAGGACCGCGTCGGCCTCCAGGAAGACGTCGCGCGCCGCTTCCGATTCGGTCGCCAGAGCCTTCCCCATGCCGACGAACTGGGAGCCCTGGCCGGGGAAAAGGAGAGCGAGAGACATTAGACCGTCGCTCTCGCTCGCTCCGGAGCTGCCTTCGGCACCGCATCGCGGCGTCGCCCGGATGCGGGCTCGCCGCTCGACTGCTCCGTCGCTCGCTTCCGCTCCCGCGGCGCGAGGCTCCTCCGAGGACGGAGACTCCTCGCGCCGCGACCAGAGCAGAACGCTGAAAGGAATTCTGACGCGGGAACCATGGGGTTCTCTACCATCTCAGCAAGACGGAGCCCCAGACGAGGCCCGCGCCGAAAGCGGTGAGCAGCACGAGGTCCCCTTCTTCCACCCTCCCTTCGCGGACGCATTCGTCCAGGGCGATCGGGATGGAAGCCGCCGACGTGTTTCCGTAGCGCTCGATGTTCTTGTAGACCTTGTCCGGAGGAATCTTCAACCGCTCTCCGACGGCGTTGATGATCCGGTCGTTGGCCTGGTGCGGGATGAAGAGATCCACTTCCTCGAGCGGGAAGCCCTGCTCCCGCAGGAGCTCGGAGCTGACGTCCGCCATCGCCTTCACGGCGACTTTGAAGGTCTCGTTCCCCTTCATCTTGATGTAAGGCAGCTTTTCCTCGATCGACTTGGGGTCGTTGGCGGGACGGTTCGAGCCGCCTCCCGGCATGCAGATGAAGTCGGCGTAGTTGCCGTCGGACTTCATGCGGGTTCCGAGGATGCCATGGTCGCCCTTCGTCGCCTGCAGGACGGCGGCGCCGGCGCCGTCACCGAAGAGCACGCAGGTCGAGCGGTCGGTCCAGTCCACGATGCGGGTCAGGATCTCCCCGCCGATCACGAGGATGTTCTCCGCTTTGCTCGACTGGATCAGCGCGTCGCCCATGTGCAGTCCGTAGAGGAAGCCGACACAGGCCGCGGCGACGTCCGAGGCCGCCGCCTTCGAGGCGCCCAGGTTGCGCTGCACGAGGCAGGACGTGGCGGGAAACGGCATATCCGGGGAGATCGTGCCGACGAGGATCATGTCGAGCTGTTCCGGGCGGAGGTGGGCGCGCTTCAGTGCCAGCTCGGCGGCCCGCGTGCAGAGGTCGGAGAACTTCTCCCCTTCCGACACGACGTGCCGCTGCTTGATTCCCGTCCGCTCCATGATCCACTTGTCGGAGGTGTCGACGAGCTTCTCGAGGTCGGCGTTGGTGAGGATCTTCTTCGGGACGGCGGCGCCGGTCCCGACGATGCGGGCGCGGTTCATCGGGGGTCAGGCTTTCGCCAGCGTCGCCTCGCGCGAGTGGAGCTCGGCGATCGAGGTTTGGATCTTTTCGGCGAGCCCCCGCCGGGAGAACTCCGCAGCGAAGCGGATCGCGTTCTTGACGGCCTTCGCGCTCGACCGCCCGTGGCAGATGATGACGCACCCCTTGACGCCCAGCATCGGCGCCCCGCCGTACTCCGAGTAGTCCAGCCGGGACTTGAAGCTCCGGAAGGCCGGCTTGGAGAGGAGGAACCCGACGGAGGCCTGGAGGGTTTTCTTGATCTCCTCCCGCAGCAGCTTCTCCACCATCTCCGAGAGGGACTCGGACACCTTGAGGATCACGTTGCCGGTGAACCCGTCGGTGACGATGACGTCCACGGTCCCGTTGAAGACGTCGCGGCCTTCCACGTTTCCGACGAAGTTCAACCCGGTCTCCTTGAGGACCTTGAAGGCTTCCTTCGTCCGGTCCGTGCCCTTGGAGTTCTCTTCGCCGATGGACATCAAGCCGATCCGCGGCGAGTCCTTCCCGAACGCGAGCTGCGCGTAGAGGGAGCCCATCACCGCGAATTCCTTGAAGTGTTGTGTCTTGGCGTCGGGGTTCGCGCCGACGTCGAGCAGCAGGCAGCGGCCGGTCAGGTTCGGAAGGATGGCGGCGAGCGCCGGCCGGTCCACTCCTTCGATCGTGCCGATCACCATCTTCGCCGAGACCATGGCCGCCCCGGTGTGGCCGGCCGACACGAGGCCCGCGGCGCGGCCGTCGCGGACACAGTCCGCCGCCACCCGGATCGAGGAGTTGCGCTTGCGGCGGATCGCGGCCGTCGCGGGGTCCTCCATGGTGACGACCTCGGGCGCGTGGACGAGCTCGATCAGATCCCCAGAATATCCTGACTCCCTCAGGAGCTTTTCCAGCCGCGGCCGGTCTCCGACCAGGAGGGAGCCGATTTCGAACTCGCGGGCCGCCGCGATCGCCCCGTCCACGTTGACCCGGGGAGCGTGGTCGCCTCCCATCGCGTCCACGGCGATGCGCACTCTAGCCTCTCGTTCCGGAAAGGAGCACGGGTGCGGGGATTATAAGAGACCGGGAGCGGGACTCCCGAGCCATCACGTGTTGATCAGTTGCTTCCCCTTGTAATGGCCGCAGCGCAGGCAGACGCGGTGCGGGGCCTTGGGCTCCTGGCAGTTGGGACAAACCGAGAGCGCCGGGCGGACGAGCGCATCGTGCGCGCGGCGCTTGTCGCGGCGGGCCTTGCTGTGGCGGCGTTTCGGATTCGGCATGGCGGTCCTGCTTTCTGGACGTTCGTCCTCAATCGTTGCGGTTGAGGAGACGCAAGGCCTCCCACCGCGGGTCGGTGGCCGGCGCGGCGCACCGGCACGATTCGGTGTTCAGATCGGCGCCGCAGCCGGGGCAGAGACCCCGGCAGTCCTCGCGGCAGAGCGGTTTCATCGGAACCGCCATCTGGATCCGCTCTTCGGCGATCGGCTCGAGGGAGAGGTCCGGGTCTTCGTAGAAATAGACGTCGAGCTCCTCGCGCTCGAGCGAGATCTCCTTCTCGAGGGCCGTAGGACGCTTGTACAGCAGCAGAGAGAACTCCTCGCCGGAGGTGAAGGGGTACGAGGTCAGGCATCGGCTGCACTCCAGCCGGCCGGAGTACGCCAGGCCCGCTTGCAGCGAGAAGCCCCGTTCGATGCGCGCGACCTCCCCTTGCATGCGGACCGGGGACAGCTCGAGCAGCGGCTCCCGATCCAGCTCCCGGAGCGAGAAAGCCAGCTCGACGTCGAACCGGACCGGCTCTTCGAGGACGGAATCGAGCGAAATGTGGAAAGGCCGTTTCATGGTGAACCGCGCATCTTATCCGCCGGCCGGCGGCGATTCAAACTTCCGGAGCGGGCCCTGCCGGCGGCCGGAGTGCTGATACTTTGAGCCGGTGCGCATCGCGATCGACGCGCGGGCTCTGCTGGGCCAGAGCACGGGGATCGGCACCTACACCCGGGGGATCGCGTCGGCGATGGCGGGCCGCCCGGGCCAGGAAGTCGGCCTTTTTTCGCCGCGACCCCTGCCGGACGGCTTCCAGGGGGGGCCCTGGAGCCTCCAGGAGGACGGGCACCCTTTCGGAGTACTCTGGCTGCAGACGACGCTCCCCCGTCGCCTGCGCCGCTGGGATGCCGACGTCCTGCTTGCCGCGCTGACGATCGCCCCCGCCCGCGCCACCGTCCCGTTCGTCTCGGTGGTCCACGACCTGACCGCCTGGACGAACCCGGAGTGGCACGCCAAGCGCACCGTCATCGGGTTCCTTCCGATGTGGGAGAAGACCGTCGAGCGCGCGGCCCGTTTCGTCTGTGTTTCGCAGAGCACGGCGCGGGAGCTGACCGAGCGGTACCCGGAGACCCGCTCCCGGACCCGGGTCATTCCCCACGGGCTCGACCCCCTGTTTTCCCCGGCCGACGATCCCCGCGCGGCGGAGAGGACCCGCCGCCGCTACGCCGCCGGGTCGCGATACATCCTCTATCTGGGAACGCTCGAACCGCGCAAGAACGTCGAACGGCTCGTCGTGGCCTGCGAGCGACTCTGGACGCGGCGGCGCTCGCGGCCGGACCTCGTGCTCGCGGGCGGGATCGGGTGGAAGACCTCCGCTCTCGCGCGGCGCATCGCCCGGTCCCCCTTCCGGGACAAGATCCACCAGACGGGCTACGCCCCGCGGGAAGTCGCCCGGGATCTCTACCGCGCCGCCGAGGTCTTCGTCTATCCCTCGCTCGTGGAGGGGTTCGGTCTTCCCGTGCTCGAGGCGATGGCTTGCGGCGTGCCGGTCGTCGCGTCCACCGCCGAGGCGTTGCGCGAGGTCGGCGGCGGGGCCGCGCTCTACGCCCCCGCGGACGACGTGGAGGCCCTCTCCGCCGCGATCGAGAGGGCGCTCGAAGACGCGCCGACCCGCGATCGGCTCCGCGACGCCGGCCCGGAGCGCGCGCGGGGCTTTTCCTGGGAGAGCGCCGGGACCCGGACGCTGGCCGAGCTCGCGGAAGCCGCGGCCGAGGGAGCGAGCGGATGACCCCGCCGTTGATCGGCGTCGACGCCCGGAAGCTGAAGGACTTCGGGATTGGCTCGTACACGCGCAACCTCCTCGAGGCCGTGGCGCGGCGGCCGGAATCGGAGGAGTACCGGTTCCGCGTCTACGCGCGCCACGCCGATCGGGACAGCTTTCCGGCGCTCCCGTCGCATTTCGAGATCGTCGAGGAGAACTCCCGCGGCTATTCCATGGCGGAGCTGACGGCCTTCGCGTGGCGGCTTCTGCGCGACCGCCTCGACCTCTACCACGCGACCCACTACGTGCTGCCCCCCCTGACGCGAGCGCGCGCGGTCGTGACGATCCACGACATCATCCACCTTCTCTACCCGCAGTTCCTGCCGAACCGTCTCGCGCACCTTTACGCCCGCCTCATGATCCGGAGGGCGCTGCAGCGGGCGGACCGGATCATCACCGTCTCCTACAACAGCAAGCGCGACCTCGTGGATTACTTCTCCGTATCGCCGTCGCGCATCGAGGTAATCTACAACGGCGTCTCGGCCGTCTTCTTCTCCGAGGTCGCGCCGGAGGCCCGCGAGGCGACCGCGCGCAGGTACGGCGTGCGCGGGAGGTACCTGCTCTTCCTCGGGGGAGAGAAGCCGCACAAGAACGTCCAGAACGTCCTCCGGGCGTTCGCCGAGGCCCGCCGCGACGCGGCCCTCCCGCACACGCTCGTCCTGGCCGGCCCGCTGCCGAGCAACCCGGCGCGCCTCGAGGCGCTCATCGCCGCGCTCGACCTGACCGGCGCCGTGGTCCGCCCCGGGGTCGTTCCGGAGGAGGATCTCCCGGCGCTCTACGCGGGGGCGGACGCGTTCCTCTATCCGACGCTCTACGAGGGGTTCGGGCTCCCGGTGATCGAGGCGATGGCGTGCGGCACACCGGTCCTGACCTCCTCCACGTCCGCGCTCCAGGAGGTCGCGGGAGGCTATGCCTACCTCGCGGACCCGTTGGACGTCGAAGCGATCGCCCGCGGCATCGTCACTTTGACGACCGACGAGAAGGTCCGTTCCGATTTCCGGGAGCTCGGCCGTAAGCGCTCGCTCGATTTCTCCTGGGACAAGGCGGCCGAGCGCACGCTCGCCGTGTACGCCTCCGCCCTGCGCGCGTCCTCGCGCTCATGAGGACGGCCGTCGTCCACGACTGGTTGAACGGCATGCGCGGCGGGGAAAAGGTCCTCGAGGCGATGCTGCCGCACCTGACGGACCCGACGATCTTCACGCTTTTCCACGTGCCCGGCTCGGTTTCCTCTGCCATCGAGCGCTATCCCATCCGCGCGTCCTACCTGAACCGCTTCCCGCTCGCGCGCCGCCACTACCGCAATTACCTGCCGCTCTTTCCCCGGGCCGTCGAAGCCTTCTCTCTCGACGGTTTCGACCTCGTCGTCTCCTCCTCGCACTGTGTCGCGAAGGGAGCCGTCGCTCCGCCCGGCGTCCCGCACATCTGTTATTGCCACACCCCCGTGCGCTACGCGTACGACCAGTTCGAAACGTACTTCCCCGAGGGCCGCACTCCCCTGCGCCGCGCCAAGGAGCGGGCCGTCGCGCACCTTCGGGCCTGGGACGTCGCGACCGCCAACCGGCCGACCCGCTACCTGGCGAACTCGACCGCCGTCGCCCAACGGATCCGCAGGCATTACGGCCGCGAGGCGCTGGTCTGTCATCCTCCGGTGGACGTGGAGTTCTTCGTCCCATCGGACGCCCCGCGGGGCGACTTTCTCCTCGCTGTCGCAGCGCTCGTTCCGTACAAGAAGCTCGAAGACGCCGTGGATGCCTCCCGCCTGCTCGGTCGCGAGCTCGTCGTCGTCGGGAGCGGTCCCGAGGAAAAACGCCTCCGCGCGCGGGCCGGTTCTTCCGTACGTTTTCTCCGGGACGTGAGCGGCGAAGACCTGCGCGAGCTCTACCGGACCTGCGCGTTCTTCGTGCAGCCCGGTGAAGAGGACTTCGGCATCGCTTCCGTCGAAGCCCAGGCCTGCGGCGCGCCGATCGTCGCGCTCGCCCGTGGCGGCGTGCTCGACGTGGCCGACGACGCGTCCCTCGGCGAGCTCTACCCGGAGGACGGCGCGGATGCCCTGGCCGCAGCCCTCCGCGCCGCCGGGGGGCGGCGTTTCGATTACACTGCGATCGCGCGGTCCGCCCGGCGCTTCGCGCGGGACCGGTTCGACCGCGAGTTTGGCAAAGAGATCGAGAAAGCGCTCCGCCCATGATCCTCAAGCCCAGCCGCCGCATCGCCGCGCTGTTCCTCCTGTCGGACCTGCTCGCGACCCTGCTCGCGCTCGTCGTGGCCTACGAGCTCCGCTTCGGCGCCGAGATCGTCCCTGTGACGAAAGGGGTTCCCGACGCGTCCTCCTACTACCGGCTCTTTCCGCTCATCGCGGCGCTCTGGCCGATCGTCTATTACTTCCACGGTCTCTACCAGGTGCGGCGCTTCCGCTCGCGGATCGAGGAAGGCCTCGCCATCCTCGTCGCCACGGGGCTGGCGACGCTGCTGTTGACCGGGCTCGCCACTTTCTACAGGGGCTTCTCCTACTCGCGCCTCGTCCTGCTGCTCTTCTTCGCGGGGGACGTCTTCTTCGTGTTCGCCGGACGTACGGCGATCCGCCGCTATCTCGAAGAGGCCTGGCGCCACGGAGTCGGGGTCCGCTCCGTCCTCGTCGTCGGCGCCGGCCGACTCGGGCGCGCCGTCGTGGACAAGCTCCTCGAGCACCCGGAGGCCGGCATGCGCGCAGCCGGGATCGTGGACGACGACCCGGAGAAGCGGCGCCGGGGTTACCGGGACGTGCCCGGGATGGGCGGCACGGCCGACGCGGCGCGGCTGGTCGAGGAGCGGGGCATCGACACCGTCTTTCTCGCGCTGCCGCTCGAAGCGCACCGCACGATGCTGGCCGTCCTCAAGGACGTGGGCCGCACGGGCGCCGACGTGCGGGTCGTTCCGGACCTGATGCAGTACATCACCTTCCGTGCGGGCGTCGAGGACCTCGACGGGCTGCCGGTCATCCACCTGACGCAGGTGCCCTTGACCGGCTGGATGAGCCTCGTCAAGCGGACGCTCGACCTCGCGATATCGGCCGCCGCCCTCGTCGTTTTCTCGCCGCTCCTGGGCGCCATCGCGGCCGCGATCCGACTCTCCGACGGCGGTCCCGTGCTCTACCGGCAGCAGCGGATGGGCCTGGACAGCCGGCCCTTCGACATCCTGAAGTTCCGCTCGATGCATCCGGGCGCGGAAGACGAGTCGGGGCCGACCTGGGCGAGCCCGGAAGACCCGCGCCGCACGCGGTTCGGGTCCTTCCTCCGGCGGTGGAGCCTCGACGAGCTGCCCCAGCTCGTCAACGTCCTGAAAGGCGAGATGTCTCTCGTCGGCCCCCGACCGGAACGTCCCGAGTTCGTGCGCGAGTTCAAGGAGAAGTTCCCGCAGTACATGGTGCGGCACCGCGTGCGGGCGGGAATGACCGGCTGGGCGCAGGTCCACGGGTGGCGCGGCAACACGAGCCTGAGCAAGCGCATCGAGTACGACCTCTACTACATCGAGAACTGGTCTCTCTCTCTCGACCTGAAGATTCTCTGGCTGACGCTTCGCCAGGGACTGCGGGGAGGGTACTAGCTTGCTATTGCTTGCCGGATTGCTGGCCCTGGTCTTCCCCGCCGCCTCCGCTCCGGCGGCGCGGGCGGGGCTCGAGCGGATCGATCCGCCCGCCGTGGACGGCGCGATGGCGCCCAACCTCCTTGCGACGGATTCCGGGATCCTTCTCTCGTGGCTCGAGCCGTTGCGCCCGGGAGCGTCGCCGGGCGCGGGCGAGTGGGCGCTGCGTTTCGCCCGATTCGAGGCCGGCCGCTGGAGCGCTCCCCGGGAGATCGTGAGAAGCGATCGGTTCTTCGTGAACTGGGCCGACTTTCCCTCGATGGTCGCCGCGGCGGGTGGCTTGTACGCGCACTGGGCGGAGACGTCGGGCCCGGGGACCTATTCCTACGACGTGCAGCTCGCCCGCTCGACGGACGGCGGGGCGAGCTGGAAACGGATCGGGAAGGCGCACGACGACAGGACCGAGACGGAGCACGGCTTCGTTTCCTTTCTTCCGGAAGGGAAGGGAGTCCGCGCGTTCTGGCTGGATGGCCGCAGGATGAGGGGCGAGCAGGGGGAGATGGCCGTGTACACGGCCCTCGTGGAGGAGCGCGCGGGCGCGGGCGTGGCGCTGGACGGCCGGGTGTGCGAGTGCTGCCAGACCTCCGCGGCCGCGACGGCGCGCGGGCCGGTCCTCGTCTATCGCGACCGCTCGCCCGGCGAGATCCGCGACATCGCCATCGTGCGGCGCGTCGCCGGGCGCTGGTCCGCTCCGGCGCGCGTCCATGCGGACGGCTGGAAGATCGCGGGCTGCCCGGTCAACGGCCCTTCCGTCGCCGCGCGTGGCGACCGGCTCGCAGTCGCCTGGTTCACCGGCGTGGAGGACCGTCCGACCGTCCGCGCCGCGTTCTCCTCGAACGCCGGTGCGTCGTTCGGGCCAGCGTTCGAAGTGGATGGCGAAGCGCCGCTCGGCCGGGTCCAGATCCTCCTCTCGGACCGCGACGCCCTCGTCCTCTGGGTCGCCCCCGCCGGAAAGGAGGCGGAGATCCGGGTCCGGCGGGTCGCTCCGGACGGCGGAATGGGAGAGGCGCGGACGATCGCCCGCACGAGCGCCGCGCGGTCGAGCGGCTTCCCGAGAATGGCGCAGGTCGGAGAGCAGCTCCTGGTCGCCTGGGTCGAGGCGGGCGGGAAATCGAGCCGTCTCGCCGGCGCCCGCCTGGATCTGCAGGCGATACCGCGCGCGGAGGACCGCGGGCGTAAAATGGCGCTCACCCGATGCGCTCCACTCTCCCGCGGCAGGGAGGGGAGAAAGCCCGCCGTCCCGGACTTTCTTTCATCCCCGTCGCGCTGATCTTCTTCCTGCCGGCGGCGCGCGCCCCGGGGGGCGGCCTCACGGTACCCCCTTCGGCGCCTCCCCTCCCGCCCCCTTCCGGAAACGTCGTTTCCGTCTCGACCGTCGGGGAGCTCCAGAGCGCGGTCGCGGCCCTCGCTTCGAACACGACGGTCCTCGTCGCGCCGGGAAACTAGGCCAACGCACGCGGACGCGGGGATCTCCGTCTGGGACTCGCCGGGCACGATGGTGCTGCACAACACGGTCATCCAGAACGGGACCTATCCCGATGCGATCGAGTACCGCTTCGCGAGCACCACGGGCGTCGTCGTGCGGAACAACCTGACCGACGGAAGCATCCGCGCCCGCGACGGCGCGCAGGCGACGGTCGCAGGGAACTTCACGGGAGTGACTCCGGCGATGTTCCGGGACGCCGCCGCGGGAGACCTCCACCTTCTCCCCTGCGCGGCCAGCGCGATCGACCAGGGCGTCGCCACGGGCGACTGCGTGGAGGATTGGGACGGCGACGTCCGGCCGATCGGAGCCGCGCGGGACATCGGGGCCGACGAGCTCGAGCCCGGCTTCCCCCCCAGCCCCCATGCCTTCCACACCGTGACCCCCTGCCGGATCGCGGACACGCGCGCCCCGGCCGGCCCTTTCGGGGGGCCCGCGCTCCCGGCCGGTTCCGCGCGCGGCTTCGTCGTGGCCGGCCGCTGCGGCGTCCCTCCGGGCGCCCGCGCCGTCGCCGTCAACGTCGCGGCGACGCACGCCACGTCGGTCGGCAACTTGCGGATCTACGCGGGAGGAACTCCGATCCCTCCGAGCTCCGTCCTCAACTACCGGCCGGGGGCGACGCGCGCCAACAACGCCATCGTGCGGCTGGGAACCGACGGCAGCCTGGCCGTGACCTGCGACCAGCCTTCCGGGACGGCCCACTTC
The DNA here is from genome assembly GCA_046261875.1 of Thermoanaerobaculia bacterium. Lineage (GTDB taxonomy): Bacteria > Acidobacteriota > Thermoanaerobaculia > UBA5066 > Gp7-AA6 > JBHENW01. Next base: position 33,569 of record JBHENW010000067.1, on the reverse strand, counting down.
ATCCTCGACGTCACGGGCTACTTCGAGTAGCCGGTATCGGCTAGGAGGCGAGCCGGCGAAGGCGCGCCAGACGATCCTCGAGGTCGCGCTCCGCTTTCCCGTCGAGCGGCGCGCCGCCGAAAACGGCGGCGCAATAGGTTTCGACCACGGCCCGGGCGTCTTCGGCGGCCTGCGGCGCCGACCCCGCGAACAACCGCGCGACCTCGGCGGGAGCGACCGCCGCCGAGAGCTTGCCCAGCCGCCGGCTGAGAAGCTCGCGCAGGCTCAGGTAGGCGCGGGTGGCCGGCGAGACGACCGGACGGCGCCTGAGCCGCATCACCGCGACGCCGGCCGCGGCCGCGAGCGCGAGGACGATGATGACCGTGCCGGCGGAGCGCAGGGAGACGCGCGGCGCCCGCAGCGCCTGGCTCTTCTCTCCGAGATCGCCCAGAAACCGCCGCATGCTTTCGACGAACTGTCCCTGGTCGAGGGCGTCGAAGCCGAGGATTCGCCGGTCGTAGAAGAACTCGAACTCCCGTCCGAGATTCGTCAGCCGCTGCCAGATCGTCAGCCGCGTCGTCGCCGGCGGAATGCCGGCGGGAGGCGTCGGATCCACCACGGAGAACCCCCGGCCGTCCAGATTCGCTTCGACCCAGGCGTGGAGGTTGCCGCCGCGCACGATGATGGCGCCGGAGAAGAGTCCCATCTCGCCGCCGTAGGAGCCGGTCACGAGGCGAGCGGGGACTCCGCGGGCGGCCAGCATCATCGCGGCGGCCGACGCGAAGTACTCGCAGTGGCCGGCGCGGGAACGGAGGAGGAAGTGGACGAGGGGGTCCCCTTGCGGCGCCGGGGCGTCCAGCGTGTACACGAAGTCGCGCGCGAAGTGCTCTTCGATCCGCCGGGCGATGGCGCGCGGCTCCCGCAGGTCGCCCGTCAGCTTCCAGCCGTATGCGCGGATCTCCTCCGGGACGCTGGCGGGATCGATCGCGCTCTTCCCGAAACCTCGCTCGGGAGCCGCATGGAGCATGACCGTGTAGTCCACGACACCCCGGCCGACCGCCTGGTAGATGCCGTCTGGCAGCGGCGCCACGTTCGGACGCTCCTCGAAGACGAGGTCGTCGGAGGCATACGGGAGAAAGAGGTATCCGGATCCGAAGAGGTTCTGCTCGATCGAGGCGCGCGCGATGTTCGGCCCCTCGACGCGCGCCGGCGGGAGGATGAACCGGTCCCGGCCCACGAGCATGCGGCGCGTCCAGACGCCGTCGACGTACTCCGTGAAGACGGCCTCTCGCATCCGCAGCACGCGTTCCCGCGACTCCGGGGGGACTGTAATGCGCAACACGACCCGCTCGCTCCGTTTCTCCGCCCCGAAGGACTCCAGGTCCACGCGATCGGCGGAGAGCGGCCCCGGCGACGCGGTGTCCAAACGGAACGGGGCAACCGCATACGGACGCTGGAGCCGCGGGAGGACGTAGAAGAGAGGCCCACCGATGAGCAGCGCCCCGGCGAGGGCCGCGGCCCCCAGGCCGGGGGTCGGCACCGCCCGGACGACGCGCCGCGGCGGCGCCTCGTCGAAGTCCGCGAGCACCGCGAGCCGCCCGAGGAGACGAAAGGCCATGATGCCCATGACGGCCAGGTAGGCGAGCGAGGCGGCATGGGTGGCCGAGGAAGCCGAGGCGAGCGTCAACAGAAAGATGACGAGCAGCCCCATGCGCGCTTCCCCCGGATGCTTGAGCGATCCGAGCTTGGCGACGGCGGTGAAGAGGAGCATGTGGGTGACGGTGCGCAGCAGCGAGTGGCGGAGGAACGTCAGCTCCGCCCCGAGCCAGAAGAAATAGGCCAGGCCGGCGACGTTGAGAACCGTGGCGGAAAGACGGAGGGGGGAGCGCCGCCGCGCGCGCAGACCCAGAGCGATGAGCGCCGCTTCGTAGAGGAGGATGGCGCCGGGCCGCGCCCCGCCGGTCCAGAGGAGCGGAAGCGGCGCCAGGGCCGCCGCCGGGAGCAGGGCCATGAGGTACGCCCGGCGCAGGCCGGCCGGCATCTCCCGGGTCTCGCTCATGCCACGACCCGCCGCAGATCGCCCCGGCGAACGAGGGAGAAGGCGGGAGCGCCCGCTTTCTTCACCGCCGCCAGCCGAGCGAGCGCATCGAGGATCCGCAGCCGTTGCAATGGTCCCGTGCCGGCCGCCACGCGGACCCCGCGCGCCTCGAAACCGATCTCGCCGCCGCGCGCGAGGAGGACGAGCGCCTGCTCTGCGCATCGGGAGATGGCGCGCTCGAGGTCCTGGAGCTGCGCGGGGTCGGAAGGGTCTTCCAGGGCGTTGTCCACCGCGAGAAACAGGACGCGATCCCTTTCCGCTTCGCGCTCACGGAGGATCCAGCGGCGCATCCTCGCCGACTGCTTCCAGTGGAGGTCGCGCGGATCGTCTCCGGGCACGAAGTCGCGCAGCGTGCGCAAGCCGCTGCCGCTCCCGCGATGGCGGGGATGGGGGCGCCCGCCCCGGGCGTCTTCCGGAGGGACGTCCGGGACCGGGCAGCGCTCGGGAAGCGGGTAGACGACGATCTCCCGCTCCAGTTTCGCGCGGGTGTACTTGCGGAAGAGACCGAGCGGAAAGCGGGAGAGAAGACCCGCGTCGGCTTCCTGGAGGACCCCGCGCCGAGGGAAAACCCCCTCGACGAGCACCTCCCGCTTCTCCCCCGGGCGCAGCGGATCGATCCAGAGGGGACCCGGGAGGCCTTCTTGCAGGAAGAAGAGGCCCTGGGCCGTCGCCGAGCGCATCCGGTTCTCCAGCCTCACGCGCAGGAGCGCCGGACGGGTCGCGACGATCTCGTGAACCGGCTCGATCCGGCAGGCGACGTTGCGGATGTTCCGGCGCGAAAGAACCCCGGAGACCGCCATGGCGGCGAGCATTGCCGCGAGGACGAGGTACAGGCCGTTGTTGCCCGTGTTGGTGGCCGCGATCGCGACGACGAGGCACATCAGGACATAGCCCAGCCCGAAATTCGTGATGCGGATCTCCCACTCGGGGATGAGGCGGGTCATTCCGTCAGACCGGCACGGCCACCTGCGCCAGGATCTTCCGCACGACCTCCCGCTCGCGGCCGCCGGCGCCGAAGCCGTCCGAGGCGGTGGAGAGGATGCGGTGCGCGAGCACGGCCTCGGCGATGGCCTGCGCATCGTCCGGGGTCGCGTAGCTCCGGCCTCGGAGCAGCGCATAGGCCTGCGTCGCGCGAAAGAGCGCCTGGGCCCCGCGCGTGGATACGGGCAGCCGCAGCTCGGGATTGCGGCGCGTCGCGCGGACGAGCCGATGCAGGTAGTCCAGGAGGAGATCGGAGACTGTGACGTGCTCCGCCTCGTTCTGGAGCTGCAGGACCTCGGCCGGTCCGAGCACCGCCGGAACCGCCGAGAGCGTGCGCTCGGCGCCGCCGCGGCGCAGGAGCATCTTCTCCTCTTCCTCCGAGGGATAGCCGAGGGAGAGTCTCAGGAAGAAGCGGTCCATCTGCGACTCGGGCAGCGGATAGGTGCCGAGGTACTCGACGGGGTTCTGCGTCGCGACGACCATGAAGGGCTGCGGAAGAGGGCGGCGCTCCGTCTCGACCGTCACCGCCCCCTCGTTCATCGCCTCGAGGAGGGCGGACTGCGTCTTCGGCGTGGCCCGGTTGATCTCGTCGGCCAGGACGATGTTCGCGAAGAGCGGTCCCGCGTGGAACTCGAAGCGGTCGCTCGCCGCGTGGAAGACGGAGATGCCGATCACGTCGGCCGGGAGCGTGTCGCTGGTGAACTGGATCCGCCGGAAGTCGAGGGAGAGGCTCCGGCCGAGCGCGCGCGCGAGCGTCGTCTTCCCGACCCCGGGAACGTCCTCGATCAAGATGTGGCCGCGGGAGAGCAGCGCCGTCAGGAGGAGATCGACCCCGCGCGGATCTCCCCGATAGACCAGGCGCACGTTATCGCGCAGGCGGCCGAGTGCCGGAGCGACGGCGTTGTTCATTTCCGGGTTGAGCGCAGTTTAAACAATTTTCCCTTCGGACGCCTTGCGCCGGAGCGCTTCGACCGCTTCGCGCAGTTCCCCTTCCCGCTGGAAGGGCAGGACGAGCACGCCGTCGGGCGTCACGACGATGGCGCTCTCGCGCACCCCCGGAGCGAGCACCGGCACGTCGGAGAGGACGAGGTTCCCCTCCCCGTCCGAGGCGCCGCGCATCTGCCGGACCGCCTTCCACGTCCCCACGTCGCTCCAGCCGGCGGCGAGCGGCACCGCCAGGATGTCCTTGGCTTTTTCCATCACGGCGTAGTCGATCGAGATCGCCGGCAGGGCGCGGTAGGCCTCGGCGGCCTCCGCATCGCGCCCGGCGCGCAGCAGCTCCCGGTAACGCTCGACGGCCGAAACGAGCCCGGCCGCCACGGCCCGCGCCTGCGCGAGGAAGCGGGACGGGCGGAAGACGAAGATCCCGGCGTTCCAGAGGTGCCCGTCGGCGACGTATTGCGCCGCCCGTCCGGAATCCGGTTTCTCCACGAAGCCGGTCACCTCCAGGCCGCCGGCCCCGCGCGGGCGGACCGCGATGTACCCGAAGTCGGTGTCCGGTCCCGCCGGAGGGACGCCGAGGACGGCTACGGAACCTTCCTCCGCCGCGCGCGCGGCGTCCGACAATGCGCGCCGGAACGCGTCCGCGTCGGCGACCGTCTGATCCGAGGGCACGACCGCGGTGACCGGGTCCCCGTCTTCCAGGAACCGGAGAGCCGCCGAGAGGAGCGCGGGCCCCGAGTTGCGCCGCGCCGGCTCGGACAGGATCCGGGAAGCGGGCACCTCGGGAAGGTCCTCCCGGACGAGGTCCACGTAGCGATCGGAGGTCGCGACCCAGATGTCGCGGGAGAGCGGCGCGAGGCGGAAGAACGTCTCGGCCAGCAGGCTCTTCTCGGAGAGCAACGGGAGGAACTGCTTCGGCCGCTCTTCGCTCGACAGAGGCCACAGCCGGGTCCCGCCGCCCCCTGCGAGAAGCAGAATTCTCATCGGAGGAAAGGATACCCGCCCCGCGTGCCGGGCGCCGCCCGGTCGGGGCCGGGCCCGTTTCAGAGCCGCAGCCCGAGGAGCTCGATTTCCGGGGAGAGGATCACGCCGAACTTCTCCTGCACCCCGTTCCGCATGAGGCGCATGAGCGCGAGGACGTCCGCGGCGCAGGCCCCCTCGACATTGACGATCACGTTGGCGTGCCGGTTCGAGATCGCCGCTCCCCCGCGGCGCGCACCTTTCAGGCCGCAGGCCTCGATCAAGCGCCCCGCGTAGTCCCCGGGAGGGTTCTTGAAGACGCTGCCGGCGTTGGGCTCCGAAGGAAGCGCGCCCCGGCGCTTCTCCGCGACCTCGCGGGTGCGCGCCGCGATCTCCTCGCGGGAAGCGGGCTTCAACGACAGCCGGCAGGAGGAGACGATCTCCCCCGTGTCGATCAGGCCCGTCCAGCGGTAACCGTGGGGGATCTCCGCGGCCGCCGCGCTCCTCCTTTCGCCGGCCCGCGAGACGAGCCAGACCTTTTCGAGCACGTCGAAGATTTCGCCGCCGTAGGCCCCGGCGTTGATCCGGACGGCCCCTCCCATCGAGGAAGGGATGCCGGAGATCGGTTCGATCCCGGACAGCCCCGCGCGGGCCGCGGCGGCGCAGACCCCCCCGAGCGCGGCCCCTCCTCCCGCCGTGAGGGAGCTGCCCTCGACCGCGACCTTCAGGAAATCGCCTTCCAGCCGCAGGACGCACCCCGGGAAGCCTTCGTCGGAGACGAGGATGTTGGAGCCCATCCCGATGAGCGCGATCGGAATCCCCTGGTCCACCGTCTGGGAGAGAACGGACGCGAGTCCGGCCTCGGTCCGGACCCGGCAGAACCACCGCGCGGCGCCGCCGATGCGCAGCGTCGTGTGGCGCGCCAGCGGCTCGTCGGGCCGCACCGTGCCGTCTTCGGCGGCGACCGCGATCGTCATCCCGCCTGGCGCGCGAGCCACCAGGCAGTGCCCGCGGTCGTTCCGAAGGCCAGGACGCCGGCCAGAACGTCGTCGATGACGATCCCCAGGCCGCCCGGAAGGTGTTGCAGGCGACAGATCGGCCCGGGCTTCCAGATGTCGAAGAGGCGGACCCCGAGGAACGACGCGAGCCACGCCCCGGCCTCGGCGGCGCCGGAGGGGTACGTGAAGAACAACACAGCGGAGGACGCGATGAGCTGCCCCGCGACCTCGTCGATGACGATGCAGCCCGGGTCCTGCGCTCCGAGCGCACGGGCGGTGCGCTGAGCGAGGGGGACCGCCACGATCGAGACGGCCAGAGCGGACATCAAGAGTCCCACCCCCGCGGTCACACTCTCCCCGTTGCGTGTCAGCGTCCTCGCGAACAACCAGGCCGCCGCCAGGCCGAGAGCGGAGCCGGCGGTTCCCGGAGCCCAGGGGGCTAGCCCGGCGCCGAGACCCGTCGAGAAGAGGGTCGAGACGGGAAAGCGGCGCCACGCCTCGCGCAGGCCAGCCGTTGACACCCGGAGGTGTCGAGAAGAAGATGCGTCCACTGTCCTCATCGGGTTTCGAAACGCTCCAGAACTATAATCGCGCGCCGATGGTCCGAGGCTGCGGCTGCACCGGCGCGTCGCGGATGCGCCGGGACGCTTCACGCGGCGTTTTGCGCTTCCGGGTCCTTCCGACGCGCCGCCGGAGAATCCTGTGAACCAGAAAGGTGAAGTGATGTCCACCGCGAAACCCAACGAGAAATGGCGCGCCGTCGAGACGGCGCTGACTCAGATCGAGCGTCAGTTTGGCAAGGGCTCGATCATGCGCCTCGGGGATCAGCCCGAGACGGTCATCTCCGTCATCCCGACCGGATCGCTCGCCGTCGATGCGGCCCTCGGCGTCGGCGGCATCCCCCGGGGCCGCGTCGTCGAGATCTTCGGACCCGAGTCCTCGGGAAAGACGACCCTCTCCCTCCAGGTCATCGCGCAGGCGCAGAAGTCGGGGGGCCTGGCCGCGTTCATCGACGCCGAGCACGCCCTCGACGCCGACTATGCCCGCAAGCTCGGGGTCGAGACGGACAATCTCCTCGTCTCGCAGCCGGACAACGGAGAACAGGCGCTCGAGATCGCGGAGATGCTGATCCGCTCCGGCGCGATCGACGTGATCGTCGTGGACTCCGTCGCGGCGCTCGTCCCCAAGGCGGAGATCGAGGGGGAGATGGGCGAAGCCCAGATGGGCCTCCAGGCCCGCCTCATGTCGCAGGCCCTGCGCAAGCTGACGGCGATCGTCTCGAAGTCCCGGACGAGCCTCGTCTTCATCAACCAGATCCGCGAAAAGATCGGGGTCATGTTCGGCAACCCGGAGACGACGACGGGCGGCCGCGCCTTGAAGTTCTACTCGTCGATCCGGATCGACATCCGCCGCATCGCCTCCCTCAAGGACGGCGACACGGTCGTGGGATCCCGCACGAAGGTGAAGGTCGTCAAGAACAAGGTCGCCGCTCCGTTCCGGCAGGCGGAGTTCGACATCAACTACGGCGAAGGGATCTCGCGCGAGGGCGAGCTGCTCGACATCGGCCTGGAAGCCAAGCTCGTCGAGAAGTCCGGCACCTGGCTTTCCTACGGCGATCTGAGGCTCGGACAGGGCCGGGAGAACGCGAAACAGTTCCTCCGCGAGAACTCCGAGCTCGCCAACGAGATGGAGACGAAGCTGCGCAAGCATCTCGGGCTCGTGCCGCGCGAGCCGGTCGTCAAGCCCGTCCCCGCCCCCGAGCCGGCGCGGGAGAAGGAGAAGGTCCGCAAGTAGGAGGCCGCGCGGGAGCGCCGTGCGCGGCCGGGACTCGACTTTCGGGAAGAAGTCCCGTGCGCGTGCCGTTTCTCGGAGCGCGATGAGGCCCTCGAAACGCGCCCGCTGGATCGCGGGCGCTTTTCTTTTCTTGAGCGCGTCGCTCGCCCCGATGCGCGGCGAACAGATCCGCATTGCGGCACAGCGACCCGACGACGCCTGCCCGGCGGGCGGGCCGCCCTTCGGAATCCGATTCACGGGGACCGGTTTCCCCATGCCCGAAGATCCCGGCGGTTGTGTGTGGAGCGTCTCGGTCGGGGATCTCGGCGATGAGGCGATCCGGGAGCTGGCGAGCCGGCTCGTCCGGCTCCAGCGGTCGCCGGCGGTTGTCCTGGAGCTTTCCGGCGCGCTGAAGTTGTCACCGGAAGAGCAGAGCCTCAGAATTCCATACGCCGTCAAGCAACTTTCCTCCGCCGCCCGCGCCGGGTCTCCCGACGCAGAAGTCTTCGCGGCTCTCCCGCGAGGGCTCGGAGTCCCCGCGGACACGGCCCACATCGACGCGATCATTTCCTCCGAGGAGCTCGAGCCATATCTCTCCGGACTCATCGTCGGGAGCATGGCCCGGTCACCCGAAACGATCGAGACGGCGGCGAAGGCCACGGACCGCCGGTTCGCGCTCGGGACGACCCTCTCGAAACCGGGGCGGGCCCTCGAAGACGTCCTCAACGGCATCCGGCATGCCCCCAACGCGGTCTTCATCGGGGCGTCCGGCGGCCAGGCGGAGGGCGTGACGGAGCCGGAGTGGCAGTCACTCCAGCGGCTCCAGCGTTATCTCACGCCCGACGTGTCGCGCGACCCCACCGCAACGCGGGCGACCCGCGCCGACGGCTCGGAGGTTCCCGTCGCGCGTTTCTTCGACGCGAAGGCGTTCACGCCGATCCTGCTGCTCTCCTCCGACCCGGCCGGCACGGTGCGCATCGCTCTCACCGGCGGTCCTTTCGCGCGCGCCTCGGTCGAGAACCTCGCCAGCGGCGCCCGGCGTGACTTCGAAATCGGAGGGGCCGGAGTGCTCACCTTGAACCTCGCGCAGGGGGCCCTGGCCGCCCGGCTCATCCCGGTCGAACGGCCGGACGCGGCGCGCACCCGCGTGGACGTCGGCGCCGAGCGCGGACTGACGGCCGAGGAGATCGTCGCGCGGGAACGGGCCTGGGAGGCGGGACAGCGGGACGCGGTCTCTTCCTTTCTCGCGGACATGGACACCTCGCTGCGCTTCCGCGTCGCGGAGGTCAACGAAACGTTCGACCTGACGATCCGGGGGCCGTTCTTCTACCGGCGCGGCGAGGCCGCGGACTGGGCCTGGCACGAGTTCTATCTGAACGGCGTGAAGTGGAAGGGCAAGACGCTCCCGAAGATCCCCATCCTGCAGCCCGAGAAAGTCACGACGCTCCCGCTCGACATCCGGCTCACGGAGGAATACGACTACCGGCTCTCCGGCGACGGCGTGGTCGACGGCCGCCCGGTCTATGTGGTGCAGTTCACTCCGAAGCAAGCCGTCGGCGACAGGCCGATCTACCGCGGGACCGCTTGGATCGACAAGGAGAGCTTCGCCCTGAAGCGGCGTGAGTCCATCCAGCTCAACCTCAAGGGCGAGACGCTCTCCAACATCCAGAACGAGTATTACCGGCCGGTCCCCGACCGACCGGACGCCTTTCTTCCCCTCGAGATCCGGGGCCAGCAGGTCTTCTCCACGGCGGGACGAACCACGGCGATCGAGCGGCAGGTCACGATGACGAACCTGAGGGTCAATCCGGCGGACTTCGAGGAGCGGCGAGTCGCCGAGCACGCGTCGGCCTCGCAGATGGTGCGCGACACCGACAAAGGTCTGCGGTACCTGATTCCCGATCCCGCCAGGCCGGAGACCCGAATCGTCGAAGAAAATGTCTCCCGCAAGAGCACCTTCGGCCTCCTCGGGGGCTTCTACGACGACTCCCTGGACTACCCGCTGCCGCTGCTCGGCCTCCAGCACTTCAACTTCGACCTCTGGGGCAAAGGCAAGCAGCTCACCGTCTTCTTCGGGGGCGCGCTGCTCACGGGCAACTACACGGATCCGTCGCTCTTCGGAAGCCGGTTCGACCTCGGCGCCGACGTCTTCGGGGTCGCCTTTCCGTTCGGCGATCCGTCCTACCGCGGAGGAGAGGAAATCCCGGAGGAGAAAGTCCAGCGTCTTCCGGCCGTCGTGCAGGTCAACGTCGGGCGGCCGCTCGGGCCGTACCTCAAGACCTCGCTCGGCCTCTTCACGCGCTGGGACAACTACCAGCGGCACGAGGACACGGGCTCGGACTTCCTCATCCCGACCGACACGCTGACGAGCGGCGCGGAGCTGCGACTCGTGGCGAACGTCTCCGGATTCAACGCCTCGCTCGAGGCCACGTACGCGCGACGCCACAAGTGGGAGGAGTGGGGGACACCGGGGGGCGACGACTGGGACCCGCGCCACCGCGACTTCTTCCAGTACCAGCTCGTGGTCTCCAAGGACCATTACTTCCGCGGTTTCCGCAAGCTCCACGTCGGCCTGCGTTACCTCGGCGGCCAGGACCTCGACCGCTTCTCGAAGTACGAGTTCGGCACTTTCTCGAGCGCGCCGCTGAAGGGGTTCAAGAGCGGGAGCATCAAGGCGGCCGAGGTCGTCGTCGCCAACCTCTCTTACGGCCTGAACATCCAGGAGATCATCCGCTTCGAGGCCTTCTACGACCAGGCCTACGTGCTGGACGAGGCTTCGGGATTCGGCAGCGAGTACTTCTCCGGCGCCGGGCTGCTCGCGTCCTTCAACGCACCGTGGAAGAACTCGCTCCTCCGGGCGGAAGTCGGAGTTCCCGTCGTCTCCCACGGCATCTCCGGCTTCGTCGTGAGCTTCCTCCTCCTCAAGCTTTTCTGACCCGCAGGGTCAGGACGTCGCCGTCCCGCCCCACGGCGACCAGGTCGTGGCCTCGGGCCCGGCACCAGGCACGCACGTCCCCCTCCGCCGCGGGGTCCGTCGCGAGGAGAAGGGCGCTCGTCCCGGACGGCTCGGCGCGCATCGCCCGGTCCAGGCGCAGGAGAGGCAGAGGACAGAGGAGCCCGCGCGCGTCCACGACCACCGGCGGCGCCGTCATCTCCGCTATATTGCCTCGAATGCCGGAACCGATCCCCTTTCCCCGGGCGGTCACCCCCGTTCGCCGCGCGCTGCTCTCCGTGCACGACAAGGAAGGCGTCATCGAGCTCGCCCGCGCCCTCGCCGGGCTCGGCGTCGATCTGGTCTCGACCGGCGGCACCGCCGCGCACCTCAAGGACGCGGGCATCGAGGTCGCGCTGGTCGAGGAACAGACGGGGTTTCCCGAGATCCTGGGCGGGCGAGTCAAGACCCTCCACCCGAAGATCTTCGGCGGAGTGCTCGCCGACGAGTCGCGTGAGGACCATGCCCGCGACATGACGGAGCGCGACATCTCCCCTTTCGATCTCGTCGTCGTCAACCTCTATCCCTTCGCGGAGACGGCGCGGCGCGGCCGTTCCCCGGAAGCCATCGAGATGATCGACATCGGCGGGCCGGCGCTCGTCCGGGCGGCCGCGAAGAACCACGGCCGCGTCGCCGTCCTCGTGGACCCGGAAGACTACCCGCTCGTGCTGGAAGAGATCCGGTCCACGGGAGGGACGGCGCTGCGGACGCGCTAGCGCCTCGCCGCAAGAGCTTTCGCTCGAACCGCCGCATACGACGGCGCGATCGCGCGGTACCTCGCGGAGGGGGGCCGCGGGGAGGAGCCCTTCCCGGAGAACCTGATCCTCGCCTTCGAGCGCCTCGGCTCGCTGCGGTACGGGGAGAACCCGCACCAGCGCGCCGCCCTGTACCGGGACCAGAGCGCCGCGCCGGACGCCCTCGTCCAGTTCGAGATGCTCCAGGGCAAGGAGCTCTCCTTCAACAATCTGCTCGACCTGGATTCGGCCGTCACTCTGGCGCGCGATTTCGAGGGGCCGGCGGCGGTCATCGTGAAGCACAACAACCCGTGCGGCGCCGCCATCGGGGACACGATCGTCGAAGCCTTCGGGCGCGCGTTCGCCTGCGACCCGCTCGCCGCATTCGGCGGGATCATCGCGATCCGGGGGAAGGTCGACGGGGCGCTCGCGTCCCTCGTGCTCCAGCACTTCGTCGAGGTCGTGGCGGCCGACGACTACACGCAGGAAGCGATCGATTTCTTCGCGAAGAAGCCGAACATCCGTCTGCTCCGCACTCCCGTCTCCCGGCGTCCCGTCGGAGGCATCGACTGGAAGCGGATCGAGGGGGGCATCCTCCTCCAGGACGCCGACTGGGAATCGGACCAGTCCTCCGGGTGGCGGGTCGCCTCGCAGCGCAAGCCGACGGCTGTCGAGCGGGCCGCGTGCGAGCTGGCCTGGCGCGTCGTGCGGCGCGTCAAATCGAACGCCATCGTGCTCGCCAACGCGCGGCAGACGATCGGCATCGGCGCCGGCCAGATGAGCCGCGTGGACGCCTGCCGGCTCGCGGCGACCAAGCCGGTGCTCCCGATCGTCAATTGCGGGGCGGCGTCCGACGCCTTCTTCCCGTTCCGCGACGGGCTGGACATCCTCGCCGACGCGGGTGTCACCGCCGTGGTGGCCCCCGGCGGATCCATCCGGGACCAGGAGATCGTCGCCGCCGCCGACGACCGCCAGCTCGCCTTTCTCCTCGCGCCGCGGCGGCACTTTCGGCACTGAGCCACCGTCCGGCGACGATGCGCGCTCGAATAGGGAGCCTCCGGCGTGCGTTGTCCCATCCCGTGAGCCGACGCGCCGCCGCAACGACTGGCTTCGCCGCCGCGCTGGCTCTGGCGCTCGCCTCGCCGCTCACGGGGGCGGCGGCGACGGGGCCTGCCGTGCCTCCGGACGCGGCCGCCGCCCTGAGGAAAGCCGTGACGCGGTATTCCGACGGCTCCGCGCACGCGGCGACCTTCACCCAGACCTACACGCCCGGGGGGTTCACGACGGCGCGGCGCGAGACCGGCACCGTCTGGATCCAGTCGCCGCAGCGGCTGCGCTTCGTGTACGGTCCGCCCCAGAACACGATCTACACCTACGACGCCGGGGAGGGGCGCTTTTTTTCCCCCGAGGACCGGCAGCTCACCGTGCGCCGCCTCACGCCGGAAGAGCGGGCCCGCCTGCCGATCGTCTTCCTGACGGATCCCTCCGAACTGGCCGCCTCGTACGAGATCGCGACGGAGAAGGGACCGGATTCCTCTTCGCGTCTGCTCCTGACCCCGCGGGCGAAACGCGGTGATCTCGCCTGGCTCCGACTGACCATCGGACCGGAAGGGGACGTGCAGGAGCTCGCGTACGAAGACGGCGCGGGGAACCGTACGGAGTTCCGCTTCGCCGCCTGGCGGCGGCAGGCCGCGCGGCCCGCTTCCGAGTTCCGGATCACCGGCCCGCCCGGCACGCGCATCGTGGAAAACTAACGTCGCGTCCGCTCGCTCGGGACCTGCCACGGCGCACCCGCTCGCGGTTCGCCGGCACGGGCTCGACCGCTCGCCTGGTCCCTCGCTTGCTCCCGCTCCCGCGGCGCGAGACTCCTCCCCAGGGGGTGCGGGGACCGCAAGGTCCCCCGCCGAGCTTCGGCGCGATCGTGAGATCGCGACGAAGCGGAAGAGGGCGACACTCCTCGCGCCGCGACCTGAAGCCGAATCGACACTCCAATACAATCCGCTCGATGGCCCAGGAGTTCTCCTTCGACGTCGTCAGCAAGGTGGACCTCCAGGAGGTCTCGAACGCCGTGCAGCAGGCCTCCAAGGAGATCGCCACGCGCTTCGACTTCCGGGGCAGCAAGTCGAAAGTGGAGCTCGACGAGAAGGAGCTGCAGCTCGTTCTGAACTCCGACGACGAGGGCAAGCTCAAATCCGTCGTGGACATTCTCGAGACGAAGCTCGTTCGCCGCGGTGTGGCGGTCAAGTCTCTCGACTATGGAAAAGTCGAGCCCGCGGCGGGAGGGACCGTGCGGCAGATCGCGAAGATCCAGCAGGGCATCGCCTCCGAGAAGGCGAAGGAGATCGTCAAGGCCATCAAGGACCGCAAGCTGAAGGTGCAGGCCGCCATCCAGGGGGATCAGGTCCGCGTCACGGGACGCAACAAGGACGATCTGCAGGAATCGATCGCGCTGCTCAAGGCGGGAGACTTCGGGCTGCCGCTCCAGTTCACGAATTACCGATGACTTTGCCGCTCGGCAACCCGCGGCTGCGGCGCGCCTACGACCTCATCGCCGACAAGCTCGCCCGCGTGGAGGAGGAGCTCCTCCTCCACTTCCACTCCCCGATCCCGACCGTCGACCGGATCGGAAGCTACCTGGCGCAGGGGGGCGGCAAGCGCATCCGGCCGGCCCTGCTCCTCCTCTCCGCGCGGCTGCTCGGCTACGAGAAGGGGGAGCGGGACGTCCGCTACGCGGCCGTCATCGAGTTCATCCACACGGCGACGCTTGTGCACGATGACATCATCGATGAGGCCCGCCTCCGACGCGGCCGGACCTCCGCCAACGCGCGCTGGGGCAACAACCTCACCGTGCTCTATGGCGACTACCTCTACACGATGTCCATGGGCATCGCGCTCGACGAAGGCGACCTGACGATCCTCAAGGTCCTCTCCGACGCGACCCTGTCGATGATCGAGGGGGAGCTCATCGCGATCGAGAAGACCGGAAGCCTCCAGGTCACGCGGGAAGAGGCCCTGGACATCATCCGCCGCAAGACGGCCGACCTCTTCTCGGCGGCCTGCCGGCTGCCCGCGCACTTCGCGCCGCGGGGCGACCTCGTCGCGGCCGAGCGGCTGGCCGAATACGGCCGCTGCCTCGGGGTCGCATTCCAGCTCATCGACGATCTGCTCGATTACACGGGCAGCGAAGCCTCCGTGGGCAAGCCGGTTCTGAACGACCTGCGAGAAGGAAAGCTGACCATGCCGTTGCTCCTCATCCTCCCGCGCGTCACGGCGCAGGAGCGGGAGCGGGTCGCGACCGTCGTCCGCGAGCGCGAGTTCAAGAGCGTCGCGCCGGCGGAGATCCTCTCGCTCGTCGACCGCTACAACGGCATCGCCGAAACGCGTGCCCTCGCGCGCGACTACGCGGGAGCGGCGCGGGTCGCGCTCGGGCCGTTTCCCGACTCCGAAGCGAAGGACGGGTTGCTCCTGGCCACGGAGTCGGTCATCGATCGCGTGAGATAAGGACATCCAGAAGGTTTCCTAATCAAATAAGGGCTATCGCTTATTTACCTTATTTGATTCGGAACTGCGGCCCCCGGATAGCCCGCCGCCGAGTGCTCCCAAATAATTGAAGGTTGAACCCACCGATTGCCGAAGTTTTTCTTGCGCCGGCGGGGCGCCTGTTATACTTCCTTCAGACGCATGCCCTCGCTCGTCCCGCTCGCAGGCCTCGCGGAACGCGTACGCCGGCTTTCCTCCCGTTCCGTGTCCGGAGAGACCGACGCCGAGATCTCGCTCTACCATCGCCGCGCATGCCTGGCGGCGGCCGAGGAGCGCTTCGACGACGCGATGATCTTCTGCGCCAAAGCCATCGCTCTGCGCTCGGCCCATTTGCCGACGCGGCTGCTCGTCGCGCAGATCCAGGATCGCGGCCTCGGGGACGTGGAGGCCGCCCTCGAGTCCTACCGGAAAGTCATCTCGCTCGCCGGATACGACGCCGCCAACCCGTACTGCGCGGCCGCGCGCGCCGCGATCGATCGGCTCGCGCGGGGCGAGCCCGTCAGACCCGCCGGAGCGGGGAGGGCCGGATAGCGCCAGGGGTACATCGGCGGCCGGCCCCACCGGACCGCGGGATACCGTCCGCCGGCCGCGATCGCGGCCTCAGAGAAATCGACCCGCCATCGCCGATCCGACACGACGACGTTGCGGCCGACGCCCGCGATGTCTAGCGCAAACAGCAATCCTCCCGCGCCCGTGTTGCTCTCCAGCACGACCGCGACACGATTCGGCCCGACGCGCAGTTGCGGGGTCAGGTCGTGGAGAAAGAGCGGGTCGCCGGGCTTCTGCTCCGTGCCGCCCAGGCCGAACCCGTTGACGTAGAGGACGTGGCGACGGTCGCCGAAGACCTTCGCGACGGCCGAAGCGGGAAGCTCTTCGAGGCGGAAGTCGCGCGTGGCGTAGAACCGGACCCATTCGGGGCGCCGGATCTCACGCGAGAACCAGATCCACTCCGCGTCGCCCGTCTCGCAAAGCTCGCGATCGGCGTGCATCCGCAGGACGGCGCCGATCGAGGCGACCGCCACGACCGCGAACGCGACGAAGAAGAGCAGCGCCGGAAAAGGGCGCGCGAGGATTCCCGCGAACCGGCCGGCCGGATCGTCCGGTTGACCCAAGACGGATCCGAAGATACACTTTTCGTCCCGACGTGATGAAGATCGTCGGGCTCATCCCCGCGCGCTACGGCGCAGTCCGATTCCCGGGAAAGCCTCTCTCCCTGCTCTCCGGAAAGCCGATGATCCAGCACGTTTACGAAGCCGCCCGGGCCGCCCGCCGTCTCGACGAGGTCGCGGTCGCCACGGACGACGAACGGATCGTGCAGGCCGTCCGGGCGATCGGGGGGAGCGCCGTGATGACTTCCACGCAGGCTCCGAGCGGAACGGACCGCCTCGCCGAAGCCGCGCGATCCCTCCCGGCGGACGTTTACGTCAACATCCAGGGGGACGAGCCGCTGATGAGCCCCGAGAACGTGGACCGCGCCGTCGAGACCCTGCTGGCCGACGCGAATCGGGAAATCGCTTCGCTCGCCTATCCTCTGGAGAGCGAACGCGCCGGGGACCCGAACATCGTCAAAGTCGTCACGACCGCGGCCGGTCGGGCGCTCTACTTCTCGCGTGCGCCGATCCCCCACTACCGCCAGGGGACGCCCGGTCACCGCAAGCACCTCGGCATTTACGTCTACCGCGCGGACGTCCTGCGCGAGATCGCGGCCCTGCCCCCTTCGCCGCTGGAGCGCGCGGAATCGCTCGAGCAGCTCCGGTGGCTGGAAGCGGGTTACGGGATCTGGATCGGCGAAGCGGCGCACGACTCCGTGGGGGTGGACACGCCGGAGGACCGGGATGAAGTCGAGCGGCGGATGAAAAAGGAGGTCGCCTCATGAGCGCCAAATACGTATTCGTCACCGGCGGGGTGGTCTCCTCTCTCGGGAAGGGGATCGCGGCGGCGTCGATCGGCGCGCTTCTGGAGGCCCGCGGCTTCTCGGTCGCGCTGGCGAAGTTCGACCCGTACATCAACGTGGATCCCGGCACGATGTCCCCGTTCCAGCACGGCGAGGTCTACGTGACCGACGACGGCGCCGAGACGGACCTGGACCTCGGACACTACGAGCGCTTCACCTCGATGACCGGCTCGCGGATCAACAACACGACGGCCGGACGGATCTACGCGACGGTGATCGAGCGGGAACGCCGGGGCGATTACCTCGGCAAGACGGTCCAGGTCATCCCGCACATCACCGACGAGATCAAGGAAGCCGTTCGCCGGGTCGGACCGGACGCGGACGTGGTGCTCATCGAGATCGGCGGAACGGTGGGCGACATCGAGTCCCTCCCCTTCCTCGAAGCGATCCGCCAGCTCCGCCAGGAAGCCGGCCGCGGCAACGCCGTCAACGTGCATCTGACGCTCGTCCCCTACATCAAGGCATCCGACGAGCTGAAGACGAAGCCGACGCAGCACTCCGTCAAGGAGCTGCTCTCCATCGGAATCCAGCCGGACGTCCTGCTCTGCCGCACCGAGCGCCCGCTGCCGCCCGACGTGAAGGGCAAGATCGCCCTCTTCTGCAACGTCCCGGTCGAAGCGGTCATCAACGCCAAGGACGTCCCGTCGATCTACGAGGTCCCGCTCCGGTTCGCCGCCGAAGGCCTCGACGAGATCCTCCTCGACCTGCTGAACCTCCCCCACTACGACCGCGACCTGACCAAGTGGGAGAGCCTCGTCAACCGGATCAAGAACCCGGCGGGCGAAGTCCACGTCGCCGTCGTCGGGAAGTACGTGGACTACGGCGATTCCTACAAGTCCCTCAACGAGGCGCTGTCCCACGGGGGGATCGCGAACAACGTCCGGGTGCGGCTTCTGTACGTGGACGCCGAGACGCTGGAGACCGACTCCTATCCGGAAGTCCTGAGCCGCGCCGACGCGATCCTCGTGCCCGGCGGCTTCGGCCGGCGCGGCGTCGAGGGGATGATGCATGCGATCCGCTACGCCCGCGAGAAGAAAGTGCCTTTCTTCGGAATCTGTCTCGGCCTGCAGGCGGCGGTCATCGAGTATGCGCGGCACGTCGCGGGGCTCGAAGGCGCGAACTCCACGGAGTTCGAGGAGGACCCGAAGCACAAGGTCATCTTCAAGCTGCGCGACCTCATCGGCGTCGAAGCCCTCGGCGGGACGATGCGTCTCGGCAAGTACCCGTGCGAGCTCTCCGCCGGATCCTTCGCGGCACGCGCCTACGGAGAGAGCCTGATCTCCGAGCGACACCGGCACCGGTACGAGGTCAACCACGAGTACGTCCCCGTCCTGAAGGAAGGCGGCATGTCGTTCACGGGGATCTCGCCGGACCGCAAGTTCGTCGAGATCGTCGAGCTCCACCACGATCACCCCTGGTTCCTCGGCTGTCAGTTCCATCCGGAGCTGAAGTCCAAACCCTTCGCCTGCCATCCGCTCTTCAAGGACTTCATCCGGGCGGCCCGCGCCCACCGGGGCGCTCGGGAGGCGGAGGTGGCGGCGGAGCGCGAAGCGTCCGTTCGGATCCCGACGCGTCCCGAGGACATGGACTGAAGCCGGTCCGGCGGATCCGCATCGCCGACGGCTACGCGATCGGCGGGGGGGAGCCTCCTCTCTTCTTCGCCGGCCCGTGCGTGATCGAGTCCCGCGAACACTCACTCGCGGTCGCCGGACGCCTGGAGGAGATCGCCCGGGAAGCGGGCGCCCGGCTGGTCTTCAAGTCCTCCTTCGACAAGGCGAACCGCTCCTCGCGCGAGTCCTTTCGCGGTCCGGGTTTGGAGGAGGGCCTCTCGATCCTCGCCGAGGTCCGGGAGAGGACCGGGCTTCCCGTCATCTCCGACATCCACGAGCCGGGTCAGGCCGAGCGCGCGGCGAAGGTACTCGACGTCATCCAGATTCCCGCCTTCCTGTCTCGCCAGACGGACCTGTTGCAGGCGGCGGCCCGAACCGGAAAGCCGCTCAACGTCAAAAAGGGCCAGTTTCTGGCTCCCGACGACATGGGCCACGTGCTCGAGAAGTGCCGCGCGGCGGGCAACGAGGACGTCATGCTTTGCGAGCGGGGGACGTCTTTCGGTTACCACAACCTCGTGGTGGACATGCGCGCTTTTCCGATGATGCGGGCTCTCGGGTGCCCGGTCGTCTACGACGCGACCCATTCCCTGCAGTTGCCGGGCGGCGGCAAGGAGACGGGCGGATTGAAGCAGTACGCGCCCGCCCTCGCGCGGGCGGCCGCGGCGACCGGAGCGGTGGACGGCGTCTTCCTCGAGGTCCACGACCGGCCGGATCGCGCCCTCTCGGACAGATCGACCCAGCTCGACCTGGATCTCGTGCCGGAGCTGCTGCGTCAAATCATGGCGATCTGCGCTATGGTGCGCGCTCCGGAGGAGAAGTCGTGAAACCGCTCGTCACCGTTTGCGCCATCCTCGCGATCCTCGCCGGCGCCGCGGGCTGCGCGACGCGGAAGGCCGCACCCCGCGCGGTCTACGGAAGCGCGCCCGCCATCTCGTCCGCTCCGCTCCCCCTGGACCGGGCCCTTTCCGGAGAGAACGTCGGGCGCACGCTCGCGGTCCGCGGACGCGTGGCCGAGGTCTGCAAGATGAAGGGATGCTGGATGGTGCTCACCGACGACCGCGAGACGGTCCGGATCACGTTCAAGGACTACGCGTTCTTCGTGCCCCGGGATCTGGCCGGTCAGACCGTCGTGGCCGAGGGAGTCCTCTCGCGCAAGGCCCTGACCGAGGAGGAAGCCGAGCACCTCGCCGGCGAATCCAGCGCCCCCAACCCTCCCGCCCGCGTGCCGCGGGAGGAGGGGGCGCTCCTCGCCAGGTCGGTCGTCGTTCCCTAGCTTCTAGCTCCGCGCCCCAAGGACCAGGTAGCCGATTCCCGCCAGGGCCAGGGCGAGGATCGCCATGGTCCACGGCGCCAGGGTCGGGATGGGCGTCAGACCGGCAACCGGGTCCCCCGCCGATGATCGTGGGGCTCAGGGTCGGAGTCAGCGTGGAAGTCAGCGTCGGCGTGGGCGTGCTCGTCGGGCCGCCGGGCGTCAGCGGCGGAGTCGAGGTAATCGTCGGAGTCACCGTCGGCGTTTGTGCAATGGTCGGCGTGACCCCGCCCGCCCCGGCGAGATCCGCGGAGATGCGCGTGGCGAACGCATCTTCGCCGCCGCCTCCGAAGGTCGGCTGGGCGCCGCCGGCGGCCCCGGGCAGGACGGAGCCGATCTCGCCGGCCCCGTAGAAGTCTCCGTTGACCGGGTGGATCGCGATCTCGCCGAAGCCGGAGTCCGGGCTGGAGCCCCCGAAGTACGTGCTCTGCAGGAAGGACGTCAGGGCCGGATTCAGTCGCGTCGCCACTCCGTCGGAGGACCCCGAGGAACCTCCCAGAATCGGCTGGGCACCCCCCGCCGTCCCTGGCATACCCGGCGAGGCGGACAGGCCGCCGACGTAGATCTCGCCGGATGTGGGGTGGAGGACGACCGAGGTCATGAGGTCCGTGAAGTTGCCGGCGAAGTACGTGGACTGCGGGTTGGTCGTGAGCGCGGCATTCAAGCGGGCCACGAATCCGTTGTCCAATCCCAGGCCGCCGGTCGGCTGAGCGCCTCCCGCCGTGTTCGGGAAATCCGTGGATTGAAAGGTGTCGCCGGTCACGTAGATCTCGCCGCTCGTCGGATGCACCGCGACGTCCCGTATCGTGTCGCCGGTGTTCCCGCCCAGGTACGGCGCCTGCAGGAGCGAGGTGAGGTCTCCATTGAGCCGAGCGGCCCAGCCGTCGGTGCCATTCGCTTTCGCGGGCTGGGCTCCTCCCGTGGTGCCGGGAAAGTCGATCGAATTGGTCGCGCCTCCCGCAGAGACGTCCCCCTTCATCGGGTGGATGGCGATCCCGCCTCCGTCCGGCACGGGGTTGTTGTTGGCCGCGTCGCTGAAGCCGTCGAAGCTCGTTCCTCCGAGGTACGTCGCCTGGAGGGTCGACGTGAGCGTCTGGTTGAACCGCACGATGAATGCGTCGACGTTTCCTCCGGCAGCCGGCTGCGCGCCGCCCGTGGTGCCGGTGAGACCGCTGCCGCCCGTGTCGCCGCCCGCATGCACCTCGCCGTTGGCGCGAACGGCGAGGGCAGCCAGGTGCGAGTTCGAGGCATCGACGTACGTGGACTGGAGGATCGTCGTCAGCCCGGCGTTGAGCCGGCTCACGAAAGCGCGCCCGCCGGACGAGCCCGTCGTGATCGCTCCCCCGCCGTCTGCGGAAAATCGGTGGAGCTCGTGCGCCCGCCGACGTAGATTTCGCCCGAGGAGGGGTGGACGATCACGGCCGGCGCGAAGTCGATCGAGGAGCCGCCCCGATAGGTCGCCTGGAGCAGCGTGGTCAGCGTGCTGTTCAGACGCGCGACGAAGGCGTCCGTTACGCCCGCGGTGTTCGGATTGATCGTCGGCTGTGCGCCGCCCGCGGTTCCCGGGAAGTTCAGCGACGAGGTGTGTCCCGCCACGTAGACGTCTCCCGTGGTCGGATGGATGGCCAGCGAGGCCGTGGCGTCGTCGGAGGTGGTTCCCTCTCCCGCGCTCCTGCCCAGAAAGGTCGATTGCAGGACGGGATCGATCACGACGGGAAGGGAGCGGTCGTACCGGCCGAGCCGGAAACCGTATTCGGTTTCCCCGGACGGTGTACGCCACCTTGACCGGCATACGCTTCGAACCGACGTCCTGGTAGGCCACCGGCGGGCTGAACGAGACGGCGCCGAGGCCGGTCTCCCCCGCCAGAGCGCCCTAGGGCGTCAGCCGGAGGGACTGCGCTCCCGAAAGCGAGATCCGGATCGCGGCGGGCGAAGCCCCCGGCTGCACCCGAAAGACCTTCTCGATGTTGCGGCCATGGGCCGAGAGGGAGACGTCGATCCCCGGCCAGAGGAAGCCCAGGTCGATGGCGTCGTACGTGGCGACTTCGCAGCGCCACCGGCTCGGATCGCCGCCGATGAAACTGCCGACCCGCGCCGCCGAGCGGGTCTGACCCTCCGGTCCCGGCGCTACCGAGGAGGCGTTCGGTCAGGACCCACCCCCCGCCGCCGGACCTGGGCAGCGCATAGACGATCTCCCCCTGTCTCGTCACGAAAACGGTCCCGTCGAAGGTCCGGGCGTAATAGGCCACGCGCGCGTCCACCTGTCCCGCATTGGCAATGAATGGAACGGAGGCTGCGGCCACTCGCGGGTCGAACGAACGTTCCGCCTCGCGCACCCGAGCGGACACGGCTCCCACCGAAAGAAGGGCCAGCCAGACGATAGAAAGAGTCAGCCGGGCGCGCAAAGTGGTCCATCTCATCGGAACGAACTCCTCTGTTTTTGTCAATTTGCTTCGATCAGGGAAACGGCGGTGCGCGGATACTCACCGGAGCCCGGGCTGCGTTCTAATCTGCGGATGCCCCCAGGAGTTCTTCGCAGTTCGGCCGCCATCCTCTTTCTGCAACTCGCGGTCTGCGCGCCGGATGCGCCGGCTCAGACCGGGAAGGAAACTGCTGCGATGCGCGGACCCGCCGGGGAGAGCGTCTCTCGCTATGTCCTGAGCCCGGAGCGCGAGCGGCAGGCTGTCGCGTACTCGCGCGCGCGGTACCGGCTTCACTTCATCGGATTCCTCTGGACTCTCGCGGTTCTGGCGGGACTGGTCGCCTCCCGAGCCGCGGCGAGATTGCGCGACCTCGCGGAGAAAACGTCCCGAAACCGGTTCGTCCAGTTTCTCGTCGTCCTCGTCCCGCTCGGCGTCGTCCAGGCCCTACTGGAGCTGCCGATCGGAATGTCGCGGCAGCGGCTCGCGCGTGACTACGGTCTTTCCGTTCAGAGCTGGACCTCCTGGCTGGCTGATTGGGTCAAGGAGGGAGCCATCGCGCTCGCCATCGGGATCCCGGTTCTCTGGCTGGTCTACACAGCCCTCCGCCGGATACCCCGCCGCTGGTGGCTGGCCGTCGGCCTCGCGTCGATTCCGATGGCGATCGCTCTCGTCTTCATCGCCCCGCTCGTCCTGGATCCCCTTTTCTTCCGGTTCGAGAAGCTCGAGGAATCGCGTCCGGATCTCGTCGCGAAGATCGAGACCCTCACGCAGCGGGCGGGGCTGGAAATCAACCGGAACCGCATGTTCGAGATGAACGCGAGCGCGAAGCGGCGGTCGGTCAACGCGTACGTCACGGGGTTCGGCGGCTCGAAACGCGTCGTGATCTGGGACACGACGTTACAGAAGATGACGCCCGACGAGACGCTCGTTGTCTTCGGCCACGAGATGGGTCATTTCGTGCTGCGCCACGTCTGGAAAGGGATTCTGCTCTCGTGCCTGCTGCTGACCGCGCTCCTGTATCTCGTGAACCGGGCGGCACAATGGGCCGTGGCGCGCCACGGCCGGCGCTGGGGAATCCCGAGCGTGGCGGACTTCGGTTCCCTCCCCCTGCTCGCTCTCCTGCTCGCGGTCTTTGCCGAGCTTTCGCTCCCCGTGAGCAACGCCTACAGCCGCCACGTCGAGCACAACGCGGACGTGTTCTCGCTCGAGGCCACCCACGGCGTGGTGCCGGACCTCCCTCGGGTCGCCGCCTCGTCTTTCCAGAAGCTCGGCGAGATAAACCTGTCCGACCCGTCACCGCCGCCTTTCATCCGCCTCTGGCTCTACAGCCATCCGCCGGTCGGCGAACGCCTGGCCTTCGCCGCTTCCTACGACCCCTGGTCGCGCGGCGGGAAGCCTCGCTTCATTCCGGGGCTTTGATCGCGAGGGCCTCTCCGAAGTCCTCCACTTCCACGTCGTAGCCGGCGGAAACCCAGGCGTCCAGCCCGCCTGCGAGCGGCCGGACCCTCCGGAACCCCCGATCCATCAGCATGCGCGCCACACGGGCGGCCGAAGCTTCGTTGGGTCAGGTGCAGTAGAGGATGATCTCGCTTCCCGCCGGCACGCCGGAGAGGTCGCGATCGACCGCTTCCGTCTCGATCGGGCGCGCCCCGGGGATCCGCTGCGGCTGGCGGCGTCGCTCCACTTCGCTCCGGACGTCCAGAACGAGCGGCTGAGCGCCCCGGCCGATCAGGTCGCGCAGCTCCTCGATCCCGATCCGGGCCATCCGCAGAGTCCGATAGAAGCGCCGCCGCTGATACCACTTCAGGAGGACGAAAAGCACGAGCGCGCCGCCGAGAACGAAGAGGGCTCGCGATCCGAGGTGCTCCAGAGATTCGAGGATGCGGTCGATCGCCCGGTGGAAAACGTGCCCCACGAGGAGTCCCGAGCCCGCCCAGAGGAAAGTCCCGAGCGTGTCGTAGAACAGGAATGGACCGAGCCGCGCGCCCATTGCGCCCGCGAGCGGCGGCGCGACCGTCGAGAAGCCCGTGATGAACCGGGCCACGATGAGAGACGGCATTCCCCAGCGCTCGAAGACCCCGCGCGTCTGCCGGACGCACGAGTCCGGGGACAGCGAGACGCGGCAGAGAGTCTTCAGGATCCGCTGCCCGTGCCGGCGCCCCAGGAAGAACCAGGCCGTGTCCACGGTCAGGGTGGCGAGGAGGGCCGCGGCCAGGAGCGCCGGGGCCGAGAGCTCGCCCCGCGCCGCGAGCGCGCCGGCCACGATCAGGGTAGGCAGCGCCGGCACGGGAATCCCCACCTGTTCGAGGAAGACGTTGAAGAAGACGATCCAGGGGCCGTGCTCGGCGAGGGCGCGCAGGATATCTTGCATGGCTGTTCGTCCCGAAGTATGACAACTCGAGAGGACGGGACTCCGGGCCGGTTAACGGCGGGCGGCCGGGCCGCGTCTCTCCCCGGGGAGGCGTCATGGCAGGACGGCGAGCCGGGGACCGGGGGGGGCCGAGTGAACGCGGCCATTGAGCGCCTCGAGATGCCGGCCGGCCCGGCGGTGATCCCGCCGGGAGAGCCGACCGAGGACGGCCTGCTCGTGCGCGCCCTCCGGGAAGGGGACGGCAGCGCGTTCGAGAAGGTCTATCGGCGTTTCGCTCCGGTGGCGCACGGAATCCTGCTTGCGCGCGTACCCCTCGCCGAGGTCGAGGACCTGGTTCAGGACGTGTTTCTCATCGTCTATCGCCGGATTGGGAGCCTGCGCGATCCTTCGGCCTTTCCCGGATGGCTGGCGGCGATCGCCCGCAATCGGGCGGTCGATTTCCATCGGCGCTCGACCCGGATGGAGGAGCTGACCGATGAGGACGCATCGCAGGAGCCGGAGCGGCGGGAGAGCCGCGGGATCCTCGCCGCGATCCGCGAGCTCCCCGAGGCCTACCGGGAGCCGCTCGTCCTGCGGCTGGTGGAAGGCCTCACGGGACCGGAGATCGCCGAGCGCACCGGGCTGACGCCTGGGTCCGTCCGGGTCAACCTGCACCGCGGCATGCAACGCCTGAAAGAGGAACTGCGGAAGAGAGGAATCCATGGATGACCGTTACTTGTGGGACCGCAGCGGGCCGCCCGACCCCGAAGTCGAGCGCCTCGAGCGGGCCCTGTCTCCCCTGCGCCATTCGGGGGCCGCTCCGGCGATCCCCGACCGTAGGCGCGTCTCGCCGCTCTGGGCGATCGCCGCGGCCGTCGCCGCCGCCGCCGTGCTGGGGGCCTGGCTTCTCCGGCCGCGTCCGGGTTGGGACGTCGCGCGGCTGGAAGGCTCGCCGCGCGTCGGGCAGGAGCAGATCGCCGAGTCGGGCAAGCTCCCGGTCGGCGGCTGGCTCGAGACGGACGCTTCCTCGCGCGCGAAAGTCCGGGTCGGCGGAATCGGCCAGGTCGAGGTCGCTCCCAATTCGCGGGTGCGGCTGCTCAAGGCGCGCGTCACGGACCACCGCCTCGCTCTCGAGCGGGGATCCATCGAGGCGCGCATCTGGGCCCCGCCCCGCCTCTTCTTCGTCGAGACGCCCTCGGCGCTCGCCGTCGATCTGGGCTGCGTCTACTCGTTGCGGGTGGACGAGAACGGGGGCGGGCTGCTCTCGGTCACCGCGGGGTGGGTCCAGCTGACCCGGCCGGGACGCGACGCGCTCGTCCCCGCCGGCGCGAACTGCCTGATGCGCGGCGGCCGCGGGCCCGGCACGCCCTTCTACGACGACGCTTCGCCGGGGTTCCGCCGCGCGCTCGAACAGTTCGACTTCGATCCCGCCCCCGGCGGCGGGTTGGACGTCGTGCTCTCGCAGGCGCGCAAGCGCGACGCGCTGACCCTCTGGCACCTGCTGCTTCGAACGGAAAACGCCGAGCAGGAGCTCGTCTTCGCGCGTCTGTCCGCGCTCATCCCTCCTCCGCCCGGCGTCACGCTCGAGGCCGTCCGCGAGCGGGACGACCGCGCCCTGGAGCTCTGGAGGGACGAGCTCGATCTGCCCTGGTTCCAGAAGGAGGTCCCGTGGTGGCGCAAGGCATGGCACCGCCTCTGGACGTGAGTCGCGGCCGGGTTTGGCTCCGTCCCCGGCGCGAGGAGTGTCCGCCGGCGCCCCCGTCTCCGGTTCGCGGCGCGAGGAGTCTCCGTCCTCGGAGGAGCCTCGCGCCGCGGGAGCCGCAGCGAGCGAGGGATCAGGCGGCCGGTCGAGCCCCTTTGGGCGAGCCGGGAGCCGGTGCCGCAGGCAGATCCCGAGCGAGCGGAGGCGACGTGAGAGGCTAACCCGCCCGCCCCCCGGCCGTCTAACGGTCGTGGTGGCAATGCATTGCCTGGCGGTCCCGACGATAACTTCGGCTCCGCTGGTCCGTCTAAGAGCCCAGATGGAAGGGACAAACGGGGTGGTCGCGCGCGCCCAAGGGGGCGAAAACGAGGCTTTCCGCGACCTGGTCGAGACCTACAGCGACCGGGTCTTCCGCCTGGCCTACCGCATGACGGGCAACGCCCATGACGCGGAGGACGTCGTCCAGGAGACCTTTCTGAGGGCCTACCGCGCCCTCTCCCGATTCGACGCCCGCGCGGACTTTGGCACCTGGGTCCACCGTATCGCCGCCAACTGCGCCATCGACGTCCTCCGATCGCGCAAGCGCCGGGGGGACTTCCGGGGTGGAGACAACGGCCGGCCCGACCGGGAGCTCGACGCGCTCCCCGCGCCGGGCCCGGGCCCGGAAGTCGACGCGCTGCGCTCCGAGAGGCGGCGGGGGGTCGAGCGGGCCCTCGAGTCCCTCTCCGAGAAGGAGCGCGCCGCCTTCGTCCTGAGACATTTCGAGCAGATGTCGCTCGAGGAGATCGCGCGCACCCTTCACGTGAGGACGGGCGCCGTCAAGCAGAGCGTCTTTCGAGCGGTGCGCAAGCTGCGCCGGCAGCTGGGACCGCAGGAGCGACCCGCATGAAGCACCTCGACGAAGAGCAGATGATCCTGATGCATTACGGCGAGACCGCCGATTCGGGCGCCTCCAGCCATCTCTCCGCCTGCGATGAATGCCGGGCGCGGCTGGAAGCTCTCGGCGGTCTCCTCGGGTCCGTGGATCTTCCGGTTCCAGAGCCGGGCCCCGGGTACGGCGCCCGTGTCTGGAGCGGGCTCGCCCCGAAGCTCGAGGCAAAGCCGGGCGGGCGGGTCGTTCGCCCGCCGGCCTTCATGCCGCGTCTCGTCCTGACGGGGATCGCGGCGGCCGTCCTCGTTGCGGCGCTTCTCGCCGGACGTTTCTGGCAGCAGGCCGACAAGACGGCGGACCCGATCTCCGCGGGCTCGCGGGAACGGGTGCTCCAGCTCGCCGTGGGCGACCACCTCCAGCGCTCGCAGCTCGTGCTGCTCGAGCTCGTCAACTCGAGTCCGGATGCCGGCGGGTCGGCACGCGAACAGGAGCGGGCCGAGGAGCTCGTCTCGACCAATCGCCTTTATCGCCAGACGGCCGTGCGCTCGGGGGACACGGCGGTCGCCGAAGTGCTCGATCAGCTCGAGCGCGTGCTCGTGGAGATTGCCCGCAGCCCCGCCCCGCTCACCGGAACGGAGCAAGAGTCGCTCCGCAAACGGATCGAGGGGCAGGGATTGCTTTTCAAAGTCCGCGTGCTCGGCGCGCGCCTGCGGGAGCAGGAGGCGCCGGCCGGCGTCGCGGACCCGGATCTCGAAAGGAAAAGGACATGACACAGAGAAAGTGGATTCTCCCCGCGCTGCTCGCGCTCCTGACAGCCCCCGGCGCCTCCGGGCTGCAGGCGGGCGCGGCCGCCTCCGCCCAGGCGGAGGCGCGCGCGGAGAAAGAGTCGGAGCTCTACGACCGCGGGACCGAGGCGCTCGATGACGAAGCCTGGAAGAAAGCGGCGGACGCCTTCCAGCAGGTCGCCCAGATGGGCGGCGCGAAGGCAGATGCCGCCCTCTACTGGGTGGCGTACTCCCTGAACAAGCAGGGGCGCAAGGGCGAAGCGCTCACGGCGCTCCGGGCATTCTGGGAGAAGTACCCCAAGAGCCGCTGGAAGAAAGAGGCGCGGGCGCTGGAGCTGGAAATCCGCCCGCGCGGCGGCCGAGGAGCCAACCCGAACCCCGACGTGGACGACGATGAAGAGCTCAAGCTCATCGCGATCAACAGCCTGATCCACAGCGAGCCGGAGAGAGCCCTTCCGCTCCTGGAGAAGATCTTGAACGGGAGTGGATCGGAAGAGCTCAAGGAGCGCGCGCTCTTCGTCCTGGCGCAGAGCCCCTCTCCGCGCGCGAGGCAGATCATCGCGAACGTCGCGCGCGGCAGCGCGCAGCCGGAGCTGCAGGAGAAGGCGATCCACTACCTGGGCGTCTTTCGCGGTAAGGACAACCGCGCGCTGCTCGAAGAAATCTACCGCTCGACGGGGAACCAGGAGGTCAAGGAGAAGATCCTCCATGCCTTCATGATCTCCGGGGACCGCGAACGGGTCCTGACCGCCGCGCGGACGGAAAAGGATCCGGAGCTGCGCGGCGTCGCCGCCCACCAGCTCGGCGTGATGGGCGCCCGCGGCGAGCTGTGGGAGCTCTACCGCAGCGAGAACGATCTCGACGTCAAGGAGGAGATCCTCCAGGGCCTCTTCATCGCGGGGGACGCGGAGCACATCCTCGAGCTGGCCCGCGTCGAGAAGAACGCCGATCTGCGCGAGGAGGCGGTCCAGAAGCTGGGCCTCTTCGGCCGCGAGCGCACGGGAACGACTCTCGTGTCCATGTATCGAGCCGAGCGCGATCCGGAGATCAAGGAGGCGGTGATCCAGGCGCTCTTCGTCCAGAGCAACGCTTCCGCCCTGATCGACATCGCAAAAACCGAGAAGGATCGCGAGCTCCGGGAGGAGGCGGTCCAGAAGCTTTCGGTCATGAACAACCGGGAAGCCCGGGATTTCCTGCTGGAGATTCTGAACAAGTGAGAAGGGAGGAGACCATGATCCGTCCGACGGTTTACCGAATGATCCTCGCGGGTCTTTTCTGCGCCCTGCTTCCGGCCGCCGCCCGGGCGGGCGGGCGCAACGTCAATGTCTCGACGGAAGGGCGAAGCCCGGAGAGCTGCTCGGACGTGCGGGTGACGTTCGACGATCGAGAAGGCCTCCGCGCGGAAGAAGACATCGCCCTGGACCGCATCGGCGGCGACCCGCTGCGGTTGCGGCTTCCGGACAACTCGGGCCTCTGGGTCCACGGCGGCGCCGGCGGCGGCTACGCGCTGAAAGCCTGCAAGGCGGCCCTCAGCGCCGAGGATCTGCAGCGCATCACCGTGTCCCATTCGGGCGGCAAGGTCTCGGTGGACGGGCCCGCCGGAGGAAACTGGGCCGTCCACCTGATCCTGCGCGTTCCGCGGGACGCCGCGCTCGACCTGGAGGCGTCGAACGGTCCGATCGGCGTGCGCGACATGGCCGGTTCCGTCACGGCCCGCAACGAGAACGGTCCCCTGTCGTTCAAGCGCTGCTCCGGCACGATCGACGCCGAGACCCGGAACGGGCCGATCTCGCTTCTGGAGACGACCGGAGAAGTTTCCGCCACGGCGGTCAACGGCCCCATCTCGATCACGGGTGAAGCGGGGCGCGCCCGGCTCGTCGCGCAGAACGGCCCCATCAGCGTGCGGTTGCAGGGGGACCGGTGGGACGGCGATCTGGAGGCCAGGGTTCAGAACGGCCCGCTCAGCCTGAGGCTCCCCGAGAAGTATCAATCCGGCGTCCGTGTGGACATCTTCGGGCGCGGCCCCGTGAGCTGTCCGGAGGAAGCCTGCGGGCAGGCGCGCAAGACGTGGGATGACGAAAGGACGCGCCGGATCGAGTTCGGAGATTCGGACGCCAACGTGCGGCTTTCCGTCGCCAACGGTCCCGTGACGGTCCACTCGGGCGAAAAGAACCGGGTCCGGTGAGGCGATGAACCGGCAGATCCGCGCCGCCGCGCTGGTCCTGGCCGTTCTCGCGGCGGCCGGAGCCTCTTCGGCGCAGCCCGCGCGGCTGATCAATGCCCGTGTCGAGCAACGGTCCGGGGCCGGCCTGGAAAAAGCCGTCCGGGGCGCGGCCCAGCCCGGGAATCCCCGCTGGATCGGCTACGCGGTCCCGGCGCTCGACGGCCGCCGCCACATGTGCTGCTACCCCTCGTTGCGACATCTCGACACCCCCTGCGCCGGACGATGCCTCCTCGAGGAGGAGGGGCGTGGATCGAATTTCATTTCGATGGACGGGAAGGACTGCGTGCCCCGCGACGGAGGATCGGACGTGTACGTGCTGATGCGCGCGGAGTCGGGCCGCGTCGACCGCATCCGGGCGTTCTCCGGGGACTGCGAGCTGGACGCCGGCGGCCTCCCCTTCGTATGGCTCACCGACGTGGACCTGGCGGAAAGCGTGGCCCTGCTCGAACGGTACGCAACGGACCCGGAGATGCAGAAGAAGAAACGGAAGCGGTCGGGCGAGCCGGCGCTCTCGGTCATCGCCGCCCACGGCCACGCGGCTGCCGACGCCGCCCTGGAGCGGTTCACGGCGCCACCTCATCCCGGAGAGCTGCGCATGCAGGCGGCGTTCTGGCTCGGCAACTCGCGCGGCCGGCGCGGCTACGAGGTCCTGCGCCGGCTCGCGCGGGACGAGAAAGACGAGGACGTCCGCAGCCACCTGACCTTCGCGTTGTCGCAGAGCAGCGTTCCCGAAGCCGTCCCCGCGCTGATCGAAATGGCGGGCAGTGACCGGAGCGGAGAGGTCCGGGGCCAGGCGCTCTTCTGGCTCGCGCAGAAGGCGGGAGAAAAAGCCGCGGGGGCGATCGACACGGCCTTGGAGGACGATCCGGACACCGAAGTGAAGAAGAAGGCCGTCTTCGCATTGACGCAAATGCCCCGCGACGAAGGGATCCCGCACCTCATCCGGGTCGCCCGGGAGCATCGCAACCCCGAGGTCCGCAAGCAGGCCATCTTCTGGCTCGGACAGTCGAAGGATCCGCGCGCCTTCGAGTTCATCCGTCAGGTCCTGGAGGAGTAGAGTCCCGCGTTCCTTTGCTCTCGACGCGCACACGCTTTCACATGCTAGATTTTTAGCAGGTGCGAGGGCGTCCGAACCTGTTTCCCCGGACCGCCCGCCCGTCCGCGGGTACAGATCGCCAGGAAATCGTCACCGCGGTTCAGTCTACGAAACATTTCGTCGTCTAACGCGTAATCCCATCAAGTCAGCGAATGCGCCCGATGGGCGGTTGCGAGGAGGCGAGGCGTGCGAGTCCTGCGTGCGATGGTTCCCCTGCTGCTCTCGACACCCGCGGTTCTGGCCCAGACGCCCGTTCCGGTTCCATCCCCGACGCCCGTCGCCCAGATGGAGCCCGTGCGGACTTACCGCGCGAAGCGGGCCGCCGGAACGATCCGGGTGGACGGGATGCTCGACGAGAGCGCCTGGCTGGAGGCGGACAGGATGGAGCTTCCCGTCGAGACCTTTCCGGGAGACAACGTCCCGGCTCCGGTGAAAACGGAGGGCTTCATCCTCTTCGACGACGAGCACCTCTACGTCGGCATCCGCGCGCGGGACCCGGCGCCCGGAAAGATCCGCGCGCACCTATCCGACCGGGACAAGGCCTTCTCCGACGATTTCGTCGGGATCGTTCTGGACACCTTCAACGACGAGCGGCGGGGGTTCGAGTTCTTCGTCAATCCCCTGGGAGTCCAGATGGACCTCTTCCAGAACGACGTCGGGGGCGGCGAGGACGAGAGCTGGGATGCCATCTGGGATTCCGCCGGCCGGATCACGGCCGACGGCTACGTCGTGGAGATGGCGATCCCGTTCTCCTCGCTTCGCTTCCGGCACGCCGCGGGAGAGCAGACCTGGGGCGTGGACATGGTGCGCATCTACCCGCGCAGCCAGCGCCACCGCATCGGGCTCCAGGCCCTGAGCCGCAACCGCAACTGCTACGTCTGCCAGTTCTCCAAGATCACCGGCTTCGAGGGGATCACGCCGGGCCGCAACCTCGAGTTCGACCCGACCCTGACCGGCCAGCGGACCGACGAGCGGCCGGGCTTCCCCGACGGGAGCGTGGAAAACGGCGACATCGAAATCGAGCCCGGCCTGACGGCACGCTGGGGCGTCACGCCGAACCTGACGCTCAACGCCGCCTTGAACCCGGATTTCTCGCAGGTGGAAGCGGACGTGGCGCAGTTGGACATCAACACCCGGTTCACCCTCTTCTTCCCCGAGAAACGGCCGTTTTTCCTGGAGGGAGCGGATTTCTTCCAGACGCCGATCCTGGCGGTCTACACGCGAACGGTCGCGGACCCCGATTGGGGGGTCAAGCTCACCGGGAAGGAGGGCAAGAGCGCCCTCGGCGTCTTCATCGCGCGCGACGACCTGACGAACCTGATCATCCCGGGCAGCCAGAGCTCGAGCCAGACGTCGTTTCGCGACAACAACCACGCGGGCGTTTTTCGGTATCGGTACGACGTCGGTAAGAACTCCACCGTCGGCGCTCTCTATACCGGTCGGGACGCGGATGATTACGCCAACCACCTGGCCGGCGCGGACGCATTCATCCGAGTGACGCCGCGCGACCAGATCCGCCTCCAGGCGCTCACGTCGCGCACGCGCTATCCCGGCTTCATCGTCTCGGAGTTCCAGCAGCCCGAAGGGACTTTTTCGGACCATGCCTACCGTCTGGACTACCGGCACAGCACGCGCAACTGGTTCTGGTTCGCCGAGTACGAGGACATCGGGGAAGGCTTCCGCGCCGACTCGGGATTTCTTCCGCAGGTCAACTACCGGAGGCCGGAAGCGGGCATCGAGCGCATCTGGTGGGGAGCGAAGGACGCCTGGTACTCACGCATCTTCCTCGGAGGCAACTGGGACCGCACCGAAGAGCAGGGCGGCCCGCTGCTCGAGGAGGAGTTCGAAGGGTACGTCGGCGTCGGCGGACCGCTGCAGTCCTTCTTCTTCCTCGGAGGGGGGACCCGGGATCGCTTCTTCAACGGAAGAGACTTCGAGGAGGAGTTCGTCAACACCTACGTCGAGATCCGGCCCGCCGGAGACCTCTACCTCTTCACGGAAGTCAACTTCGGGGACCAGATCGACTTCGAGAACACGCAGCCGGGAGACCGCTTCCGGGTGTTCTCGCGGGTCCGCTGGAACATCGGCCGGCACCTCAAGCTCGATCTGGACTACACGACCGACCGGCTCGACGTGGCGGGGGTCCGTCTCTTCCGCGCCGACCTGACGGAGCTCCGGGCCGTCTTTCAGTTCAACATCCGCACCTTCGTGCGGGCGATCCTGCAATACACCGACATCCGCCGAGCGC
>JBHENW010000066.1:0-18783 GCA_046261875.1 Thermoanaerobaculia bacterium | reverse complement strand
GGCTCGACCGTCGCCTGGTCCCTCGCTCCCTCCCGCTCCCGCGGCGGCGAGCCTCCTCCCTGACGGGAGACCCTTCCCGCCGCGAACCGCAGAAAACCGCGCTCGGCGCTTTCTCTGAGAGGCCTCCGGTTGCCGATCGTTCTTCTGGGTCAATTTTCGCCCCCAATTCGAACGTTTGACCTTCCGATTGCGTCTCTAGTCTTGTAGCCCGCTCGGGCACGAGGGGACTCTTATGAGGAAAACGCTCGCGGTCTTTGCCGCTCTCGCTCTGCTGCTCCCTGTGTGCGCCGCGGCGGCGGACGACGAGCCGTCTCTGACCCAGTGCCTGACGAGCAATCCGAAGGCGGTGCACGGTTACGGAAGCATCTCGGGCGACGGACGGTGGCTCGCCTACGGCGCCAACGACCGGGACGAGCGCAATTTCGACGTGCTCGTGATGGACCTGGAGACGAATTCGGCGGGAGCTACGGCGGATACATGACGCTGTGCATGGCGGCCTTCTACCCGGATTACTGGGCCGCGGCGGTGGACGACGTGGGCATGTCCAACCTCGCGAGCTTTCTGAAGAACACGGGCGCCTACCGGGCCCGCCACCGCCTGGGGGAGTACGGCAACCCGGAGACCGACGCCGAGTTCCTCCGAACCGTCTCGCCGCTCCACTTCGCCGACCGCATCCAGCCCCCGATGATGATCGTCCAGGGCGCCAACGACCCGCGCACGCCCAAGTCGGAAGCCGAGCAGATCGTGGAGGCGATCAGGAAAAAGGGGAGAACGGTCGAGTACGTGCTGTTTCCCGACGAGGGGCACGGCATCGCCAAGCTGCGCAACCGGATCAAGTGGTTGACGGGCATGGTCGAGTTCCTCGACAAGCACGTCAAGGGAAAGGACGCGGCCGCTCCGGGAGCCTCCACCCCTTAAGGGGCCGGCCGCGGGTCGGCAGAGAGCTCCGCGACCGACCGGCGGACGTCCTCGACCCCCATTTCCATCCGGTCCCGGTGCGTCCGGAAGGAGAGGACGCAGATGCGGATCGCGAAGCGGCCGCGCAGGGTCGTCCCGGTCAGGTAAACCCTGCCCCGCGCGTTGATCCGGCGCATCAGATCCCGGTTGATCGCGTCGAGCTCCGCCTCGCCGGCGCCTGGAGGCCGCAGCTGGAACGCGACGATCGAGAGCTGCGGCTCGGCGAGGATCTCCATGCCGTCGATCTGTCGCAGCTCTCCCGCCGCCCACTCCGCGAGGTCGAGCTTTTCCTCGAGGTTCTGCCGGAAAGGTCCGGCGCCGTGCATTTGCATCGGCAGCCAGACGCGCAGCCCGCGCCAGCCCCGCGAGAGCTCGGGTGAGATCAGGTTGAAGTCAACGAGGTCCGCGTCCTCCTGCATCGTCGGCATGTAGTCCGCCGAGAGCGCGTGCGCGCGCCGCAGCGCCTCCCCGTCGCGCACCAGAAGCGACCCGGTTCCGTACGGCAGGAAGAGTCCCTTGTGCGGGTCCAGGGTGATCGAGTCGGACCTCTCGATGCCCGCCAGCCGCGCGCGGCCGCGGTCGGTCAACAGGAAGAAGCCGCCGTACGCGGCGTCCACGTGGAACCAGAGCCGCTCGCGGGCGGCCAGGTCGGCCAACGCGATCAGGTCGTCCACGGCGCCCGTGTTCGTCGTCCCGGCGTTGCCCACGACGAGACACGGCTGGAGCCCGGCGGCGCGGTCCGCCGCGACCTGCGCGGCGAGGGCCTCGATCCGCATCCGGAACTCGGCGTCCGTCGGGATCTCCCGGACGTTCTCCTCCGGAAAGCCTGCGAGCTGTGCCGCCTTCTGGACGGAGTGGTGTGTCTGGTCCGACGCGTAGATGACCCCGTCGAGGAAATTCCGGGGTAGGCGTTCCCGGCGCGCCGTGACGAGGGCGGACAGGTTCGAGAGGGAGCCGCCGGTCGTCAGGATCCCTCCCGAGGAGGAGGGGTAACCGGCCATGTCGCAGAACCAGCGCACGACGTTCGCTTCGATCTGGGCCAGGCCGGGGGCCGCGGCGAAGACGCCGACGTACCGGTTCGTCGCGGCCGAGATCAGGTCGGCCACCGCCGTTTGCGGCAGGCCGCCGCCGGGGATGTAAGCGAGGTAACCGGGGCCGGCGGTGTTGAAGCTGGCCGGAATGACTTTCTCGAAGAGCAGCTCGAGGAGCTCCGGCCAGGGGCGGCCGCGCTCCGGCATCGGCTCCGCGAGGGAACGCGCGAGAGCGGCGCCTCCCTCGGTGACCGCCGCTGGCTGGCGTGGGAGCGACTCGATGTGCGCGATGATCCGCTCGCCGGCGTCGGTAATCAGCCGCCGCAGGTCCTCGGGGGAGATCTCCAGTGAACGGTCTTCGCGGGTCATCGGCGCAATCTGAATCGTCCGCCCCCGTTTTTCAACGAAAAACCGGAAGTTAGAGTGCGCCCTCGTGGAATGGGGCTCGGCGCGGGACGGTGGCGGTGGTGGGGCGCGGCGGGAGCGGCGCTCTTCGCCGGCGGACTCTTCGTCCTGGCGCGCGACGTCGAGGGCTGGAACGCGATCTGGTATCTCCCCGCCTGGTATGGCTACCTGCTCGTCCTCGATGCGTTGATCTTCCGGCTGCAGGGGAGCTCGCCGCTCTCCGCGCGGCCGCGCGAAGTCGCGGGCTGGATGCTCTGGTCGATCCCGTTCTGGTTCCTCTTCGAGGCATACAACCTGCGGCTCCAGAACTGGTACTACGTCTTCGCGCTGAGAAGCATCGTCACGGCGGCCGTTTTGAGCGCGACGGCGTTCGCGACCGTTTTGCCGGCATGCTTCTTCCACGCGGAAGCGGTCCGGGCGCTGGGCATCGCCCGCGGCCGCCGCTGCCGGCCCATCGGCGTGACCCCAAGGGTCGAGAGTGTCCTTCTCCTCCTCGGCGTCCTGTCGATCCTTGCGCCGCTCCTCTGGCCGCGGGTCGCCTTCCCCCTCGTCTGGGGGGCCACGTTCTGCCTGCCCGAGCTCCTCAATCGCCGCGCGGGGGCTCCCTCGCTGCTCGCCGACCTGGAAGCGGGACGTTGCGACCGCCTGATGCACCTGCTCGCGGGCGGTCTCTGGGCGGGCGTCGCGTGGGAGAGCCTGAACTTCTTCGCGCGCTGCAAGTGGATCTACACCGTGCCCGGCTTCGAGGACTGGAAGGTCTTCGAAATGCCGCTCGCCGGCTTCCTGGGGTTCCCGGTCCTCGCGCTCTCGGCGTTCAACTTCTCCTCGCTCGTCTCCCGGCTCTCGAGTCGCGAGGCCCTGCGGTCGCCGGCCGGCCGCGCGCGCCTGGCCATCGCCGTCGCCCTCGCCGCCGCGCTCGTCGTCGCGAGCTATCGGGAAATGCTCTCGCAGACGGTGCGGTCCCGTCGGCCCGTGCTCACCGAGCTTCCGGGTCTCGACTTCGGGGCCGAATCCCGGCTCCGGGCGCACGGGATCCCGACTCCCGAGCGGCTGGAGCGGGCGCGCCGCCGCCACCGCCTCGACGACCTTTCGCGCCGCACCGGGATCCCCGCGAGCCTCCTGGAGCGCGCCGGGCGCCACGCGACGCTGGCGTTGCACAAGGGGATGGGGATTCCCGCGGCGCGGCTGCTCGAGTCCGTCGGGATCCCGACGGTCGCGGAGCTCGCCCGCGCCCGTCCGGAGGCCCTCCATGCCCGCCTGCGGTCCGCCGCGGGAAAGGCGCGGATGCGCCCGCCCCGACTCGCCGAGGTGAAAGTCTGGGTCCGGGCCGCGAGACTCACAGGGAAGCCGCGGCGCTGAGCGGGGCGCCCCGCAGCTCGTCCACGGCTTCCTGCATCCGGGCGCGGACGCGCGCCGCCGTCTCGGCCTCGGAGCCGGACCCTTCGATGGAGACCGGTTCCAGCACCCGAACCCGCAAGGTGCCACGCCGGGCGCGCCACTGGCTCGGGTCGGCGAGAGCAGACAGAGGAGAGGCGACGATCGGCACGATCGGGACCCCGGCGGCCCCGGCGAGCCGGAACGCCCCGGACTTGAACGGGAGGAGGCCGGGACCCGTGTTGCGATGGCCTTCCGGCATGAACCAGACGGAGAGGTTCTCCTCTCGGATCGTCTCCGCCGCGGCCTGGAGCGAAGCGAGCGCGCCGCGGGGGTGATCGCGGTCGATGACGAGGTTGCCCGAGAGCCGGTAGAACCACCCGAAGACCGGGATCCGCCCGATCTCCCGCTTGCCCGCGGAGACCGTCCGCGGAGGAAAGATGGACCCGAAGGTCACCACGTCGAGGAAGCTCTGATGGTTGGCGACGAATACACACGGCCGCGCGGCGTCCATCCGCTCGCGGCCGGCAACGTCGATGGTCCAGCCCATGAGCCGGACCAGGCCGCGGCAGAAGACGCGCCCATACATGTAGAGCGTCTGCCGGTTGCCGGGAGAGACGAGGAGCCAGGCGACGCCGACAGCGGAACAGAGGAGAAACCAAGTCCCTCCGACGAGGCAGCCGAACAGGAAGGCCAGCCGCTCCCGCAGCGCCCGCACGCGATTAGCTTATCCGCGGGAGTCGAGAGTCGGGAGTCGGGAGTCGGGCGAGAGCCGAAAGCCGAGAGCTGACAGCTGGAAGCTACTTCTGCCGGATCCGGAAGCTCCCCTTGTCGGTTTCCAGCCGCAGCTCCGGCCCTCCGCCGTTGACCTTTCCGCGGTAACTTCTGTCGTCCCCGTCCCGGCCGGAGGCGCGCACCGCAATCTCGAAATCGCTGTTCAGGTCGCCCTTCTTGCCGGTGTCCGCGTCGAGGTCGAACCCCGCCCGGGCGGGGATCTCCAGGGTGATGTCCCCCTTGTAGGTCTCGAAGGAGCTGTCTCTCTCGAACCGGTCGAAGCGCGCCAAAACTTCTCCTTTGTACGTCTTCAACCGGACTCCGGGCACGTCGGCCAGGTTGACGACGCCCTTGTAGCAGTCGATGTCCAGCTCTCCGTCGAGGCCGCTGACACGGACCCGCGACTTGTGGTCCTTCAGCCGGAAGGCGGCGCCGCGCGGCATCCGAAGGGTATAGCGGACGAGCGGCAGCGTGCCGTGGTCGCCGTCCTCGAACTTCCACCAGCGTTGTTCTTCCTTGATCGCCTCGTAATCGCTCTTGATTCGCACGTCGTTGCCGGAGGACTCGATGCGGACCTCCGTGAGCCGGACCTTCTCGAGCTGCGAGGGATCATCCGAGCCGTCCGGCTCGATCGAGGCCTCGATCGCGACGCGCGGCTGGTCCCAACCGGTCACCGTCACGGCGCCCTTGTACGTCTCGATGACGACGCGGCCGTCGGCGGTCAGCGGGCAGCTCGCGGCGAATCTCCCGGTCTCCTGGGCAGACAGAGAGGCGAACGCGCGGCCGGTTCCGTCGGCCTTTTTCGGCCCGGCAGCGACTTTGCATCGTCAAGGGCCTCGGCAGTCAACGCGGCGCGCCAGCCCGCGCAGGACCGTTTCTCAAAGGAGGGGCTAAATCATGGACTTCGGTGACCGCATGGAGGCCACGCTCGCGTCGATCGTGGCGTTCCTACCAAGTCTCCTGGCGGCGATCCTCATACTCGTCGTCGGGTACCTCGTGGCCAAGCTCGTGGAGAAAGCCACCGACGCGATCCTGGAAAAAGTCCGATTCGATCAGGCGCTCGACCGCGGCGGCGTCCGCGCCGCGCTGCAGCGTACAGGCACGCGGCTGGATCCTTCCAGCCTCGTGGCGCGCCTCGTTTTCTGGACGATCATGCTCGTCGCGATCCTCATGGCGGTCAACGCGCTCGGCCTGACGGCCGTCGCGGCGATGTTCGAGCGGCTCGTGGCCTACATTCCCAACGTCATCGTCGCGGTTCTCATCATCGTGGCCGGCATGCTCATCGGAGAGTTCGTCAAGGATCTGATCGCAGCCTCCATGGGCGGGGTCGGCGGGGCGATGGCCATGGCGCGCGCGGCGAAAATCGCCGTCGTGGCGCTCGCTATCTTCATGGCGCTCGACCAGCTCCAGATCGCCCAGAGCATCGTCGTCACCGCGTTCACGCTCCTGCTCGGGGCCGTGGCCCTCGCCGCGGGCCTCGCGTTCGGGCTGGGCAACCGGGAGCTTGCGGGCGAGTACATGCGCCGGTGGGTGGAGGAGGGATCGCGCCGGGCGGAGGAGCTCCGCGGCCGCTCCCAGGCCCCCGGCCGGGTCGCGGAAGGGCGTGCCGCGGGACGCGACCGGGCGGAGAGGTAACCGGACCCGAGCGCTCGGTTCGCTTTAATCGAAGTAGCCCGCCACGTCGATGAGGACGTGGACGGATCCGGCGGCTTGATCGGCGCGTACGGTGAGGCCGCCGCCTCCGGAGAGTCCCACGATCGCGTTGTTGGCCCGAACCTGGCCGGGCCGGTAGTTCATGACCGATGCGAAAGGAAGGACGGAGCCGGGGTAGATCCGCAGGTGCCCCTGCGCGGTGGGTCCCGCGACCGTCAGGTTGATCGCGACCGCGCGGGCGGTCGCCGGGACTCCGCAGCGGCCGGCGATGGCGAAGATGCGGTCCTGGCCGGGTGAGAGGGGCGGTCCCCCGAAGGGGCCCGCGGGATCGCGGGTGTCCGCGACCCGGCACGGCGCCACCGTGTGGAAGCGGAGGGCCTCGGGAGGGATCGCCGGGCGCAGCACGAAGAGCCCCTCGTTGATCCCGCTGACCAGGACCGTCCCGCTCGCGAAAAAGGGATAGTTGTTCCACGCGCCGACCGTCCCGGAGGCGTCGCTCGATGGAAACGTGTCGAAGAAGGCGACCTCGGTCAGGTTGCGGTTTCCGATGTCGTTCAGGTCGAGGATGCGCAGTCCCGCCCTGTAGTTGGCCTGGTACACGTAGCGCCCGCGGACGTACTGGTTGTGGTCCGACGCGGTCGTCGCGGCCGTGTACGTCCATGGCGCCTTCGGGGCGTCCAGGAGGGAGACGTCCCAGACGTACGTCCGCGTGTTGTGGCCGAAGTTGGCCTCGTCGTACTCGTCGTCGAGCAGGAAATAACGGTGGTCTTCGGTCAGCCAGCCCTGGTGCGTGTAGGAGTAGCCGGCATATCCCGTACGCGACAACATCACCGGCGCGCTCTTGTCCGTCACGTCCACGATCGTGAGGGTGTCCTCGTTCGAGGCGAAGCAGACCTCGCGCCCCCGGTAGCGCGCGTCGGGACCGGCGTAGACGACGCACTGCGCATCGTGGGTGTAGCCGTCCTGGGAAAAACAGCCGGCGAAGACGGGGACGGCCGGGTTGCGGACGTCGACCATGTGCAGGCCGCGGCCGCACGTTTCCGTCCCCAGGGCGTAAGCGAAGCCGGTCGGCTCATCGAGGGCGATCGTGTGGGCGTGGTGAAAGCCCTCGTAGTGCGCCGAGGGGGTGAATACGACGGGAGGCCCGGTCGCGCCCCGCAGCCGGCGAAGGTCGAAGACCTGGAGGCCGTGCTCCGCGGCTTCGCTCACGACGAACGCGTGGTCGGCGTAGACCTTGATGTCC
Source organism: Thermoanaerobaculia bacterium (assembly GCA_046261875.1). Taxonomy (GTDB): domain Bacteria; phylum Acidobacteriota; class Thermoanaerobaculia; order UBA5066; family Gp7-AA6; genus JBHENW01. Next base: position 11,346 of record JBHENW010000066.1, on the reverse strand, counting down.
CTCCAGATGGAGTTGAAGCTCTGCGTCGGGAGCCGGCCCAGGTACCGCGGGCTCTCGGGATTCGACACGTCCAGGAAGGAGACGCCGTCCGTGCACCCCATCAGGGCGTACTCCTTGCCGGTCAGCGGGTCCGTCCAGCCCCAGACGGTGTTTCCCTGCGTGCAGCCCATGGCGGGCAGCGTCACGAGGGCCATCAGGTCCACGTTGCGGCAGGGATAGGGGCCGGCCATGCCGCCGGCGCACGGCGTCGCGGCATCCGCGGGCGGGGCGAGATGGACGAGCAGCGCCATCACGGTTCCGGCCAGCCGAGTGATTCGACCGATCACCGTTTCGGCGGCCGGCTCGGGCGCAGGTCCACGCGCGAGGGGAGCGCGCGATCCGGGAAGCGGAGGAGCGCGATGACGGCTTCGGCCACGTCGTCCGGCGAGAGCATCCAGTCGCCCGGCCCTCCGCGCCCGAGGTCCCCCTGCATTTCGGTCGCCACGGATCCGGGAAGGATCGCGGCGACCCGGATCCCTTCATGGCGCAGGTCGAGCATCGAAGCCTCCGAGAAGCCGAGCAGGCCGAACTTGGAGGCGTTGTACGCGGCGCCGCCCGGGATCGGGTTGACGGCCGCGAGCGAGGCGATGTTGATGACGAAACCGCCGCCGTGCTCCAGCATGATCGGCGCCGCGGCGCGCAGCGCGTAGAACGGCCCGTAGAGGTTCGTTTCGATGATGGCGCGAAAGGTCTCCGGATCCATCCGGTCCACGCGCTCCGTTTCGCCGATCCCCGCGTTGTTGACGAGCACGTCGAGGCGTCCCGCCTGCTCCGCCGCGAACCGGACGAGCGCCTCCTGCTCCTCCTCCTTGCGCGCATCCGCCGGGCGGCCCGCGACCTCCAGGTTCTCTTTGCGGAACCTCTTCAGGGCCGCTTCCACGGAGCCGGCGCTCGTCCCCGAGATCGTGACCGTGAAACCTTCCCGGGACAGCCGCCGCGCGACCGCGTAGCCGATCCCGCGGGTGCCTCCCGTGACGAGCGCCGAGCGCACGGCTTCCTGCTCCATGGTCCCTACTCTATCGAGAGGGACACCGGAATATCGGCGCCGGCCTCCGCGCTCTGGAGGCCGTGCGACGCTTCGCCGGCGCTGCGCTGCTGGTCGCTCTCGCCGCGTCTGCGTCCGGCGCAGCGGACGCCTCCTCACGCTCCAGATCCGAGCAGGCGAAGATCGACGCGCTGCTTTCCCAGATGAAAGGCTCCGACGCCGTCTTCGTCCGCAACGGAAAGGAGTACACCGGCCGGAAAGCCGCGTCGCACCTCAAGCGAAAGCTGGCCTTCGCGGGGAGCCGGGTCCGGACGGCGCGGGACTTCATCGCCGGGATCGCGACGCGGTCGGAGGAGACGGGCGAGCCCTACCGCGTCCGGTTCCGGACCGGCGAGGTCCGCCCGCTCTCCGAATGGCTGGAAGAGCGCCTCGCCGCCTCCCGCCGTAAAGGCCGTTCGAGTAGGTCCTAAGTTCTCGCCAGCATCGGCCGCGGCTCCTCCGCGCCCCGCAGGTTGAGCGCCCAGTAGAGCAGCCCGGCGCTCAAGAACCCGACGAACCAGGCGTAGCTGTAGAGCGGCTCGAGCACCGGCACCACGAGGCCGCCCCAGGCCAGGGCGCAACCGACCAGTGTCGCCACGACCGCCTTCCAGTTCCACCCGGCTGCGTAACGGTACGCGCCGTCGGGCAGGTACAGGTCCTCGAGCTTGAGCTTCGTCTTGCGCACGAGCCAGTAGTCCGCGATGAGCACTCCGGCGATCGACCCGAGCCCTCCCGAGTAACCGAGCAGCCACGTGAAGATGTAGCCGGACGGATCGGCGAGGAGCTTCCAGGGCTGCATCAGGATGCCGACGATGCCGGTGATGAGCCCGCCGGTCTTGAAGCGGATCCAGCGCGGGAAGGCGTTGGCGAAGTCGTTGGCCGGAGAGACGACGTTGGCCGCGATGTTGACGGCCAGCGTCGCGACGACGGCCGTGAACATCGAGATCGCCACGACGACCGGCGCCTTGAACTCAGCGACGAGCTTGATCGGGTCCCAGATCGCCCGGCCGTAGATGATGACGGTCGCGCTCGTGATGAGCACGCCCATCGCGGCGAAGACGGACATCGTCGTCGGGAGCGCGACGACCTGGCCGACCATCTGCTCTTTCTGGCTCCGCCCGAAACGGGTGAAGTCGGGCATGTTGAGCGAGAGCGTGGCCCAGTAGCCGATCATCGCCGTCAGCGACGGGATGAAGACGGGGAAGAACTCCGCGAAGGTCCGGAACTTGCCCGGCTGCGCCAGGAGCGGCCCGAAGCCGTTCGCTTGCGTGACGGCCCACCAGAGCAGAACGCCCGTCATCACCAGGACGAACGGCGCCGCCCAGTTCTCGACTTTCCGCAGCAGGTCCATGCCGCGGTAGATGATGTAGACGTTCATCCCCCAGAAGAGAAGAAACGAGATCCATTCGGTCGTCGTGTGGCCGCCGACGCCCGGGCCGAGGAGCGCCGGCCACTCCGCGAACAGAGCGGTGAACAGCGTGTGGAGCGCCTCGCCGCCGATCCAGGCCTGGATCCCGAACCACCCGCACGCTACGAGGGCCCGCATGAGCGCGGGAAGGTTGGATCCGATCGTCCCGTACGACGCGCGCGCGAAGACCGGAAACGGGATGCCGTACTTGGTCCCCGGGTGGGAATTGAGCAGGATCGGAACGAGCACGATCGTGTTGCCGAGGAGGATCGTCACGAGGGCCTGCCACCAGTTCATGCCGGCGGCCATGAGGCCGGAAGCGAGCATGTACGTCGGGATGCAGTGCGCCATGCTGATCCAGAGCGCGGCGTAGTTGTAGGTCGTCCAGTTGCGGCGCCCGATGGGAACCGGGGCGAGATCCCCGTTGTAGAGCGGGCTTTTCTCGATCCGCGAGGTGTCCGCGAGCTCGACGCGCCCGTCGGGGAGTTGTCTTTCGGGCGAGGCTTCGGCCGCCGGCATAGCCACCCCTTTCCGTTCCATCACCGCCCGCTGATCGTCGGGGGATTCTAGGACGATTATGATTTCGCGACCTTTGACCTCCCCAGAGCTCGCCATTCAGAGCCGACGTGTCGTGACGCCCGAGGGCGTCCGTCCGGCTGCCATCCGCGTCCGGGGAGAGCGCATCACGGCGGTGGGTATGTACGGAGCGGCGCCCCCGGGGCTGCGCGTCGAGGACCACGGCAACTCCGTCGTCATGCCGGGTCTCGTGGATACGCACGTCCACGTCAACGAGCCGGGGCGCACGGAGTGGGAAGGCTTCGAGACGGCGACCCGGGCGGCGGCGGCGGGCGGGGTGACGGCCCTTCTCGACATGCCGTTGAACAGCGTCCCCCCGACGACGACGGCGGCGGGGCTGCGCGTCAAGCGGGAGGCGGCGCAGGGCCAGTGCTACGTGGACGTCGGCTTCTGGGGCGGGGTCGTCCCGGAGAACCTCCTGGAGTTGCCACCGCTGCTCGAGCAGGGCGTCTTCGGCTTCAAAGCGTTCCTGGCCCCCTCGGGCGTTCCCGAGTTCGGTCACCTGTCGCCGGAGCAGCTGCGGGCCGCGCTCGCCCATCTCGCCGGGCGGAAGGTCCCCCTGCTCGTCCACGCCGAGCTCGCGGCCCTCGTGCGGGAGCCGGCGTCGGCGAGCTACGGCGACTACCTGGCGTCCCGGCCCCGCACCGCGGAGCGCGAGGCGGTCATCATCCTCGCCCGCATGTGCAAGGAGACCGGAGGGCGCGCCCACGTCGTCCACCTGTCCGGAGGCGACGCCGTCCCAGACCTGCGGCGCGCGCGGGCGGAGGGGGCGCGTCTCTCCGCGGAGACCTGTCCGCACTACCTCTTCTTCGCCGCCGAGGACGTGCCGCGCGGCGCGACCGAGCTCAAGTGCGCGCCGCCGATCCGGGAGGGCGCGAACCGCGTCAGGCTCTGGGAGGCGCTGGAGGACGGGACCCTCGAGATGATCGTCTCGGACCATTCGCCGGCGCCGCCGGAGAGCAAGCGTCGGGAGACGGGCGATTTCCGGAAGGCCTGGGGTGGGATCGCCTCTCTCGAGCTGTCGCTGCGGGCCTCCTGGACAGCCGGCAAAGCGCGGGGCGTGACGCTCCCGCAGCTCGCCCGGTGGCTCTCGACGGGACCGGCCCGCATGGCCGGGCTCGAACGGAAAGGGAGCATCGCGCCCGGATTCGACGCGGACCTCGTCGTCTGGAATCCCGAGGCGCGCTCGGCGGTCGATCCTTCGGCGCTCCAGCAGCGCCACAAGCTGACTCCCTACGCGGGTCGGGAGCTCGACGGCGCGATCGAGACGACGTACCTGCGCGGCGAAAAGGTCTTCGAGCGCGGCGCGGTCCTCGGACGGCCGCGCGGGAACCTGCTCGCGCGGATGGAGAGCCGCTGAGCGACTTCACGGATCTGCTCGACCTGGCTTCGGAGCGGGTCGGCGGTCGCGTCCTGGCGGCCAACGACGAGTTCTTCGCGCCCAAGGAGAACCTCCTCAAAGCGAACGAGCCGGTGTTCCTGCCCGATGAGTACACGGACAGGGGCAAGTGGATGGACGGGTGGGAGACCCGGCGCCGCCGGGAGCCGGGCCACGACTGGTGCATCCTGCGGCTCGGCCTGCCGGGAAGGATCGCCGGCGTCGTCGTGGACACGCGCCACTTCAAGGGGAACTACCCGGAGTCCTGCTCGCTGGAAGCCTGCGCCCTGGAGGGAGACCCCGACGAGGAGACGCTCCTCGCGCATCGCGACTGGACGGAGATCCTGCCGAGCTCCCCTCTGAAAGGAGACGCTCCGAATCCTTTTCCCATCGCGGATGCCGGTCGTTTCACCCACCTGCGATTGAACATCCATCCGGACGGAGGCGTCGCGCGCCTGCGCGTCTATGGAAGAGCGCAACCCGACTGGAAGGAACTGGCGCGGGCCGGCGAAGTCGACCTCGCCGCCGCGGAGAACGGAGGACTCGTGGTCGCTGCGAGCGACATGTTCTTCGGCTCCCGCCACAACCTGATCTTCCCGGGGCCCCCGGCCGGCATGCACGACGGGTGGGAGACGCGGAGACGGCGGGGTCCGGGACACGACTGGGCCGTCGTGCAGCTCGCCAGACCCGGAATCGTCCACCGCGTGACGGTCGACACCTCGCACTTCAAGGGAAACGCGCCGGGAAGCTGCTCTCTGGAGCTGGCGGAGCTTCCCGAGAGCGCCTCGCTGGAAGGTGCGTCCTGGAGGGAGCTGCTCCCCCGCACGCCCCTGCGGCCGCACGCGTTACACGACTTCGACCGCGAGGTGACGCCCGGGAGAGGCACGCACGCGCGCCTGAACATCCATCCGGACGGCGGCGTCGCACGGCTGCGGCTCTGGGGAACGATCCCCAGGCCGTGACCGGCCTCGATCGGTTCAATGCCCTGCCGCGCAACGAGGCGGAGCGCCTCCTGGCGGGCTTCTGCGCCTCGCCCGTCTGGGCCGAGCGCGTCGCGAGGCTGCGGCCCTTCGACACCGCCGGGGACGCGATCCGGAGCGCGGAGGAGGTCTGGTCCCGGCTCTCGCCCGGAGACTGGCTCGAGGCATTCGCAGCGCATCCCCGCATCGGCGACCGGGCGAGCGGGGTGGCCGCCGGCGAGCAGTCGGGAATCCGGGGAGCGCCGGCCGAAATCCTGGCGGAACTGGCGGAAGCCAACCGCGAGTACGAGGATCGCTTCGGCCACGTGTTTCTCGTCTGCGCGACGGGAAAGAGCGCCGAGGAGATGCTCGCGATTTGCCGCTCCCGCCTCCATAATGACGCGCCGACCGAGCTGCGGAACGCGGCGGAAGAGCAGCGCAAGATCACCCGCATCCGGATGGAGAAGTTCTTCGACGCATGAGCGCGATCACCACGCACATCCTCGACACGGCGCGCGGCCGCCCCGCTTCGGGCGTTCCCGTCACCCTCGAGGTCCGCTCGATCGAAGGGGATTGGAAGCTCCTGGGGCGGGGGAGCACGGACGCCGATGGCCGCTCGAAGAGCCTGCTTCCGGAAGGGTTCACGCTGGCGACGGGCACCTACCGGCTCACTTTCGACACGGCGAGCTACTTTCGCGCCTACAACCTGGAGGGCTTCTACCCGGTCGTCAAGATCGTATTCGAGGTGAAAGACCGGTCGCAGGACTACCACGTGCCGCTCCTGCTGGCCCCGCACGGGTACTCGACGTATCGCGGGAGCTGACGCGGTGGCCGTTCTCGCCGAAAACCGCTACGGCAAATCGGGCGTGCGGCTGGTCAAGCTGACGCGCGAGGGCGGCCGGCACCACTTCAAGGACCTGGCCGTCGCCGTATCTCTCGAAGGGGACTTTCGCGCCGTACACGAGAGCGGGGACAACGCGAACGTCCTGCCGACCGACACGATGAAGAACACCGTGTACGCGCTCGCGCGCCAGAACCCGCTCGGGGAGATCGAGGAGTTCGGAAAGCTTCTCGCCGCCCACTTCCTCCGGAGCCACGCGGCCATCCGGCGCGCGCGCGTGACGATCCGCGAGAGCCTCTGGGAGCGCCTCGAGATCGCCGGGGCTCCCGACCCGCACACGTTCCGAAAGGCCGGCGGCGAGTCCCGGCTGACCGAGGTCGTCGCGGGAGACGGGGCTCTCGCGATCGAGTCCGGCCTCGAGGACATGCTCGTCGCGAAGACCTCGAAGTCGGCCTTCGACGGTTTCTTTCGCGACCGCTACACGACCCTGCAGGAGACCCGCGACCGCATCCTCGCGACCGCCGTCCGCGCCGTGTGGAAGTACTCAGTCTCGGATCTGGATTTCGGCTCCGCGTGGCGCGGCATCCGCCAGACGCTTCTCGAGACGCTTGCCGCGCACGACAGCGAGTCCGTGCAGCACACCCTCCACGCCATGGGTGAGAAAGCGCTCCAGCGGCACCCCGAGATCGGAGAGATCCAGATCACGATGCCCAACAAGCACCACCTGCTCGTGGACCTTTCGCGGATCGGGCTCGACAACCCCAACGAGATCTTCGTTCCGATCGAGGAGCCGTACGGCCTGATCCAGGCCACTCTGCGCCGTTAAGAGCTGGCTTGACGACTCGGGGCGGGGACGGAGCCCAGCCCTACGTGCGACGCCCCCGGAGGATCTGGACGAAGGACCGGCTGCGGAGCTCCGCGACGGTCAGGCCGCTCTTCTCGACGGCCTCCTCCTCGGTGATCGCCCCGCAGTTCCAGGCGCGCAGGAAGTAATTCAGCAGCCCCTGGCCGGTCGCGGCGTCGTCGAAGACCTCGCCGACGAGTGTCGCCTGCCCGGCCTGACGGACGAAGTTCTTCAGGCGCGCGGAGGCGGCTTCCAGGCCGTCGAGGAAGAAGGCGTACACGGCGGCGTAACGCGTCGGGAGCTGGGCCGGGTGCAGGTCCCAGCCCTGGTAGTACGCCCCGGAAAGCGAATGCCAGACATGGTCGTAGTGGAGCTTCCACGCGCGGTGCACGGTGTCGCGGTTCTCCGCGGCCTGCTCGTCCGTGAGCGCTCCGCCCTGCGCCGGCCGGTGCGGGGGAATCGGCATGACGTTCGTCGCGCCGTCGGAGATCCAGATGCCGGTGCCGGCGAGGGAGACCTGCATCATGTGCTTGGCGAAATCGCAGGCGGGATGCGTCATGGTCTGGTAGGCCGCGGTGATGTTCAGTGACGCGGTGTAGTCATAGGTCCCGAAGTGGGCGGCGACGCAGCGTCCCCGCGCGGCGGCGGCGAGGACGGACGCGGCGGCGCCCCCTTCGGGCCGCAGGACCGACTGCGGCGTCTCGATCATGAACTCGAGGCGGAGCGTCCCGGCCGGAAGGCCCAGTTCCGATTCGAGCTTCTCGAAGAGGTCGGCAAGACCCGCGACCTGCTCCGGCGACGTCACTTTCGGGAGCGTGACGACGAAGTCCTCCGGTAGTTTCCCCCCCGCCTTTTCCAGGAGCGCGGTGACGAAGACGTCGAGCGTGCGGACGCTCCGGGCCCGCAGCTCCTCGGTGAACGGCTTGATCCGGATGCCGATGTGCGGCGGGAGCGTGCCGGCGGCCATCCCGGCCGCGACCTCGCCGGCGGCCGACTCCGCGTGGCCGTCTTCCTCGTCGTTGGGCCGGTTCCCGTAGCCGTCCTCGAAGTCGATCCGGAAGTCCTCGACCGGCTCACGCCGCAGCTTCTCGACGAGCCGTGCATAGACGATCTGGGCCATCCGCGCCGTGCGGTGGGCCTCCCGGTCCGCGCTCGTGGCCCACTCGATCTGCGCCTTCAGATCGTTGGTGTTCTCCGGAAGCTCGGGCCAGCGATCCGAGCCCGGCAGGCCGACGACCTTCGCGAGGACGGCCCAGTTGGGCGCGTATTCCTGGAGGAATCTCAGCGCGAGCGCGCCGAGCTTCGGCGCCGAGTCGGCCTTGAAGACGTGCGCCCCGCCGTACACCGTGTGGACGGGCTGGCGGCGCGACTCTTCGCCCGGGAAGCGCTGCGCGGTCTCCGCGTTCACTTGCCCGACGCGCTCCATGACGGCCGAAACGGAATCCGGCGAGAGCGTGGTCTTCATCAGGCCGTGTCCTTCCAGAAGCGCTCGAGCAGGTTGGACGCGACGGCGCGCCGGTACTCTGCGGTGGAGCGCACGTCGTCGATCGGGGCGATCTCCGACTCGAGAATGCGCCGGGCCTCGGCGATGGCGGCTCCGGAAGCGAGGGCGTCCTCGGTGCGGGGCAAGCGGATGACGGTGGTCGCCACGCTCCCGAGGGCAATGCGCGGCCGCGGGGTTCGGATCCCCGCCATGACGACCTTGGAGATCGCCTGCGCCGCGCGTGTGCCCACCTTGCGGAACCACTGGCGGCCGCGGATCGGCGGGACTTCGATCGCGGCGATGAGCTCCTCCGGCCGCCTCACGCTGGCTCGGTACCCCGTGTAGTAGTTGAGGAACGGCACCCGGCGCGTTCCGGCGAGGCTCTTCAGGACCACGACGGCTTCCGCGGCCGCGAGCACCGGGAGCGTGTCGCCCGCCGGCGATCCGTTCGCGATGTTCCCGCCGAGCGTGCCGCGGTTCTGGATCTGAACGCCGCCGATCTCGCGCGCCGCGCGGGCGAGAATCGGGAGGTGCCGCCCCACGAGCGGGGAGCGGATGATGTCGGTATAGGTCGCGAGGGCCCCGATGGAGAGGACCTCGCCCCGCAGCGCGATGCGTCGCAGCGGCGCGAGCCCCCAGATGTTGATGAAGCGCGTGTCGCGCAACGCTCCGAAGTTGAGACTGACGTAAACGTCGGTGCAGCCGGCGAGCGGCGTGAGCGGTCCCTCTTCCTGGAGCATCCGGAGGGCCTCCCCGACGGAGGAGGGCTGCAGCATCGTGAGCGGCGTGACCGCGGTCCTCATTTCCGGGCCCGCCGCCGCCTGGCCGACGCCCGCTCGATCGACCGGTAGATCCCCTCGTACCCCGTGCACCGGCAGAGGTTTCCGGCGAGCCCGGTCCGGACGTCCTCGAGCGAAGGGTTCGGGCCGAGCGCGACCGCCGCCAGGATCATCCCGGGCGTACAGATGCCGCACTGCGCCCCGCCTTCCATGACGAAAGCCTCCTGGAGCGGATGCGTGCCGCCGAGCGACTCGATCGTTTCGACACGGCGGCCCCGCACCTGCGCGAAGGGTACGAGGCAGGAGTTGACCGGCTCCCCGTCCACGAGCACGGTGCAGGCGCCGCACTCCCCCTCGCCGCACCCCTCCTTCGTGCCGGTGAGCGAGCAGTCCTGGCGCAACACGTCGAGCAGGCGCTTCATCGGGTGCGCCCGGACCTCGACGGTCCGGCCGTTCAGCGAGAAGCGCAAGCCTGGAGGATCCGCTCCGGCGTCGCGGGAATCGACCGGACGTCGAGGCCCGTATGTCGGATCGCGTTGACGACGGCCGGCGCGACGCCGTCGATCGGCATCTCGCCGACCCCCTTCGCGCCGAAGGGGCCGTGCCGGTACGGGCTCTCGACGATGACCACGTCCATGGGCGGCGTGTCGAGCGTCGTCGGGGCCGTGTAGTTGGTCATCTGCGCGTTGGCCATCCGGCCGTCCGCCATGACGACTTCTTCGAGGAGCGCGTAACCGAGCCCCTGCGCCGTGCCCCCTTCGATCTGTCCCGCCGCCAGAACCGGGTGGATCGCCTTCCCGATGTCCTGGACGGCCGTGAGCTTCACCGGCCGGACCTCGTAGGTGTCCGGGTCGCGCTCCACCTCGGCGACGTCGCACGCCCATCCGTAGGCCCCGTAGGCGTCGCCCCGGTAGTTGTCGTCGTCCCAGTAGAGCCCGTCCGGCCCCGCGTACTCCTTGGTCACGAGGAGCGGGCCGTGCTTCGAGAGGTACTTCGCCGGAGACATGCCGCGGAGCGTCTCGCGGATCTCCTCGGCGCAGCGCTGGAGGATCCGTCCGACGACCATACACGTGCGGGAGGCGACCGTCGGGCCGCTGTCGGGCACGCGGCCGGTATCCACCTCCGCCACCTCGACGCAGCCGTAGGGGATCCCGAGCGTCTCGGCGACGATCTGCGCGTGCATCGTGCGCGTGCCCTGGCCGATCTCCGTGGAAGCGACGAGGATGCGCGCTCCGGTCGGGGTCAGCTCGACGGAGGCCTTCGAGGCGAGTTTGACCTCGCCGCCTCCCGTGAAACCCGACCCGTGGAAGAAGAGGGCGAGGCCCAGGCCGCGGTTGGTGCCTTTGAGCGCCCGGCGCCGGCGGCGGAAGTCCGTGCGCCGCACGGCCTCGCGCAGCACGGCGAGCGCGCTGCAGTCGCGCCCCAGCTTCTGGCCGGTCGCCGTCTCGTCCCCCGGCCGGAACGCGTTGATCTCGCGAAGGGTCACCGGGTCCATGCCGAGCGCCTCCGCGATCCGTTCCATGTGGACTTCCGAAGCGAACTGCGTCTGCGGGGCGCCGAACCCGCGGAAGGCGCCGTTGGGCGGCGTGTTCGTCATGACGACGCGCCCCTCGGCCCGCACGTGCTCGCAGCGGTAGGGGCCGGTCGAGTGGATGAGCCCGCGCGAGAGGACGACGGGGGAGAGCGTCATGTAGGCCCCGCCGTCGAGGAGGACGTCGATCTCCATCGCCGTCAGCTTCCCGTCCTTGCGGACCCCGGTCCGGTGGCGGATGACGCCGGGATGCCGCTTCGTCGTCGCGAGCATGTCCTCGGTCCGGTCGTAGATGAGCTTGACGGGCCGGTCCGCCTTGAGCGCGAGGATGCACGCGTGCCCCGCGATCACCGAGGGGTACTCCTCCTTGCCGCCGAACCCCCCGCCCGTCTCCGTCTGGATGACGCGCACCTTCTCCGGCGGCAGCCCGAGCAGCACCGTCAGGGCCCGGTGCACGTAGTACGGGCACTGCATCGACCCGTAC
>JBHENW010000065.1:0-19123 GCA_046261875.1 Thermoanaerobaculia bacterium | reverse complement strand
CGCGACGGGGGCGATCTCCTCCGAGCGCCACCGCAGCGGGACCGATTCGAAGCCGGGCGTCTCCGGCCAGACCCCTGGGCCCAGCAACGCCTGGGCGCTCGCGAGGATCTCGCCGGCACCCGCATGCCGGGCGGCGGCGACCGCCCGCTCGTGCTGGCGCACGCCGTCCACCGCGAGGGCCGCGTGCGTACCGACCTCGGCGAGGAACTCTTCGTCCTCCTTGGTGAACGACCTCCGCCGCTTGTTGAGGAGCTGGACGACCCCGACGATCTCTCCGCCGGGAGTCCGCATCGGCGCGGCGAGGATCGACGTGGTCCGGAATCCCGACGACTGATCGACCCCCGAGTCGAAACGAGAATCCTTGTAGGGATCTTCGACGTTGATGACCTGCCCGCTTCGGGCGACCGTACCGGCGATTCCCTTTCCGATCGGGAGCCGGATCGGGCGGACCGACCCCCCTTCCAGGATCTGACTGACGAGCTCGCTCCTCTCCGGATCCCTCAGGAAGATGGTCCCCCGCTCGGCGTCGGTCTCCGAGGTCGCCGTCCGCAGGATGATCCGCAGCGTCTCCGTCGGGTCGAATGTCGCGGCGAGCGACTTGTTGGCTTCCAGGATGACCATGAGCTTGACCATCCGCGCACGGGTGACGGAAACCTCCGCCATGACCCGGTCCAGGACCTCCCCTTCGAACGCCGCGATCGCATCGGCCAGCGCCGCCGCGTCCACGAAACGGCCCTCCGGGTCCTTGGCGATCGCGCGGTCGAGGATGTCGCGCAGCGCGGGAGGCAGATCCGGGCGCAGCGTTTCCACCGGTGGCGCGGCCTCCATGATCACCCTGCGGACCAGGCGCGCCGTGTCGTTGTCGTCGAAAGGGACTCGTCCCGTGAACATCTCGTAGAGCACGACGCCCATCGCATAAACGTCGCTCCGGATGCTCGGAGAATCCCCGCGCAGGAGCTCCGGCGCCAGGAACTGCGGCGTGCCGGGGACGGTGTCCCCCTTCTGATCGAACGTCAGGGCGGTGTCCACGGCGATTCCGAAGTCCATGAGGTGCGGGCGGCCGTCGTCCGTGACGATGACGTTCTCGGGCTTCAGGTCACGGTGCAGGACGCCGATCCGGTGCGCCGCCGCGAGGCCGTAGCCGATGCCCTTGGCGATCGCCAGGCCGCGTCCCAGCGGCAAGGTCTTCTCTTCGTCCTCGATCTCCTTGAGCGTCCGGCCGGGAATGAACTCCATGGAGACGAACTCTTCACCCTGAACTTCGACGAGATCGAAGACGCGGCAGACATTCTCGTGTGTGACTTTCCGGGAAAGGATGATCTCGCGGCGGAGCGTCTCGCGCCTCTCCGGGCTCATCCGGTCGGGCCGGATGCGCTTCAGCGCGATGTCCTGGTCGAGCCGCAGATCGCGGGCGCGATAGACGACGCCCATCCCGCCGTAACCCAGGACCGCGTCGATACGGTAACGCCCACCGAGCAACGTGCCGGTCGTCAGAGGCCGGTCGCGTACCGGCGCCGGGGTCGTCCCCGAGCGGGTGGGATTCTCGCTCTCCCGAACCACGTGCGGTGCATTCTACGGGAGGCACCGCGCCCCGGACGGTTGACTGGGCGCCGGGCCGCAAGTAGATTGCCGGCCGCTAACGTCTTTTGACAAGGCGTTTCCTGTTTCGCAAGAAGGAGGAACCTTGACGAGACGCCACCGGCCCACGTGGCCGCGACTCGGTCTTTCCCTGCCTTTCCTGCTGCTCGCGGCCGTCCCCGCGTTCCCCGCCGGCTTCCAGATCGCGGCGCACGGCGCCCGCGCGTCCGGGATGGGACTCGCCTTCGTCGCGATCGCCAACGACCCCTCGGCGATCTACTACAACCCCGCCGGGCTGGGCTGGCAGAAACACTTCAGCGGTCTCGTCGGCGGCTCGCTGCTCACGAAAGTCGAAGGGGAGTTCCAGGGTTCCAATCCCTTCCCGGGCGAGGGGGTCCAGGAGGACCAGCACAAGACGACCTTCGTGCTGCCGACGACGTACGGGGTGGTTCCCCTGACCGACAGCGTGAACTTCGGGATCGGCATCTTCGCTCCCTACGGCCTCGGTTTCCGGTGGGACGAGGCCGAGACCTTCACCGGCCGTTTCATCGCCCAGAACGCCGTGATCCAGTCGAGCGACATCAACCCCGTCCTCTCGTGGCAGGTCTCGGACCAGTTCGCGCTGGCCGTGGGCGCCGACGTCCGCTTCGCGAAGGTCACGCTCGAGCGCAACCAGGGCGCCATCAATCCCTTCACGCAGTCCGTCGTGGACGTGGCGCACGTCAAGCTGAACAGCGATCTCGTGGACAACAGCGGCTGGGGCTGGAACGCCGGCTTCCTCTGGAAGCCCGTCCCGATGCTCTCCTTCGGCGCCCAGTACCGCAGCGCGATCGAGATCGATTTCGACGGCGAGGCCCGATTCACCCAGCGCCCGACCGGTAACGCGGCCTTCGACGCGCTCGTGGCCACCCAGCTCCCCCAGGGCACGCAGGACGTGGCGACGACCGTGGAGTTCCCGACCACCGCCAACCTCGGCATGGCGGTCAACCTCCCCGGAGACCTCGTCGTCGCTCTCCAGGCAGACTGGACCGAGTGGTCCGTCTTCGAGACGCTGCTCATCGACTTCGAAAACGCCGCCATCCCCGACCTCGTCCGCAACAACGACTGGGAGGACAGCTGGGCCTACCGGGCGGGCATCGAAAAGGCTTGGGGAAACTTCGCCCTGCGCGCCGGCTACTATTTCGACGAGACGCCGCAGCCGATCGAGGACGTCGGGCCGCTGCTCGCCGACGCCGACCGCGACGCGTACACCCTCGGATTCGGTTACAACACCGAGCGCTGGGGTGTGGACGTCTCCGACATCTACATCATTTTCGACGAACGGGACACCACGGGCTCGAACAACACGGATCGATATTTCGGGGAGTACTCCGAGGCGGCGAACCTCTTCGCGATCGGCTTCCGGGTTTCGTTCTGACCTTTCAAGGAGAAACCATGAGGACACACGCATTTCGCGCGGCGCTCCTTTTCGCCACCGGCGCTCTCTTCGCGGCGGGGTCTCTCCGCGCGCAGGACCAGCCTTTCCGCAAGTACGTCGCTCTGGGCAACAGCATCACGGCGGGCATCCAGGGCAACTGCCTCGTCGAGCGGCACCAGAGGAAGACCTATCCGGCGATCATCACGCGGCAGCTCGGCATTACGGACTTCCAGCTCCCCCTCGTCGGCGAGACACGGACCGTCACCAACCCCGCGCGCGTCTGCCTCGGAGCGGTCGTCGCCGGCGGCACGATCACGGTGGGGGCCGTGTCGCAGATGACCGACCCCCTCAACGTGGCGCTCCCGCGCCCCTACGACAACCTCGGGATCTCCGGCGCGCGGGCCGCCGATCTCGTGGATCTGCGGAACCCCAACCCGGCCGGCAACAACGTGAACATGAGCGCGGCCCTCGTGCTCCGCAACGTTGCCGGCTCGCCCTTCGCCGGACGCAACGCCGTCGAAGAGGCCAACATGCTGACGCCCGATCTCGTGACGCTCTGGATCGGAAACAACGACGTGCTCGGAGCGATGCTCGCGGGAGTCGCGGCGGACGGGGTCACGTTGACACCTCGAGCGGCGTTCAACGCCAAGTACAACGAAGTGTTGACGGGGCTCCGGGCGACCGGACGGACGCTCGTCGTGCTCAACATCCCCGACGTCGGGGCCCTGCCGTTCGCGACGACGGTCCCACCGGTCGTCGTCAACCCGACGACGCGGCAGCCCGTTCTCATCGGCGGCAATCCGGTGCCCCTCCTGGGCTCCAGGCCGGTCGGCGGCTGCACGACCCCGCCCTGTCCGATCCCGAGCGACACGCTCGTGACGCTGCAGGCGATCCCGCTCATGTCCCAGGGCATCGGCATCCCGGTCGCGCTCGGGGGCACCGGCCAACCGCTTCCCGACGGTTCCTTCGTTCCGCCCGGGACGCTCAACGCGGGAGTCCTGCTCTATGCCGACGAGGTCGCGGCGATCCGCGCGCGCACGGACGAGCTCAACAGCGAGATCGCCGCGGCGGCTTCGTCCAACGGGGCGATCCTCGTGGATACCCACGCGATCTTCGACGAGATCCTCGCGGAAGGCCTGCACTTCGGCGGGATCGAGATCGGCGCGGACTTTCTGACCGGGGGCCTGTTCTCGGCCGACGGCGTGCACCCCAACAACATCGGGCACGCGATCATCGCCGACGAGATCATCCAGACGCTCAACGAGGAGCGCGACCTCGAGATCCCGAGGCCGAACATCGGCGAAGTCCTCTTCACGCCGGACGTGCCGCCGACCGTAGCGACCCGCGTGGACCCGTTCGAAGCCTGGAAGAGCATGCTCGGAGCGTACCCGCCCGCGGACGGCATCGACGTGCAGCTTCCGACGATCCAGGGCAAGCGCCCTCCCTCGAAGGGGAGGGGCCGCGTCACGCCCTAGGCGTCCGGAAATCCTCGTGTTTCACGAAGCCCCGGACGGCCTCCGGGGCTTTTTTCTTCGAGACGGGCTTTGCTAGAGTTCGCGGGTTTTTTTGGAGTCGCACCATGATGATCTCGGCCACCCAGATCCGAAGCGGCACGCTCATCATTCACAACGGCGAGCTGCACCGCGTGCACGACGTGATCCACAAGACCCCCGGCAACCTGCGCGGTTTCGTGCAGGTGAAGATGCGCAACCTCCGGAACGGCGCGATGAACGAGCACCGTTTCGGGTCCACGGACCGCGTGGAGAAAGCGTCGCTCGACGAGCGGGACATGGAGTACCTCTATTCCGACAGCGCGGGCCACCACTTCATGGACCAGGAGAACTACGAGCAGGTCATGCTGTCCGACGAGGTGCTCGGGGACATGATGGCCTACCTACTACCCAACACCGTGATCCGCGTGGATTTCTACGAGGGCAATCCGGTGGGCATCGAGCTTCCCAACACGGTCACGCTGCGGGTCGCCGAGACGCAGCCCGGAATGAAGGGCGCGACCGCCTCGGCCTCCTACAAGCCCGCGCGCCTCGAGACGGGACTGCAGGTGATGGTGCCGCAGTTCATCGAGGCCGGAACGCTGATCAAGATCGACACGCGCGACAACAGCTATCTCGAGAGGGCGTGAAGCGGTGCTCTCGGCATATGGCGCATCAGCATAAAGAAAATGCCGGACTCGGCCCTTTTCGCTTGACCCGCTGTTGAGCGGGTTTCAATAATCCCCAACGTGCGAAAGGTGCCGGTGATCCCGGCGGCCCTCCTGGTCGCCACCTTCGCTTTTACCCTGCCCAGCTCTTCCGAGGGTCGGACCGGGCAAAAGTCCGTGCGCAGCTCCGCCTCGGTCCGGGCCAAGAAGCCGGCCGCGAAAGTGCGGGCGAAGGCCCGCTCGAAGAAGCCGTCGGTCGCCGCGGCGCGCCGCGCGTCCCCCCGACGCTCCGGAAAGCACGCCCTGCCCGCCCGCGCGACCGCCGTCCGGAAGGGATCCGCGGACGTCGACGTCATCCATTCCGTCGAGATCGCCGAAGGCCCGGCGCACCACGGTCCCTTCCTTCCACGCGAGGCTTACGACTACCCGCGCCTGCCGTGCCCGCCGGTGGACCCCGTCATCACGGCCGAGCTCCACGAGCCGGATTCCGTGCGGCCCGAGACCCCGGCGACGCAGACCGTGGCCGAGTCCTTCACACTTCCCCCCCGCCTGGCTCGTCTCGCGCGCCGGGTGGGGTCGCTCTTCCGGCCCAAGTCCGCGGCCGCCCGGGTCAAGCCCCAGGACGTCGACCTGGCGGACCTGCTTTCGGGAGGCCTCCAGATCCCCGTCGAGGGCGTGGATCCCGGCAGGCTCCGGGATTCGTTCCTCGAGGAGCGTGGGAGGCATGCCCGGCATCTGGCGATAGACATCGGCGCGCCCCGGGGCACGCCGATCCTCGCCACGGCGGACGGGGAGATCCTCAAGCTCACTCGCGAAGCGCGGGGCGGGATCACGATCTACCAGAAAGACTCGACCGGCCGATACCTCTTCTTCTACGGCCACCTTTCCCGGTATGCATCGGGACTCGAAACCGGGCAGAAGGTCAGCCGCGGCGAGGTGATCGGCTACGTCGGCTCCACGGGCCGGGTGATCGGCGGCCCGCATCTCCATTTCTCGATCACGCGGCTTCCCGAGGACGACGACAACTTCCGCGAGGGCCTCGCGATCAATCCCTATCTATTGTTCCTGGCGGGGGTACCGTAGAGCAGGTCGTAGGTCGTGGGTCATTCAACTACCACCTATCACCTACCACCTTCTCTCAGACGACGCGCGGGTCCTCGTCCGCCAGCAACCCTTCCAGCCACAATCCCGTCAGCTTCTCGCTGACCGTGTTCTGGCGCAGGCGCGCCGCCAGGTTCTCCCAGTCCATCTCGTCGAGGAGCTGGTCCTGGTTGAAGCAGGAGAAGACGATCTCCTTCTCCTCCCCGGTGACCGGGTCGAGGTGTCGCTGCAGGCACTGCGCGCAGACCTCTTTCATCATGCATTGCATCGGCGAGTTGATGGATCCGATCCCGACGTGGCCCGGCTTCAGGTGGGGAGCGAGCACGCCGTGTCGCGCGCGAGCCACCGCCGCCATCATCCGGTCCGAGCCGATCACGATCGCGCGGTCCACCTCCGACAGGGGAATCTCCAGGAGACCGAGCTTCCCGGTCGCATAGGCCAGCATCGCCTCGATGATGTTTCCGACGAACTCGCGGTCCGACGGCCGGCGGGCCGGGATCGTCTCGCCGCGGTCCACTGAGAGGACGAGGACGTCGGCGGCCGCTTCGATCTCTTCGCGCCGGTAGAAGTCCTCGGCTTTCTTGTAGCCGGCAAAATAGATGACGCGGTTGCCGCGCTCGCGGGCCTTCCGGCCGATCGAGAAGAGGACGGCGTTGCCGAGCCCGCCGCCGCAGAGGAGCACGGTGCCGCCTTCCGGCAGCTCCGTCGCGCTACCCGTAGGTCCCATGACGACGACCGGCTCGCCGGGCCGCAGCACCGCGCAGAGACGAGAAGACCCGCCGAGCTCGAGCGCGATGAGGGAAAGCAGTCCGCGCTCGGCGTTCACCCAGGCACCCGTGAGAGCGAGGGGCTCGATCAGCAGGGGAGTCCCGCGGACGCGCGGAGCGTAGGCCTCCAGGTTCTGCAACCGGAAGAACTGGCCCGGCTGGAAGTTCGCCGCGGCGGCCGGAGCGCGCACGAGGACTTCCACGATCGTCGGAGTCAGGCGGTTGACCTGGACGACCCGCGCCGTCAGCGCGTCGCCGATGCGCTGACGGAAGCGCTCCCACTCCGCGTCGGATCGGACCGGCCGGGCCTCGTCTGGGCAGCCGCCGGTCAGCACCGAGGTGATCTCCCGGTATCCGCGGCGCGCGGAGGCCATCGCCTTGACGACGTTGCCGTTGTACGCGGGGTGGTTGTCGCCGAAGAAAGTGATGAACCGACCGCCCCGTTCGTAGCCCGTGAAGAAGGCGTCCTCGGCCTCCGGGGGAGCCGGCTGGAGGTCGTACCCTCCCTCCCCCCGGGCGACGGCGCGGTGCGGCAGGAAGAACCGCCGCCGCGAGTCCATCGGAAAGGTTCCCGGGAACTCCTTCTCGTAGGTGATATTCGGGGTCGTTCCCGCGGCGACGAGACAGTTGCGGGCGGGCAGCTCCAGGACTTCGCCGCCGCCGGAGCGGCGGAAACGCACGGCCTTGAGGTGGCGACCCTCGTCGGCAACGGCCTCCTCGGGCTCGAGCCCCTCGATGAACCGGATCCCTTCCTCGAGCGCCTTGATGACCTCCTCGTGGTTCAGCCGATAGGCAGGTGACTCTTCCATCGCTCGCCGGTACACGATCGACACGCCGCCCCACTCCTGGCAGAGCCTCGCGAAATCCGGCTTCTCTCCGGCCGTCGCGGCCCGTTCGCGCTCCCGCCGGATCTCCGTTCCGTGCGTGAGCTGGCGGTC
Source organism: Thermoanaerobaculia bacterium (assembly GCA_046261875.1). Lineage (GTDB taxonomy): Bacteria > Acidobacteriota > Thermoanaerobaculia > UBA5066 > Gp7-AA6 > JBHENW01. The sequence goes on along the minus strand of JBHENW010000065.1, from coordinate 11,164 downwards.
GAGGATGTCGAGCTCTTCGCGGTCGAACTGGGCGCGAACGGCCGTCTCTCCCTTATGGGCGACCATGCGCTCGTAACGTCCCAGGCTTTTCTCGCATTGGACGGGGTAATAGGCCAGCAGCTCCGTGGCCGTGTCGATCGCCGTCAGGCCGCCGCCGATGACGATCGCGGGCAGCTCGACCTGGAGGTTGGCGAGGGCTTCCTCCTTGAAGGCGCCCGTCAGCTGCAACGCCATCAGGAAGTCGGAAGCCTTGCGGATGCCCCGCAGGATGTTGTTTCTCATGCCGATGATCGTCGGCCTCCCGGCGCCGGCGGCCACCGCGACGTGGTCGAAGCCGGCGTCGAAGGCCTGCTCCGCGGAAAGCGTCCCCCCGAAACGCACGCCTCCGAGGATCGCCAAGCGCCGCCGGCGGGCGAGGGTGAGCTGGAGGAGAGTGAGGAAGTTCTTGTCCCACCGCACCGTGATGCCGTATTCCGAGACGCCGCCGAATCCGGCCAGCGGACGCCGGTCGAGCGGACGGCAGATCGACACGTAGTCGCGAATCGGGAGGATCCCGTGTCCGTCCGCGCCCGTCCAGGGGGCGGGCAGCGGCTCTATCTTCAACCCGTCGATGCCGACGACCCCGAACCCTTCGTTCAGCAGGTAGTGGGAGAGCGTGTAGCCGGCGGGCCCGAGGCCCACGACGAGGACGTTCATCCCGTTGTAGGGGAGCGCGAACGGGCGCGCCGGCGCCAGAGGATTCCAGCGCGTGAGCAGACCGTAGATCTCGACTCCCCAAGGCAGCGCCAGCACGTCGGTCAGCACACCGGTCTCGATCTGCGGGATGTTGACCGGCTCCTGCTTCTGGAAGATGCAGCCCTTCATGCAGTCGTTGCAGATGCGGTGGCCGGTCCCGGGGCACATCGGGTTGTCGATGCAGACGAGCGCCAGGGCCCCGACGGAGTCTCCTTCCCGTCGGAGCTGGTGCATCTCGGAGATCTTCTCGTCCAGCGGGCAGCCGGGCAGGGCGACGCCGAGCGGGTTCTTCGCGAACGTCGCCGTCTTGGAGTCGAAGAACCCCTTAGAGCAGGAATCCTTCTCCCGCTCGTGGCAGAGGAGGCAGTAGTGAGTCTCCCCGAGCACCTCCCGGCGGTTCATCCGGTGGTCGGTCAGGCCGAAGCCGTCGCGCCGGCGCCGGCGCGCGACCGGGCCGATCCGCTCTTCCGGCAGATCCGGCCTCGGCCGCACCGTGCGCACGAGGTTGGCGTAGTCGAGGGTTTCGGGCAGGTGGAAGGAGGGCCAGCCGGCGACCTCCCGCGCGAGGCGCGGGTCTTCGAGCCTCCAGCGGCACCAGACGGCGTAGCGCTGGAGGAGCGCCTCGAGGAAGGAGAGCAGGTCCGCCTCCCCCTCGCCGGTGGACTGCGCGAGTCCGGGGTCCCCCGACGCGCCGGCGCGGCGCGACAGCTCTGCCGCGCGCTGCCTCGCGGCGGCGGAGACCTCCGGGATCTTCTTCTGCCGGACGGCCGCCTGGAACTCCGACTCGAGGTCGAGGAGCGAAACGACCATCCGCGAGGTGGCGAGCTCGGGGTCCTGTTGCCATGGGAGCTCCGGATGGAGGCCGCGTTCGATCACCCCGGCCGTTCTCGCCAGGGGCGCGGGGTCGGCGGCCAGGAACCCTTCGGGGAGCGGGGCCCGGACCGCCCGCCGGACGAGGAAGTCACGGCGGAACCGGAAGAGGACCGCCTCGGGGGCGGCGTCGGCCCCCTGCGCGCGCCACTCCCGCTCGACGCCGAAAAGGCGGACGATGAAGAGCGAAAGATGCCGGGCGGCGTCCACGAGGAGCCGGGAGCGAGAGAGGGCATCCCAGGCCGCCGGTTCGCGCCGGTAGGCGCACAGTCGTTCCGCGAGCGACCTGTCCTCCCGCTCGACCTCCGCGAGAAAGATCGCGTCGAGCTCGCGGAGGCGGTCTTCGCGGTGCAGGTCCTGGTAGGTGAATCCGGGGACGCCGAGAGGGAAGTCCCTCTCGGCGACCGAAGGTGGTGCGGTCTCGGTCTCCAAGAAGGAGGATTTTACCGCGCCGGCCGCGCGCGGCCGCGGGCGTCGCCTATCGCGCGACGGGTCGGGGGACTCCTCGCAGGTAAGCCGCCGAATAGAGGAGAGCGGCGATGCCGGCTCCCAGGAGCGGCCCGATCCAATAGACCCAATGGTTCGACCAGTACCCGGCGACGACGGCGGGACCGAACGCGCGCGCCGGGTTCATGGCGGCTCCCGTCAGCGGGCCCCCGACGAGGATGTCGATGGTCACGGTCAGGCCGATGGGGAAACCCGCGACCGCCTTGAACGCGCCGCGCTCGTCGAACCCCGTGGCGGCGACGACGAACACCAGGAAGAACGTCGCGATCGCCTCGAAGAGGATCGCCTGGCCGGCCGTGACGCCGGCGCCGAGGGCCGGCGTCCCGAGCTGGACGGCTTGCCGCGTCTGGGCGTCGAAGAGCGGAGCCAGCAGCATCGCAGCGGCCACCGCGCCGGCGAGCTGCGCGGCGACGTAAGCGGCGGCGAGTGAGGGGGAAATGCGGCGCGCGAGCAGCGCCGCGAACGTCACCGCCGGATTGATGTGGCCCCCGGAAATGTGTCCGATCGCCGAGACCATCACGGCGATGGCGAGCCCGTGGGCGAGGGCGATGCCGGGCAACCCCGTTCCGCCGCCGGTCATCTGGTTGACCAGGATCGAGCCGGCGCCGACGAAGATCAGCGCGAAGGTCCCGACGAACTCGGCCAGGGCTCTCTGCGTGGTCGTGAAGCTCATGGCTCCCTCCTTCCGCATGCGAACCGGGGATGGCGTGGTCCGGAACTGCCGGGATTCTAGATCATCGCAAAGCGCCTTTTCACGTGGGCAGATCCCAGAACGGTGTGCCGCGCGGGATCCCGCTTTTCGCGCGCCGCAAATCGCGCCGGAGGGAGGGTCCGGCGGCGATCGCCACGAGCTCGAGGGGCGTCAACGCGAACCACCGTACGCCCTCCCGAGCGAGCTCCTCGAGCGCCGTTTCAGAGAACCGGATCCGCCGGGGGTCTTCGACGATCCAGTCGCGCGAGAGCTCGGAGCGGGCAAGCGCCCGCCGCGCCCGATCCGAGTGAACCGCGCCTTCCAGGAGGAGACCCGATCTTCCCGCTCCCCGCGCGAGACGCGTCGCGCTCTCTTCCGGCGCATCGCGGAGGCCCGCGATCGCGGCGCTCAGCCGCGCGCTCGGCAAAGGAAAAAGGAGACGGCGGCGGACGCGCTCGACGAATGCACGGGCCTGTGCGGGGGTGCCGGCGCCGGCGTCGATCACGATGCCGCGAAATTTCCGCCGCGACCGGAGAAAAGACTCGACCGAGTGAGGCGCCAGGCGCCGATGGATCGGCGCCAGGAGACGAGCCGTCGCCTCGGCGCGCCGGAGGTCGGGTGCGATCAGCGCAAGGGGAGACATTCCGGGCGTCAACCTAGCAGGATGCGCCGTTTCCCGCGCCGCTTCGGACCGCGGCGCCGGGAGGATCGCGCTTCGGGTTAAGATTTGTCCCAAACAACACACTTCACACACCATCGGATGCCGGTCTACCAGTTCTCCCTGCTCATCCAGGCCGCCGGTACGGCGCTGCTCTTCCTGCTCTTTCTTCTTCTGCACCAGAAGATCCGGCGCAAGGCGTTCGCCGACTGGATCCTCTCGTGGGCTTTCCTGCTCGGCGGCCTCGTTCTGCTCCTCGTCGTACCGCGGCTCGAGGAGACCAGGCCCTTCATTTTCATCCTGCACGTCGCGCTTCTGGCGCACATCGGATTCCTCCTGCGCGGCGTGCGCCGCTTCCGCGACGAACGGGCGGCCACCGGCATCCTGGAGCTTCTCTGGATGGTCCCTCTCATCGCGGTGGCGTGGTGGACCTCGATGGAGGCCGACCAGATGTCCGGCCGGGCGGCGCCCATGGCCTTCCTCCTCGCGGCGGGCTACGTCGCCGCCGCCCTCACGTTCGCGACGGCGCCGGGGCCCGCCGCCGGCCGCTTCCTTCTGACCATCTCCTTTCTCCTCTGGGGCGTCGAGCGCGGGCTCGTCGGGGCGGCGTACCTCAAGTACAAGACCCCGGAGCGCGTGCCGGAGCTCCTCCAGTACTCCAACTTCGGGGCGATGTTCCTCGAGATGATGATCGGCGTCGGCATCATCATCCTGCTCTTCGAAGGGAGCCAGGAACGGCTGTCCTCGGAGATGAAGCAGCTCCAGCACTCCGACCTCCAGCTGCGCGAGATGGGCATCCGCGACCCGCTCACGGGCCTCTACAACCGCCACCACTTCAACGACGCGATCCGGCGAGAGATCGCCAACGTCCGGCGTTATGGAAATCCGCTCTCCGTGCTCATCGCCGACGTCGACCGGTTCAAGGAGATCAACGACATCAAGGGGCACGCCGTCGGCGACGACGTCCTCAAGTTCGTGGCGAACTACCTCACGGCCTGCGTGCGCGAGTCCGACCTCGTCTTCCGCTGGGGGGGGGATGAGTTCCTGATCCTCCTGCCCCGCACCGACGAGACCTTGGGCGCGCAGAAGGCCGAGGAGCTGGCGCGGCGGCTGCCGATGATTCCCGGAACGGAGCAGATCCGGCCGACCCTCTCCGTGGGTTGGTCCTGCTACCGCGGCGACGCGGAGTTCCCGCGCACGCTCGCGGAGGCGGACGCGCGGATGTACGAGATGAAGGTCAAGGGGAAACGTGCCCGAGAGCAGCAAGAGCGGGATCTCGGGCGTCTCTGAGCAGCGCATAGACGCCCCGCGCGGGCAGCCCCATGACGTTCGAGTAGGAGCCCGCGATCGATTCGATGAATCGGGCCCCCCGGCCCTGCACGGCGTAGGCGCCCGCCTTGTCCCGGGGCTCGCGGGTCGCGACGTACCAGGAGATCTCTTCTTCGGTCAGGGGAGCGATCCGCACGGAGCTCACCTCGGCGTGCTCCCTCCCTGGGTCCGTCCCGCGCCGCAGGCGAACCGCGGTCACCACGCGATGCTCGCGCCCCGAAAGCGCCCGCAGCATCCGTTCGGCGTCTTCGTCGTCGGTCGGCTTGCCCAGGATCTTTCCGTCGTCGAAGAAGACGAGCGTGTCGGCGGCGAGGACCCAGTCGAAAGGCTCGCGGAACGCGACCTCTTCGGCCTTTTCCGCGGCCAGCCGGGAGGCCGCGGCCCGGGCCGACTCGCCGGGCCGGATTTCTTCCTCGATGACCGAGGGGACGACCCGAAAGGGGATGCCGAGGGAGGTGAGGATCTCGGACCGGCGGGGGGAGCTGGAAGCCAGAATCAGCAAGACGTTAAACGTTAAACCAAGCCGTGACGCATGGCCCCGGTTTTACGTTTTACGTCTTGCGTTTACGGGTAATAGCCGGACAGCGTACGGGCCGAGAGGTTCGACGGCTCGACCTTGATCTCGACCTTGCGCCATTTGTCCTTGCCGCTCGTGTTGGTCGAGTAGTAAGTCAGGAGGTACTGACTGCGGAGGTCTTCGTTGATCTGGCGGTACACGGCCTCGAGGTTCCTGGCGGAGTCGATGTAGAAGGTCTGGCCGCCGGTGACCTGCGCGAGCTTGTTCAGCTTGTACTTGACGTCGAGATCGGTCCCCGAAATCTTCAGGCCGATGCCGTAGATCGAGATCCCCGCTTTGCGCACGTACTCGAGCGTCGTGTCGAAGTCGAACTTGGAGGCCGTGTCCTTGCCGTCGGAGAGGATGACGAGCGCTTTCTTCCCCTTCACGCCGGTGAACTGATACAGCCCGTAGATGATCGCGTCGTAGAGGGCGGTGGACCCCTCCGCGCGCAGCCCGGCGAGCGACCGGAAGAGCTTGTCCTTGCGGTTGCTCGGCTTGGAGAGAAGGTACGGCTCGTTGTCGAAAGAGACCGTGAAGGCCCGGTCCTTCGCGCCGATGGAGAAGTCCAGGAACGAGAGCGCCGCCTGCTGCGCTTCGGGCAGCGACTCGAGCATCGACGCGGACGTGTCGATCATGATCCCGAGCGACAGCGGCAGGTTCTTGACGTACTCGAAGGACTCGACTTTCTGGATGGCGCCGTCTTCGAATACCTTGAAGTTCGACTTCTGGAGACCCTGGACCGGCTTGCCGTGCTCCGTGACGGTCGTGTAGAGCTCGACCGCGTCCACCGTGACCTCGGAGATGTACTCCGGGGCGTTGACGTATCGCAGGTCCTCCGAGACGGTGCCGTCGTCCAGGGTGCCGACGACCCGCACGTAGCCGAGGTTCTTGGCGCTCTTGATGTTCACCGTCTGCTCGAAGGGCGCCTGGTACAGCGTCGCGACCCGCGCTTCGTTGTTGTAAAACTCGATCTTCTCGAGGGTCTTGCCTTCCGGCACGACCACCGCGGCGACCACCTTCGTCGGTCCCGACGCCTTGGAGCCCTTTTCCGGAGAGATGATGCGCACCCGGAAGACCTCGCGCCCTTCGTTGACGATGTATTCGTCTTCTCCGACGGAGCGGCCGCTCGGCCCGTACGCCACGACCCGGATCGTGTGCTTGCGCGGGAGCGGGCCGAGATTCAGGTCGGCCTCGAAGGGCGCGCGGGTCTTCGTCATGACCTTCGAGCCGTTCAGGTAGAAGTCCACCGCGCGGATGCCCTCCGCGACCTTCGTCTCGAACCGCTGCAGGCCGGTCGCGATCTCCTTGGCGATGGGGAGCAGCGCGATGGCGGAGGGGATCAGGCCGGTCTCTTTGGCTCGGTCGACCGTGGCTCGACCCTCCTCGCGGGCGGCCGCGACCAGGGGGGGCGGAGCGTCCGGCTTCTCCGGCACCGTGAGGCTCTCCGAGAGCCGTCCTTCGGCGTTCTGGTTGCCGTCGGAGACCTTCAGCACGAGGTTGTACTCGCCGGGATAGAGGTACCGGCGCACGGTCAGAGGGATCTTGTCGCCGCCGATCTCGTCGATCGGGATATCGAACCGGTATTTGAAGTTGTCGACGAGGCGCTCACCCTTCACGACCTCGCCGATCACGTCCACGTTGTAGAACCGCTCGGAGCCGAGCTCCCGCGGTTTGAGGTCAGACTTCGGAAGCAGCAGGGAGAGGTCCACGGCGATCTTGTTGGCCCGCTCCTCGGGGAACCGGAGGAGCTTCGTCACGCCCAGCGGCACGGAGCCGGCCGCGAGCTCGGTGGTCATGGAGAGGATCTGGTCCACGCCTTCGGTCTCGATGACCGGGGCCTCGAAGAGCTTGGCCGATCCCGCCATGCCGGTCGCGCCCGATCCGAGGACGGCCGTCGAATAAGCGATCGCCTGGCGCAGCGTGCGCTCCTCGAAACAGCGCTCTTCGGTGCGGCCGCGCGCGCGCGGGTTGTTGCGGAACTGGCTTCCGAAACCGCCGCCGGCCGTGAGGACACCCTCGCCGTCGAGGGGAAGCCACAACTTGTACTCGCCGACGCCGTTGGGCTGATAGAAGATCAGGTAGACCTTGCTCTTGAGCGCCTCGATCCGGTCGTAGTACCAGATGTGGATCGGGACGTAGACCTCCGTGCAATCGATGGCCACGACGGCGTCCGGCGCGCCGTTGATCACGAAGATCTTGGCCCGGTCGTTGTTGAGGTTCTTGAACTGCTCGAGGGCCATCTCCACCCGGCGGGTGTGGATGGCCTGGTAATCGTTCCGGATGCCCTGCCCGTCCACCGAGCGCCGCCGCCAGAACGATTCGATGAACCGATCCTTCTGGTAGTTGTCGGTGATCTGGAGGAAGACCTCGCGCTCCTCGTCCGTGATGATGAGCTCCACGAGGGTGAGCCACTCCCTGAACTTGGGCTCGAGCTGCGCGGTCAGCTCCTTGACTTCCTTCCCGGAGAGCTTGCGGCGGGCGGGCGCCGGCGTGGAGGCCGCATTCGTCACCTTCGCGGTGGCGGAGGTCGGGACGACGGCGGTTCCCGAAGGCCCTTCGACGGAGAGCGGCTTGGCCTTGGGATCCTCCACGCCCGCGAAGTCACTCTTGAATTGATCCAGGCCCTCCGTCGGGACGGATGGCGCCGCGAGAACCCGGGCGGCCTCCGTGGCGCCCGAAGTCGGGCTCGACATGGTCCGGGCCTGCATCAGGAACTTGAAGAGCGGGCAGTAGCACTGCTGGTTCGCCATGGGCAGCGCCGACGCGGGCCGAACCGGGGTTGAAGAGAGCCCGCACTCGTATGCCATCTCCTGCGTCGAGCGCTGCATGCCCGGATTGAAAAGCTCCTTGTCGTCAATGCCGGTGTGCCACAGCCGCCGCGGGCCGACTCCATTGGGCCGATAGAAAAGATATTGCGCGGACTGACGGCCAGTGGTTCCGAGGCGGGCGTAGGACCAGATCTCCAACCCGCGGCCGACGTTGTCGCACGCAGCTAGCCTTTCCACGCCGTCCGGCTCCCCGTGGGCGATGACCATGCGGCCGGCGTCCTGACGCCATCCGTCATACTTCTCCTCAGCGAGGCGCCGCAGCTCCTCGTAGCGGCTTTTGTAACCGGGACCGAGGGGCGCGGGGAGGTTCGCCGCTTCGCGGCGCTTCCAGAAATCCTGCTTGAAAGTCTCCCGCTCGTGCGGCTGGGTCAGCTCGAGGAAGAGCTTCTCCTCCTCGGGCAGGATGATCGGAGCGACGTACTCCGTCAGCCACGTGCGCTCTTCTTGCGGGAGGGCTGCGAGGCGGGCGCTGCGGGAGGCGTTCGAGGTGTCCGCAAACGAGGCGGCTCTGCACGGTAGCAAGCACAGGGCCGCGAGAAGAAACCGGAGACCGTGACGGGACCGCATCGACCTCGTGATCTTAACCCTCTGGAATCTTACGGCTATTCCGTTAAACAGGTTTTCAGGAACCACCATCGTGGGGTGATTCGGGTCAACCCGCCTCGACGATTAAGAAACCGGGGAGATAATTTTCCTTCACGTGGACCGCATCTACTTCGACAACAACGCCTCCACAATTTTGGATCCGGAGGTCCGGGTCGCGATGGAGCAGGCCGCGTGTCTGTTCGGGAACCCCTCCTCGATACACGAGGAGGGTCGCCGAGCCCGGCGGGCGGTGGAAGAGGCGCGCGAGGAGGTGGCTCGACTCATCGAAGCCCGTCCGGAGGAGATCTTCTTCACCTCGGGCGGCACCGAAGCCAACGCGATGGCGATCTTCGGCGCGGCGGACGGGGGCCGGATCGTCACGACGGGGGCGGAGCATCCCTCCGTGCGGGAGCCCGTCGCCGTCCTGGGCCGGCGCGGGAACCCGATCGAGATCCTTCCGCTGGAGCCCGACGGGAGGCTCGACGTGGAGAAGAGCAGAGCGGCGATCTCGATGGGGGCCGGGCTGATCTCGGTCATGGCGGCGAACAACGAGTACGGGGGGCTGTACCCCGTGGCGGCGATCGCCGAGGCGGCCCGTGAGGCGGAAGCGCTCTGTCACACCGACGCGGTCCAGGCGGCCGGCCGGGTCCCCCTGAGCGTCGAGGCCCTCGGCGTGGACCTCCTCTCCCTCTCCGCCCACAAGCTCCACGGCCCCAAGGGCGCGGGCGCTCTCTACGTGCGCCGCGGCACGCGCCTGGCTCCCCACACCCCGGGCGGCGGGCAGGAGAAGAAGCTCCGAGCCGGGACGGAGAACACGCCCGCGCTCGTCGGGTTCGGTGTCGCGGCGCGCCTGGCGAGGACGCGACGGGAAAGCGATTTCCCCCGCCTCGAGGCGCTCCGGGACCGGCTGGAAGGGGCCATCCTTTCGCGGACCCCGGAGGCGAGGATCGCGGGAGCCGGCGCGCCGAGGCTTCCGAACACCTCCGCGGTCCTGTTCCCCGGCGTATCGGGCGAAGCGCTGGCGATCCGCCTCGATCTCGAAGGGGTGGCGGTTTCCGTCGGCAGCGCCTGCTCGAGCGGCACGGTGACCGCCTCTCCGGCCCTGCTCGCGCTGGGCCTTTCCCGGGACGAGGCGAAGAGCGTCGTGCGCTTTTCTCTTTCGCGCCATTCGACCCTCGAAGAGGTCGAACGGGTCGCCCACCTCGTTCCCCGCCTCGTCGCCGAGGCCCGGGCCGCCGGAGGCAGGCCCCTCGCCTCGGCAGTGTCGGAGTGAGACAATCGTCCCAAACAAACCGTGATCATCCAGTGTGACCGGTGCTATGCGCGCTATCGCTACGACGAAGCGCGGTTCGAGGGGCAGCCGTCCAAAAAAGTGCGCTGCACGAGGTGCTTGGCGATCTTCGTCGTGCAGAACCCCCTCGCGGCCGGAGCTCCGGCTCCGATCGAGGGGGAGACAGCCCCGAAGATGGAAGACACGATGACGCGGGCGCCGGAGGAAGGGCGCAGGCCGACGACGGCCCGCACGCGGCTGACGACGGAAGAACGCAAGAAAACGTTCGCGGAGCTGAAGCTTCCCGCGGACGCGAAGCTGTCCCTGGCGATCATCTCGGGGCCGCAGGCGGGACGCATCTTCGCGGTCGAGAAGCCGAAAGTCGTCATCGGCCGGGAAGACGCGGAGATCGCGCTCGACGATCCGGAGCTCTCCCGCCAGCATGCCGCGGTCGAGGTCTCCGGCGACCGCATCACGCTCGTGGACCTCGGCTCGACCAATGGGACCTACGTCGGCGAAGAGCAGATCACCGAGATCCAGCTGGAGAACCAGAGCGAGTTCACCGTGGGCGGCTCGACGCTCATGCTGATCATCACGAAGACGGGGGCCTGACACCCGAGAGTCGATAGTCGAAAGCCGAAAGTCGGAAGTCGAGACATCGGGTACGCTAAGTCCATGCGGATCGCGGTCGCGATGTCGGGCGGAGTGGATTCCTCGGTCGCCGCTCTCCTGCTGCGCGAGGAGGGGCACGAAGTCGTCGGCCTCTCGATGCAGCTCTGGGACCATTCGGGCGACGCCGGGCGGACCGGACGATGCTGCACCCTCGACGACCTCTCCGACGCGCGGCGGGTCGCCTGGGCGCTGGAGATCTCGCACTACGTCCTCGACCTGGAGGAGGAGTTCCGCGAGGACGTCGTCAAGCCGTTCGTCGCCTCCTACCTCGCCGGCGAGACCCCGATCCCCTGCTCCGCTTGCAACGCGAAGGTCAAGTTCGCCACGCTCTGGGAACGGGCGCAGGCGATGGGATGCGAGGCCGTCGCAACCGGCCATTACGTGCGGGCCGAGAAAGACGCCGAGGGAGGGATCACGTTGCGGAAGGGGACGGATCCGGTGAAGGACCAGAGCTACTTCC
>JBHENW010000064.1:0-16635 GCA_046261875.1 Thermoanaerobaculia bacterium | reverse complement strand
CCTTTTATCTGGGCCTCCTCCCGCCGCTGCCCAGACACGCCGCGATCGTCCAGGCGCTCGGGGGCGCAATGGCACGAGAGTGCCTCGTGCAGCCGGTAACCATCAAGGACAAGCCGGTCGCATTCCTCTACGCCGAATTCGCTCCAGATCAGGGCGCGACGCCCCTCGACCTGGCTTTCGTTCGCGAGCTGGCGGCGGCCATGGCAGCCGCCCTCGCCGCGTCCATCCGATTGAAGAAGAAGCCGGTTGTATAATCGTCCCCACTTCCGGAGGGACAATGATCAAAGCGGATATCGTCGATCTCGTGGTCGATCGCGCGGAGATTCCCCGGGCCAAGGCCGCGACCGCGGTGGAGACCGTGATCGAGTCGATGCGATCCGCGTTGGGGGCCGGTGACCGGATCGAGTTGCGGGGGTTTGGCGTCTTCCAGGTCAAGAGGCGCAAGCGAGGCATCGGCCGAAATCCCAAGACCGGAGTCGAGGTCAACATCCCTCCGGGAAACACGATCCGATTCAAGCCGGGCAAGGACCTCCGAGACCTCGCCTGATCGCCCGAAAACAGACCGGACAAGCGATGCGCCGTATCGGCGAGCTCCTGGTGGCCGAAGGCAGCCTGACGGAGGCCGCGGTCGCCCGCGCGCTCCACTACCAGCGCATGAGCGGCTCGGGCGCCCGCATCGGCACCATATTGCTCAACTGGGACCTGCTCTCCGAGGAGACCCTCGTCCAGCAGCTCGCGCGGCTCCACCGCTGCGAGGCCGCCTTCTGGCCGGCGCTCGCCGCGGCGCCGGAGTCCGTCGCGAAGATGCTCAAGCCCGCGGCCGCAATCCGCCTCGGGGCCTTCCCCTATGCCCTCGATCGGGGCGCCGTCCGCGTGGCCTTCCTCGATCCATCCAACCTCCTCGCGGTGGACGAAGCGGCAGCCCTCCTCCACAAGCGTGTGATCGTCGCCGTCACCTCTGAAGTCCGGGTCCTGCAGGTCCACCACAAGTTCTACGGCCGGGCCCTGCCGCAGGAGACCCGGTCGCTCATCCACAAGCTCCAGCGCCGTCCGGCGGGCGGAGGGCCGGCCGCCCGCCTCCGCACCCCCGGGGAGGTCGTCGACTTCCGGGCCCCCGACCTGGTTCGCGCCGAAGACGCCCGGGCGGTTTCCGAGCGTGAGACCGCTCCGCGGCAGGCGGCGCCCTCTGGCGGGCTCCCTCCCCCGCCGGACTTCTACGCGCCGGAGCCGGTCCCCGAGTTCCCGATGCCCTCCCCGGTGGCCGCCCGGCCGCCCGCCGCGGAGCCGGCCTCTCCCAGAGAGGAATCTCTGAGCGAGTGGCTGGGCGAGGCGCTCTGCTCTTTTCAGCGGGAGGCCCACCGCGGCGCCGAGCCGGCGGAGGCCGTCGAACCCACGTCCATCCCCGTCTCGCCGGAGCCGCCGGCGGAGCCCGACGCAGATCCGCTCGACGAGACGCAGCCCGGCGTTCCGGTTCCGGAGCCCCCTGCCCCCGCGGAGAGCGCGAACGAAAGTCCAGAGGGGGGCCTGTGGCGCGCCTCCCGGCTGGACGACGCGGACGACGCGACCGTCACGGGGATGTGGACCGGGCCCGATACGTTGCCTCCGGCTATCCCGTACCCCGAGGGCGGCACCCGCGAAGAGCTCACCGCGGCGGTCCTCGAGGCGCACCTTCCCGGCTTCCCGCGCTCCGCGGTCCTGGGGTGGGAGCACCGGGGCACCGTGGCGTGGTACGCGCGCGGCGAGAGCCTGACCGGCCGCGCCCAGGACATCTGGGTGCCTTCGCACGAACGCTCCATCTTCGGCCACGTCGAGCGGACGGGAGCGCCGCACTTCGGCGCCCTGGAGCGGGAGCTCTGGCCGCGCGCGCTGGCGGATCTCGTGGGAGTGATTCCGCCGGACTGCGCCGTCTTCCCTGTCCGCGTCGGTGACTCGGTGGTCGCCTTCCTCTATGCAGACCGGCTCGGCGAGCCTCTCCTCTACGAAGACTTCGGCGTGATGACCCGCGCCGCCGCGGCTCTCGCCGCGTCGCTCTCGCGCTTCCGGCTCAACTCCAACTCCTCCGCGTCGGTCCACTAACGTCCTTCACCGGACCGGAGACCGGACGACCGGCTGATATAAGCGGCCCGTGCGCGATCCGGCGGGGGCGGCTTTCGAGGCGGATCAAATCGGGCCCCCCCCGCGGCGCAAGCGGCGATGGCTCGAGCACCCTCTTTTCCATCTCGCGCTCTTCCTCGTGACGTTCGTGACGACGACGATCGCCGGCGGGCTGTTCACTCCCAACGGCGGCCTGCTCGGGAGAAACGGCCGGTTCCTCGACGGCATCCCCTTCTCGATCCCGGTCCTCATCATCCTCGGGGTGCACGAGATGGGTCATTACCTGATGTGCCGGAGATACGGGCTCGCCGCGACGCTTCCGTATTTCATTCCCTCCCCGCTCCCCAATCTGATCGGCACTTTCGGCGCCCTCATCCGGATCAAGGAGCCGATCCGCCGCAAGGCGGTGCTCCTGGATGTCGGCGCGGCGGGGCCGCTGGCCGGATTCGTCGCCTCGCTCCCCTTTCTCTTCTACGGCGTGGCGCATCCGCGCCCTTCGACCCAGCCGCTGGTGCCGGGCACGTACCTCTTCGATTACCCGCTCATGGTACGGCTCGCCCAGGACTGGCTCGGGATCGAGCGTTACACGAGCGCCACCGTGCACGAGCACCCGACCTTCATGGCCGCCTGGTTCGGGCTGCTCGTCACCTGCCTCAACCTGCTCCCCATCGGGCAGCTCGACGCGGGCCACGTCCTGCGCGCCGCGATCGGGCGGTTTCAGCCGTTCGTTTCGGGCGCCGTCGTCGCCGCGGCCTTCGCGAGCATCCTCTGGGTCGGTCCGATCTGGGCCTTCTTCGCGCTCGTCGCGACGGCATTCACCGGGCTCGTCCACCCGCCGACGGAAGACGACGACGAGCCGCTCGGGACGGGACGGTTGACGATCGCCCTGGTGTGTCTGGCGGTCTTCCTTCTCTGTTTCTCGCCGTCACCGATCCGCCAGATCGGAGCGGACTGAGCCTATTTCCGGGCGGGGAGCTCGAGGAGAAACGTCGCCGGGCCCTCGTTGACGAGGGACACTCGCATCATCGCCCCGAACAAACCGGTCTCGACCGGAACGCCGAGCGCCGCGAGCTCCCGGACGAACCGCTCGTAGAGCGCCCGCGCGGAGTCCGGCGCGAGCGCCCGCTCGAAGCCGGGCCGGCGGCCCCGGGAGAGATCAGCCGCCAGGGTGAACTGCGACACGGCGAGGACGCTCCCCGCGACCGCGGCGAGATCGCGGTTCATTTTTCCGGCCTCGTCCTCGAAGACCCGCAGCCCCGAAACCTTGCGCGCCGCTTCCGCCGCGAGCTCGGGCGTGTCGCCCTCCTCCGCGCCGAAGAGGACGAGGAGCCCGCTCCCGATGCTTCCCACCACGCGGCCCTCGACCTCCACGGCGGCCCGCGAGACGCGCTGGACGACGAGCTTCACGGCAAAGAAGTCGGTGTCGCCGGAACGCGCCGGCGGAGAAGCCGGACGAACTCCGATGGCTCGGAAGACCGGACGAGAAACGCAGTTCCCAGATAAACGGCCGCCCCGGCGAGGGTGATGAGGCCCACGCGAAGAAGCCCGGCCGCGAGCCCCGCTCCGGGATCCTCGGGAAACGCGCGGAAGCCGAGCCACCAGACGATGGCTCCCATGGCGGCGGCGGCGACGAGGATCCGCAGAGCGCTGCGCGCGATCTCCCGTCCGCCGAGAAGGCCCTCCTGCCGTCGCAAAAACGTCACGAGCATGAGGCAGTTCACCGCCGCGCCGCAGGAGGTCGCGAGCGCCACGGAGCCGACTCCGAACCCCGAAGCGCGAAGCAGCAGCGCGGCGGTCACGAAGACGGCCAGGTCCGCGGCGGCGCAGAAAACCGGGGCCCGGGTGTCCTTGCGCGCATAGTGCGCTCCCACGAGCAGATTGTTCGATGACACGAAGACCAATCCGATCGCATAGAGCGACAGCACGTGCGCCGTCACCGCCGTGTCGAGGGGGCCGAAACGGCCGCGCTCGAACAGGACCCGGATGATCGGCTCCCGCAGCACGATCAGGCCGACGGCCCACGGCACCGTGACGAAAGCGACCATCCGCAGCCCGAACCGCAGGGTTCCCTTGAGGGGGCGGCGGTCTTCTTCCAGGGCCTGTTGCGAGAGGAGCGGCAGGATCGCCGTCGCGACCGAGATCACGAATCCCCCGCGCACCAGCTCGACCACCTGGTTCGCGTACGTCAGGTAGGAGACCGCCCCGTCCCCGTACACGGAGGCGAAGCGGGTCGAGAGGGCGATGTTGATCGCATAGATCCCGAACCCGAAGAGCCGGGGGATGAGGAGAAGGAAGACCCCTCGGACCGCCGGGTCGGAGAAATCGAGCTTCGGCCGCGCCACGGCGCGCAGCGAGAGGACTGCGGGAAGCTGGATGAGCATTTGAAGCAGTCCTCCCACGAGGACGCCGACGGCGAGCGCGGCGGTCGGCTCCTCCATGCGAGGCGCCAGCAGCGCGGCCGCGCCCACGATCGCCAGGTTCAGCAGGATCGGAGAAAGGGCCGAGACCGCGAAGCGCCCGTGGGCGTTCAGGATCGCCTGCAGGAGGGCCGCCACGGAGATGAAGCAGAGATAGGGGAACATCAGGCGGGTCAGGTAGACGGTCAGCTCGAGCTTTCCCGGCGTCTGCGCGAATCCGCGGGCCAGGAGCCGGACGATCGCGGGGGCGAACACGATGCCCAGGACCGTGATCCCGGAGACCAGGAACGTCAGGGCCGACAGGATCCGCCCGACGAAGACGGGGGCCGCCTCCTCCCCTTCCCGGCGGCGGCGGTCCGCGTACGACGGGATGAACACGCCCGGCAACGCGCCTTCCGCCACGAGCTGCCGAAAGATGTTGGGAATGCGGAAGGCGGCCCAGAACACGTCGCTCGACACACCTGCCCCGAAGATCGCGGCGATGACCATGTTGCGCACGTATCCGGTGACCCGGGAAAGCAGGGTCATGAGGGTGATCAGGAAGGCGGAGCGGACGAGACGCCCTCGGGCCTCCTCCGCCGGAAGCGGGGCCGCCGTCATCGCGCGACGTCCTTCATGCCGTTGGATGGGATTGTAGGCGGGACCCGGACGTCATTTGTCCGTCGAGTCCGAGGTAATGTCTGCAGCACCTGAAAGGAGCAGAACACATGGCCAGCGTCAACAAAGTGATCCTGATCGGAAACCTCGGAAAGGACCCGGAGATCCGCACCACCCCGCAGGGAACGGCGCTCGCGCGGTTCTCGGTCGCCACGACGACCACGTGGAAAGACAACTCGGGCGCCAAACAGGAAAAAACGGAATGGCACGACGTCGTCGCCTGGGAGCGGCTCGCGCAGATCTGCGGCGAATACCTCCACAAGGGCAAGATGGTCTACGTCGAAGGCAGCCTGCAGACCCGAAGCTGGGAGGATCAGAACGGCCAGAAGCGCTACAAGACCGAGGTCAAGGCAAACAACGTCGTGATGCTCTCCCCGCGCGTGGACGGAGCGGGAGCCGCATCGCGTACGCCGCGCGAGGTGAGCGAGGTCGCGGAAGCTCCGACTTACGACGACGACGTCCCGTTCTGAAGCGCTCGCCGCGTCGCACTGTGTTCGGCGCGCGGAGGGGTCAGGCGAGTCCCGAAGACTCCCCGGCGCGCTCGCGCAGCTCCCGAACGGCCCGAACGAGCTGACTCACCGGTAGCGGAGGCGGCCGCCGCAGGCGGAGCTGCTCGAGGTGCCGCTCGTAGGCGGTCAGCCGCGCGTCGGCTTCGGCCTGCCGCTCGTGGGAGACGTCTCGTGCGACCGCGGCGACGCACTCCGGCAGGAGCTCGATCCGACGGCAGACGAAGAGGAGATCGCACCCGGCCCGGCAGGCCGCGGCGCTCCTCTCCGGAAGCTCGCCGAAGGCGGCCAGCGCCCCCATCTCGAGGTCGTCGGAGAAACCGGCCCCGTCGAAGCCGAGCCGGCCCCGCAGCAGGTCGTCCGCGATCGCCCCGGAGAGCGACGCCGGGATTCCGTCGGATCCCGCGGCGTGCGAGACCATGACCGCGTGGGCCTCACGCATCAGCTCCCGGAAGGGCCGCAGATCCCGCTCTTCCTCTTCCGCGTCCTCCGGAAGCCGCGGCAGCGACGCGTGCGTGTCGAGGGCTGCGCGCCCCAGACCGGGGAAATGCTTCAGGCACCCTCCGACGCCGCGCGAGTGCAGGCCCTGGAGGAACTCCCGGGCCGCCGGGAGGACCTCGTCGGCCGAGCCGCCAGCGGACCTTTCCCCGAGGATCGTTTCCCCGGCGCCGGGCAGAGCGAGGTCCACGACGGGCGCCAGATCCACCGAGATCCCGAAGTGCGCGCAGATCTCGCCGGCGACCTCGCCCGCGCGCCGCGCCTGGCCCGCCGCCGCCGCCCGCCGCAGCGAGAGGGAAGGACCGAACATCTCGCGGAAGCGATCGACGGTGCCGCCTTCCTGGTCCACGCAGAGGAACGGGGGACCGGGCAGGGCCTCCACGTCGGCGACCAGCTCGTCCAACTGCTCGCCGCCGCCGATGTTGCGCGCGAAGAGGATCACCGCGCGCGGGGGGTACCGCTCGAGGATTCGGCGCTCGGCGCGGGAGAGAGAGGTTCCTTCGAAGCCGGCGCCGAAAAGCCGCGGGCTCAACGCTCTTTCGTTCCCTTGATCCGCTCCTGCAGCGAGGCGAGGAGCGAGAGGGCCGCGAGCGGCGTCATGCGGTTGATGTCCACCTCGCGCAGCTTCTCCAGCGCGAGCTCCTCGGACGCCGTGAAAAGCAGCAGCTGCCCCTCGCCGGCGCTCTCTCCCCCCTTGCGGGCGAGGACCGGGGCGCCCTGGACGTCGAGCTCCTGCTTCTCCAGGTTGGAGAGGATCTCCTTGGCCCGCGCGGTGACGGCCGCAGGGAGCCCGGCGAGCTCGGCGACCTGGATGCCGTAGCTCCGGTCGGCCGCCCCGGGTACGACCTTGCGCAGGAACACGACGCGGCGGCCCGATTCCTTGACGGCCATCGTGGCGTTCCCCACGGCCGGCTTGACCAGGGCGATCTCGGTCAGCTCGTGGTAGTGCGTCGCGAAGAGGACGAGCGGCTGCTTTTGCGCCGTGTCGTGCAGGTACTCCACGAGCGCCCATGCGATCGACAGGCCGTCGAACGTGGACGTGCCCCGTCCGACCTCGTCGAGGATCACGAGGCTCGAATCGGTCGCCTCGCGGACGATTGCCGCCGCCTCCAGCATCTCGACCATGAAGGTTGACTCGCCGCGTGAGAGATGGTCGGAGGCTCCAACGCGCGTGAAGATCCGATCGACGATGGAGATCTCGGCGCGCGCGGCGGGCACGAAGGAGCCGGCCTGGGCGAGGAGCACGGCGGTCGCGATCTGCCGCAGGTACGTGGACTTCCCGCCCATGTTGGGTCCGGTGACGACGAGGATCCGCCGCGCATCGGAGAGGTCGCAGTCGTTCGGCACGAACGCTTCCTCGCGGCGCAGCTGCTCGACGATCGGATGGCGGCCGTCCGAGACGCAGAGCCGGCGCGACGCCGCGATGCGGGGCCGTACCCAGCGGCCCGACGCGGCGACCTCCGCGAGCCCGGCGTGGAGGTCGAGACCCGCGACGGATGCCGCCGCCCGCGCCACGCGTTCCGCGCCCGTAGCGAGCTCGCGGAGCAGGTCGCGGTAGAGGCGCTCCTCGATTGCGGCGATCCGCTCCTCCGCCCCCAGGATCTTCTCCTCGAGCTCCTTGAGAGCCGCCGTGACGAATCGCTCGGCGTTGGCCAGGCTCTGGCGGCGAATCCAGTCGGCCGGAACCCGGTCGCGGTGGGCGTGTCCGACCTCGAGGGAGTATCCGAACACCCGGTTGTACCGGACTTTCACCGTCGAGATG
Source organism: Thermoanaerobaculia bacterium (assembly GCA_046261875.1). GTDB lineage: Bacteria > Acidobacteriota > Thermoanaerobaculia > UBA5066 > Gp7-AA6 > JBHENW01. The sequence goes on along the minus strand of JBHENW010000064.1, from coordinate 8,701 downwards.
CCCGATCGTTTTCGCTCCTCCGCCTCGATCGCCAGGAGCGCACCCTGCGCGTCCTTCCGGAGGCTGCGGAGCTCGTCGAGCTCTCGGTCGGCGCCGTCCCGTATCGCTCCGCCGGCGGAGACCGCCACCGGGGGCTCGGGCGCGATCGTGCGGGAGATCCGCGCGGCCATGTCCCGGAGGTCCGGAATCGCCTCGACGAGACTCCGCAGCCGCGGGGAGAGGACGGGACCGCCGGCCGCCGCCAGCGCGGGGAGCCGGGCGACGCCGTCCCCGAACGCCGCGACCTCCCGCGGCCCCGCGGTCTCCACGGCGATCCGGGCGAAGCGCCGCTCGAGGTCGCCGATCTTCTGGATCTCGGCCTGCATGGCCTCCCGAACGTCGGTGCGCTCGAGCAGCTCCTGGACGGCGTCCCAGCGCGCCTCCAGCTCGACGGGATCGCGGGAGGGGCGAGACAGCGCGTCACGAAGGGCTCGGGCGCCCAGAGCGCCGCGCGTGCGGTCCAGGATCGCGCAGAGGCTGCGGGCGGCATCCCCTTCCGAGGATTCGAAGACCTCGAGGGTCGCGAGGGCCGAGGCGTCGAGGCCCATCCTCTGGCCGAAGAGGAGCGGCTCGGGGTGTCCGATGTGCGCGAGGGCGCCCGGACGCAGCTCCGCCGCGTAGGACCGGGCGGCGGCGGCGGCGAGCGACGCCGGCGAGGCCTCCGTCGTCCCCTCCCCCGGCGCTGCACCGGCGGCCAGCGCATCGAACCAGGCGGCGGACCGCCGGCTCTCGGGCGCCTGGGTCGCGGGGCTCGGCGCCCCTTCGGGGAGCAGGACCTCGCGCGGCCGGAAGAGGGCGAAGAGCTCGGCGACGCGGTCCGCGGGCGCCGTTCCCGCGAGAAAGCGGCCGGTCGAGAAGTCGAGGAACGCGACTCCGGCCAGCGGGTCCCCGGGCAGGAGCGCGGCGAGATAGGACGGGGCTCCCGGAGCGAGCGCCTCCGGGTCGAGGATCGTGCCAGGTGTGATGACCCGGGTGATGTCGCGGCGGACGAGACCTTTCGCCGCGCGCGCGTCCTCGACCTGGTCGCAGATCGCGACTTTCCGGCCCGCGCCTACGAGCCGCGCGATGTGGTGCTCCGCACTCTGCCACGGGACGCCGCACATCGGCGCCTCGATGTCCGAGTCCCGGTGCCGAGCGGTCAGCGCGATGCCGAGCAGCGGGGCGGCCTCCCGCGCGTCCTCGAAGAACATCTCGTAGAAGTCCCCCATCCGGTAGAAGAGGATCGCGTCGGGGACTCGGCGCTTCATCTCGAAGTACTGCCGCAGCATGGGTGTGGACCGGGCGGCGTCGGCGGGCGGGGCGCTCATGCCGCGCGGCCCCTCCGGTGAATCACGGGATGCATCCTTGGCGGAGGATCTTCGCACGAAGTCTCCCCGCGGCGGGCCTGCGCGGCGCCGGCCCTGGAGTATTCTCGCGAGGCTTGGGTTTTTGATGACGGTGATCGCCTTCGATACCGCGAGTCCCGTGCCGTCGGTCGCCGTGCTGCGCGGCGGGGATCTCTTCGAGCAGAAGCTCTCGACCGAGCGCCGCGCCTCGGAGGATCTTCTGCCGGCGCTCGACGCGTGCCTCGCGGCCGCCGGCGCGCGCCTCGCCGATTGCGAACGGATCGTCGTGTGCGCGGGACCCGGGTCCTTCACGGGGGTGCGGATCGGCCTGGCGACCGCCTGGGGCCTGCGCCGCGCCCTCGGAATTCCGCTCGAGACCGTTTCGACCCTGGAAGCGATGGCCGAAGCGGCGCGGTCCACGGGAGCCGATACGGTGGCGACCCTCCTCGACGCGGGTCGCGGAGAGATCGTCATGGGCCGCTTCGACCTGCGGGGTCCGCGTGCCGCGGCGCTGGCGCCTCCCCGCCGGGTTCCCGCCACCGAAGCGCTCCGGGCGTCGGAGGGCGCGGCACTCTTCGGCCTTCCCGCCGGGATCATCCCGGGCGCCCGTCCCCTTCCGGTGACTCCCTGCGCCGCGCTGGCCCGGGCGGCAAGCCGGGCGCCACGGGGCGACGCGCCGGAGGCCCCCGAGGCGATCTACTCGAGGCCCAGCGCGGCGGAGGAGAAGCATGGCGCTGCGTGAGCCGCGTCCGGATCCCTACGTTCTCGGATCGCCGGGATCGGGCGACCTCGACGACATCGCCCGGATCGAGCGGGAGTCCTTCCTGATCCCGTGGAAACGGGAGTTCTTCGAGAGCGAGCTGCGCGAGCCGTATCGGTACGCCCGGGTGCTCGTGCGTCGCGACGGGGTCCCGCCGCGGATCGGCGGGTACCTCTTCGCCGTGTCGCTGTACGAGGAGTTCCACATCAACAAGATCGCGACGGATCCGCGCCTGCGCAACCGGGGATACGGGCGGCGCCTCTTCGAGGACGCGCTCGCCCGGGCACGGTCCCTCGGATCGGGCGCCGTGACGCTCGAGGTGCGCGTCTCGAACCTTCCCGCGCGAGAGTTCTACAAATCCTACGGATTCCGCGAAGCCTACCGGCGCAAGGCCTACTACCAGGATGGCGAGGACGCGTTCGCGCTCATGCTGCCGCTCGAGGGAACGCGAAAACGCTCCTGAAAACGCCCGCGGAGGCTCCGGTCCGGCCAGTTGAAACCCCCCGGGGCGGCCGGTAGACTCCCGCCGTGCCCCACTGCCCCTTCCCCGAACAAAAAGTGAAGCAAGGAGGTTCGAGCTGATGCAGAACGACCGTTCTGACGCCGTGGCCGGAGACCCGGAATACCTCCGCCTGCACCAGGAGCACCGCGATCACGAGGAGCGGCTCCTGGCGCTGGCGCACAAGGGACGACTCTCCGAGGAAGAGGAACTGGAAGAGAAGCGGCTGAAGAAGGAAAAACTCGCCCTGAAGGATCGGATGGAAGCCATCGCACGAAGCTATCGGGAGGGAGTTACCCACTGAAGATCCCCGTTGCCCGGGAGGGTTGGGTCTTCATCGTCCCCCCCTTCCTGCTCGCCGTCGCGGCCGCCTGGGCCGACCGTCCGATCCTGGCCGGTTTTCTCTTTCTGCTCACTGTCTTCCTCGTCTCGTTCTTTCGGGACCCGGAACGGACCCCCGAAGGAGGCGAGGAGACGATCGTCTCGGCGGCCGACGGCACGGTCCTCTCGATCGGTCCGGCGCCGGAGGCTCCCCCAGGCGCCTCGCGCCGGATCACGGTGTTCATGTCCGTCTTCAACTGCCACGTGAATCGTGCCCCCGTTTCCGGAAAGCTCGGTGAATGCAGCTATGTCCCGGGCAAGAAGGGAGTCGCTTTCTCGGAGAAGTCCTCGCTGGAGAACGAGCAGAACTGCGCCGCGATCGCATCGGACCGCGGCACGGTGACCTTCAAGCAGATCGCCGGCGCTCTCGCGCGGCGGATCGTCTTCTACCCGAAGCCCGGGGCGAGGCTGACGCGGGGAGAACGGATCGGCATGATCAAATTCGGCTCGCGCGTGGACCACTTCGTGCCGGACGGCACGGAGATCCTCGTCGCCAAGGGATCCAAGGTGAAGGCCGGAAAGACCCCGGTCGCCCGCTGGCCGTAGGCATGGCCGACGAAGAGATCCTCACCGGCGCACCCCCGGCCCGAAGCCGCGTCCGCCGTCTTTCCCGCGAACGCCTCTCGCGGGGCCTCTTCGTGCTCCCGACCCTCTTCACCGTCGGCAACCTCTTCTGCGGGTACCTCTCGATCTGGGGCTCGATCCGCGGAACTTTCGAGACCGCGGCCCTTCTCATCATCCTGGCGGCGGTGCTCGACATGCTCGACGGCCGCGTGGCGCGCCTGATGAACTCCGCTTCCGAGTTCGGCGAGGAGTACGACTCGCTCGCCGACCTCGTCTCTTTCGGGGTGGCGCCGGCCGTGCTCGCCTATTCCTGGGGGCTTTCCGACTTCGACCGCATCGGATGGCTCGTGTCTTTCCTCTTCGTCGTGTGCGGATCGATGCGGCTCGCGCGCTTCAACATCCAGACGCACGTCACCGACAAGCGGTACTTCATCGGGTTGCCGATCCCCGCGGCCGCCGGGACGATCTCGACTCTCGTCCTGGCCACGCCCGAGCGCCTGGTCGACCGGGTCTGGATGACCGGCCTGCTGGTCCTCACGATCCTGCTTTCCTACCTGATGATTTCGACGATCCGCTACCGCTCCTTCAAGGACATCGACCTCCGGCGGAAGCGCCCGGCCTGGATCCTTCCCGCCATCGCCCTGGTCTTCATGGTGATCGCCCTGCGCCCGTCGGCGGCGCTCCTCGCCCTCGCGCTGACATTCGTTCTCTCCGGCCCGGTCGCGAAGCTCCTTTCTCTCCTGCGCCGGTAGGCTAACTTCCCCCGCCCGGTCGGCGAGCCGCCGGGGTCGCCGTCGGCTCAGGAGGCGCCCAGTCGGTGGTGATCTCCCGACCGGCGGCGGATATGTAGCGGGAGCGCCAGCGGCAACAGCCCTGGCGAGGCGCCGACGGGAGCGTCACGACGGCCGGCGCGATGCGCTCGAAAGCACCGACCAGGGTTTCGAAGAAACGAACGCGCACGGCGCGCCCCAGCGTCACGGGCCGCTCTTCCGCGTCGTAGGTTTCGTATCGCTCGAACCCACCGGGCAGGACGTCGCGGATGCCGAACCCCGGCATTTCGACCTCCACCCAGTTCCCGGTGCGGGATACGGCGGACGTGTGGGCGGTTCTGTTCTCCCCTCCCACGCTGAGAGCGCGCGGCCCGGCCGGCCCCACCGCCACCCGCAGGTCCGGATCGAGTGAGCGGCCGAGCAGAACGTCTCCGAGGGCCGCGAGGGTGAAGATCCGGTCTTCTTCCCGCAGACCTTCGAGGGCGATGACCCGTCCCCGGACGTTCCGGCGGGCCGCGACGTCCGCGCCCAGGCGCGAGAGCATCTCGGGCAGCGACGGATGCGAAAAGCTGATCACCTCGCCCGGTGAGATGATCGTGTCCTCCCAGGCGATTCTGGCGCGGGGCCGCAGGAAGTAGGCCGACGCCCATTCCTCTTTCCAGCTGAGGTCGTGCGTGAGGTCCACGTCCGGCCGGTCGGAGAACACCGCCAGGTATCTCTCGGGCAGAACCCTGCGCACCGAACCGTCCGCGCCGCGTACCACGCCCCGCGCCGCGGGGGAAAAGACCGCCCACCACGGCTTCCCGAGCGTATCGACGGCGACGGGATCGGCCGGGCTCTGCTCGCCGAAGACGTTCGCCGTCCACCCGTCGAGGGGGAGCTTCCCGAGGGCTTCCCGCTCCTCCTCGTTCGGCGCGATCCGCAAGGACGCCGTCAGGCGGTACTGCGCCGGAACTTGCCGTCGCGCCGCGCGGATGACCTCCGAATAGGCATCGAGGCCGTCGGCGGTGAACGGGAGGTCGAGGTGGAGCCCGACGACACGCCCGAAGAGCTGCCGGTCGGCGATTGCGCCCTGAACGACCCGGCCCGCGGAATCCACGAGCATTTTCCGGCCCTGGCCCGACGCGGTGCGCAGGGTCGTCGCGAAGTCCTCTCCCGCGTGGACGACGAGGACGACCGGAATCCGCGCGAGGGGGACGGGGGGAGAGCCGGCGGGAGCCCCCTCGAACCGGTCTCCCTCGCTCCGGAGAGTGCGCGCGGGCAGGAACACGGCGGAGAAGCCGGAGCTGACGAGGGCGTCTTCCAGGCTCGCGGCGTCCGGCCCGACGCCGTCGCGCAGCCAGACGGCGTCGCCGGAGGAGAGCGGCCGCGCCTCGGCCGGCTTCTCGCGCGCACATGCGGTCAACGCCGCGAGCGCGAGCAGCGCGGCGGAGGCCACCCGGTTCAGGCGATGACCCCTTCCGGAGTCTCGGGCCGGGGCGCCCGGCGGTGCAGGGGCAAGTCGAAACGCACCCGGAAGCCGCCCGAGCTCCGGTTCTCGGCGCGGATCGCGCCGCCGTGCTCCTCGACGATCTTCTTCGCGATGGCGAGGCCCAGGCCCGTTCCGCCGCTCTTGGAGGAGAAGTACGGGTCGAACAGATGAGACAGGATCGCGGAGGACACGCCCGGACCGTCGTCTTCGACCGAGACCACGATACGGGAGTCCTCGAGCGCCGCCGTGAGCGCGACCTCGCCCCCCCGGCCCGCGAACGCTTCGATCGCGTTGCCAACGAGGTTCGCGAAGACCCGCGAAAGGAGCCGCGGATCCGCGTCCGCGATGAGGCCCTCCTCGGCGCGGATGACCCAACGGACTCCCGGAGCGCCGGCATACGCCGCGGCGGTCTCGCGCAACAGCTTGCCCACGTCGAGGGGCCGCACCTCCGGCCGGGGCAGCCGCGCGTAGTCCGAGAACTCCGACGCGGAGCGGCGCAGCTCTTCGGTCTGGCGCAGGACGTTCGTCACGCACTCTTCGAGAACGCGGTCGAAGTCCGGGTCGCCGCGCCGCCACACCTCCCTCAGGTGCTCGACGGAGAGCCGGATCGGCGTGAGCGGGTTCTTGATCTCGTGCGCGATGATGCGGGCCATCTCCGCCCAGGCGGCGAGCCGGTTGGACCGCACGACGTCGGAGACGTCTTCGATGACGGCCATCCGGGCGCCCTCTCCGCCGAGCGGCAGAGGGACCGTCACGATCCGCCACCGCTCTCCCGGCCGGGGCTCGATCTCCGCGGAAAGGGACGCATCGGGGAGGTCCCGCAGGACGTCGCGGATCGGCTTCATCCCCTCGCCGGCGAAGACCTCTTCGAGGCTCACGCCGTCCGCCCGCCCGCCGCCGAGCGCGGCGGCCGCCGGGTTCGCGAGAAGCACTCGTCCCTGTTCCCCGTAGGCCACGACCCCGGCCGTCAGGTGCGCCAGAAGCGTCGCGAGCCGCTCCTTCTCGCGCGAGAGGGCGTCCGTCTGCTCCGCGAGGCTCCGGGACATCGAGAGGAAGGCGCGAACCAGCTCCCGTAGCTCGTCGTCCGGAGGCTCAGCCAGCCGGGGGAAGAAGTCCCCGCGGGCGACCGCGCGAGTGCCCTGCACGAGATCCGCGACCGGCTTGGCCACGCGGAGGGCGAGTCGTCCCGCGACGAACGCGGAGACGAGGAAGGCGAGGAGGCTGAAGGCGGAGACGGCGGCGGTCAGGCGGGATGCCTCGGCCTCGGCGAGCCGCTGCTGCGGAAGCAGGAGCAGCGAGAGGAGGCCCGGGCTGCGGACTCCGGGCACGCCCGGCACGGAGGAGAGATCGGTCGTCATCTCGTCGAAGCGGCTCCCGCCGATCACGCGCGCGCCGACGTGCTCGGAGGCGCCCCCGAGCCCGATCGCGGTGTACGCCGCCGCCGGCACCCGGTCCGGCAGGAGGCCCGCCGCATACAGGTCGCGGCGCGAGGTCGCGACGAGCGTCGCGTCGGGCGCCGAGACGGAGAGGTCGTAGCCGACGGCGCTCGCGAGCCACGCGAGGAGCACGTCGTCCAAGGTCGCCAGCGGCGCGCGGCCGGCCGTGGCCGACAGGAGGTAGTCGTCGAGTACGCGGCGCGCCGTGTTGAGCGCCGTTCGCGCGTGGTCCACGGTGTCGCGCACGGAGCGCGTCTCGATCTCCTGGCGCAGGAAGATCGTGACCGCGAAGAGCGGGATCATGACCCCGACGACGAAGAGGCTCACGAGCCGGCCCCGGAACGTCCGCGCCCCCTGCGGGAGCTCCGCCTTTCCCGCCGGCGCGGCGATCACCGCGCGCCAGAGGGTCAGGACGCCCCACAGCGCTCCGAAGAGAAAGAGGCCGGGCAGCAGCAGCGCGGCGTTGAGGAATCGACCCAGGAGGCCCGGGCCCGGTATGCCGACGAGCAGCAGCCCGTCTCCGAGCGGCCGCACCTCGCCGCGCAGCACTTCGTCGCGGTATTCGAGCACCACGGTCAGGGGACGGTCGGCGCGCCGCACCCGCTGCAGGATCCCGGGAGGCAGGTCGGGACCCTCGTTGCGCCGCTGCCCGTCCGGCGCATAGGTCGTCAGGACGGGGCGCGGCGCGACTTTCGGGGGCGAGCCCTCGGACGGATCTCCGAGCACGAGGCGGCGATAGACCTCGATCCCCGGGGGGAGGGGGTCCCAGGCCGGCCAGTCCGCGACCTCGATGCGGACGCTCCCCCACGGCTCCCCCCGGTACTGCAGGGGAGCCGTGCGGCGCACGACGGGCATGGCGTGCCGGTCGATCCGCAGCGGCTCCGAGCTCCCCGGATCCTGTTCGCGCTCGGGGATGAGCGCGAAGGAGCTCCGGTAGCGTCCGCCGGGATCCAGGACCTCGTAGGAAATGAGGCCGGCCTGCCGGAACCGGCGCTCTCCGCTCCTCCAGACCCGGTAGGCCAGATCCGACAGGTTCACCTCGTCCAGGGGCGCGGGCAGCTCGCGGTCCAGACGGAAGGACGAGACGTGATCCACGGCGAGCTGCGCGGTGAAGACCGCGTTCAACGACGCGCGCGCGGGATCCGGCAGACGGATGGCGCGTGCGACGCGGAACCCCTCGCGGGCCCGGCGATGCTCGGCCGAGGGTGAGACCACGAGGACGAGGAGCAGCCCGGCGCCGGCGACGAGGCGCGCGGCGGTGGGGGATTGGTCGGGAAGGGTGCCCGCGACCGCCCGCCGCCACAGCTCGTACCCCGCGAACGCCGCGGCGGCGAGCGCCATCGGATAAGCGGGCGAACCGCTGACTCAGCCGTACCAGGCGGGGGGCTCTGGTCATCCCCGGGTTTCTGTACCTTCGTACCGCCGCGGTAGAGGGCGACCGCCTCCTGCAATGCTG
>JBHENW010000063.1:0-6207 GCA_046261875.1 Thermoanaerobaculia bacterium | reverse complement strand
GCCGGATCCTGGATCGGGAGGTTCCAGGTCCACCGGGTGCTCGGCAAGGGCTCGATGGGAGTCGTGTATCTCGCCACCGATCCGCGCATCGGGCGGCCGATCGCGTTGAAGACGTTCCGTCCGGAAGGGGGGCCGCCCGAGTTCTCCCGCGACGAGATGGAGGACCAGTTCCTCCGCGAAGCACGGCTGGCCGGGCGGCTCCAGCACCCGAACATCGTGACGGCCTTCGACGTCGGCCGCGCCCGCGACGTCCCTTTCATCGTCATGGAATACGTGGACGGCGAGTCGCTGAAAGCCTTGCTCGCGGCGCACACGCGGTTCACCGTCCCGGAAGCTCTGTGGATCGTCCGGCAGATCGCCGAGGCGGTCGGCCACGCGCACGAAAAGTCCGTCCTCCACCGGGACATCAAGCCGGGAAACGTCCTGGTGACCCGCGAGGGCGCGGTCAAAGTGACGGACTTCGGCGTGGGAAAGCTGCTCGCATCCGTCACGTCGGGCCACAGCCGAAAGGGGCTGATCCTGGGGAGCCCGGCATACATGTCGCCGGAGCAGATCCGTGAGGAGAAGCTCGATCCCCGCTCGGACCTCTTCTCTCTCGGCGTCGTCACCTACGAGCTGATGACCGGCTCTCGCCCCTTCGGAGGGGAGTCGCTGGCGAGCCTCGCCTACAAGATCTTGAACGCCCAGCCGACGGACCCGCGCGCCGTGCGCCCCGACCTCCCCCCCGCCGCCGACGAGGTCTTCCGCCGCGTTCTGGCCAAGTCGCGAGAGGACCGGCCGGCCGACGCTCGCGCATTCATCGCCGAGGTCGAACGTCTGGGGATGGGACTCGAGCGCGTGGAGTCGATCTCTCCGGCGGCGGCGCAAGTGATCGCCCGCCTCGGCCGGGAGAAAGAGGACGCTCTCGCCCAGGCCGTCCGCGCCTCCAGGCCTCCCTCCGCGGGGGGGGGCGGCGCGCCGCGCGGCAGACCGGCCGGCCTCACGCTTCTGTTCCTCGCCGCCGCTGGGGCCCTCCTTCTGCTCGCGGCAGCCTGGCTCGTCTCCCGCAAGTCGCGGGCGGGCGCCGGCGCCGAGACGGCCGCGGTCGCGACCCCCGCCGTATCCCCGCAGCCGGCGCTGCCGACGCCCGGGGGCGCGCAGGCGGGATCGCCTCTCGTGGGGGCGCCCCGCATGGCGACGCCTTCCGACGAGGCGCTCGTTCAGAGCTCCTCCGACCGGCAGGCGCTCGGGCTTCCGGGCGCCGTCGAGCGGGTCTACCGCACGCGCGAAACGGCGCGTTTCGCCGTCCGTCCGGAGCAGACCCGCATCTGGGTCAACGGCCGCTACGTCGGCGTCGCGGACGACTGGGACGGCTGGGGCGGCGGAACCGAGTTTCCCTTCGGACGGGCCGGCATCCATCGCGTCCGCCTCGAGCTGCCGGGGCACCGGACGGTCGAGCTCGCCGTCCTCCGGACCGACGAGGCGCCGCGCGACTCCGTGAAGATCGAGGACAGGATGGAGCGCCGCGCCGCGATTCCTTATCCGAAGGTACCGGGCCTGGACGCGCGCACGCGTCGCCTCCTCGAGCTCGACGTCGAGCCGCGCCACGCGGTCGTGTCCGCAGGCGGGCGGACGCTCGGCCGCGGGGCCACCCTCGCAACGCGCGCGCTGCGCCTTTCCGGGCCCGCGGTCCACGAGCTGCAGGTCGCCGCGCCGAACCATCGGCCGCGTGTTCTCCGCATCCTGGTGTCGCCCCGGCTCGCCGAGGAAAAAACCCGCGTCAAGGTGAAGTTGAAGCCGTCGTGATCGGGGGATCGACGCCGGGCTCCGCCGGAGGGCGCCTCCTATAATCCGCGCGTGACATACCGCAAAGCGGGCTATCCCGCGCTCTCGACGTTCGCGTCGAGCGCGGGTTGAGCCTGCAAGATCGGTCAGTTCGACCTCTCCGCGCTTCTCTCGAAGCTGCCCGCCCCGGCGGATCCGAATCTGCTGGTCGGCAACGCTCTGGCCGACGACGCGGCGGTCTACCGCCTCGGCGCGGGGCAGGCCCTCGTGCAGACGATCGACTTCTTCACGCCCGTCGTCGATGACCCGCGCCTCTTCGGCCAGATCGCCGCGGCCAACGCACTCTCGGACGTCTATGCGATGCGCGCCCGCCCGATCCTCGCGCTGGCGTTCGTCGCGTTCCCGACGACCGTCCTGCCGGCGCAGGTGCTCGAAGAGATCCTGCGCGGTGGAGCGGAAAAAGTCGCCGAGGCCGGAGCGGTGATCGGGGGAGGGCATTCGATCGACCACGACGTCCCGCTCTACGGTCTCGCCGTGACCGGGGTCGCGGAGGAGGCGCGCGTCACGCGCAACTCCGGAGCGCGTCCGGGGGATGCCCTCGTCCTCACCAAGCCGCTGGGGATCGGCGTCACGGTCTGCGCCGGCCGGGCCGACACGCTCGCGGCGGAAGGCGTCTCCGGGCTCTTCCGGAAGCGACTCCTCTCGGACGGAGAGCTCGAGGAGGCCGTCGCGGTCATGACCGCGCTCAACCGCGTCGCGGTGGACGCGATGGAAGGCTTCGAGATCCACGCGGCCACGGACGTGACCGGCTATGGCCTGCTCGGGCACCTGCACGAGATGATGACCGCCTCCGGGACGGCGGGCGCGATCGCCGTCGACCGTGTCCCGCTGCTTTCGGCCGCGCGGCGGCTGGCCGGCCGCGGCATCGCGCCGGACGGGAGCCGGGTCAACGTGCGCAACCTCAAGCCGCGGCTCGAGACGGAAGGCGCCGTTTCAGAGGAGGACCTCCTCCTCCTGTGCGACGCGCAGACGTCGGGCGGGCTGCTCGTCGCGCTGCCCCCGGAACAGGCGGAGGGGTATGCGACCCGTTGCCGTGCGCTCGGAGCGGCGGCCGCCGCAGTCGTCGGAAATGTCGAGACGCGTGCCGAGGAGACTCGGATCCTTCGGGTCCGACGGAGCGAAAGGGAGAAAGCGTGAAAAAACAGGCTCGAGAGGATTGGGTCGAGGTGGCGGCGACCGGCCGCGACGAAGAAGCCACGATCATCGCCGGGTCGCTCAAGGCGGCGGGTATTCCGTCCATTGTGGAAGGACCCGTGTCGACCCCGCTCCCCGAGAACCTCGGGACTTTCGGCCTGAGCAAGGTCATGGTCCCGCCGGAACGGGAGGCGGAAGCCCGCCGGCTCCTCGAGCGGCGCCCGCGCGGGGAGGAGGACGGGGCGGGCGAGAAAGACCGGGGGGAATGAAGAGACTCACGGCCGGCTCCCGGCTCGGCCGCTTCGAGATCACCTCGGTCCTGGGCGAGGGGGCGATGGGGATCGTGTACCTCGCGCAGGACCCGCACATCGAGCGCCAGGTGGCGGTCAAGACGATCCGCGCCGAAGGCGGCCTGGGGCTCGAGCGACCGGAAGCCGAGTCCCGCTTCCTGAAGGAAGCAAAGCTCGCCGGCCGCCTCCAGCATCCCAACATCGTCACCATCTACGAGGTCGGCAAGGACGAGGACGTCTTCTTCATCGCCATGGAGTACGTGGAGGGGGAACCGCTCAATCGCTACCTCGGCGGCCGCGGCGCCTTCTCTCTCGGCGAGCGGGTCGAGATCATCCGGCAAGTCGCGCGGGCGCTGGAGCACGCGCACGCTCGCGGCGTCGTTCATCGCGACATCAAGCCCGGCAACATCCTCATTGGCCGAGACGGCGGGGTCAAAGTCGCGGACTTCGGCATCGGAAAGCTCCTGACCGCCGGAGCGACGGAGATGACCCGCACCGGGCAGCTCATCGGGAGCCCGGCCTACATGTCGCCGGAACAGATCCGCGGAGAGAAGCTCGACGGCCGGTCCGACCTCTTCTCTCTCGGGGTCGTGTTCTTCGAGCTGCTCACGGGCTCGCGGCCCTTTCCGGGCGACTCGATCACGACGCTCGTGTACCAGATCCTGCACACCGAGCCGCGCGATCCTCTGGAACTGCGCGGCGATTTGCCTCCGGCCGCTCGGGAGGTCTTCGCGCGGCTGCTCGCGAAGTCTCCGGAGAAGCGTCCGGCGGACGCGCGCGAGTTCATCACCGAGATCCGCCGCATCGAGTCGCGCATCCGCCAGACGGAACAAACGCACAGGCTCGTGGTCGCCCCCGTCCTCGCCGGCGCGCTCTCCGGCCGGGATCCGGATCCACCGCCACCGGGCAAGACGCCGGTCGCCGCCCCGCGGCCCGCGCCCGAAGCGCCGCGCGAGACGCGCCCCGCAGCCGGGGAGGCGCCTGGAGCGCCCCCGGAGGCCAAGCCGCGGGAGGAGCGTCGGGGTCCCGCGCCGGCGGCTCTCTTCGGGCTGGCGGCCGTCCTCCTCGCCGTCGCCGTTCTCGTATGGCTCGCCCGTTCGACCGGCGAGCGGTCCCCCGCGGGAACTCCGGCGCCGGTCCTCACGCCCCCTCCCGCGGTCGCCGGCCTGCCCGGGGCGGTCCCCGCGCCGCCGACCGCCGACGCCGCGGCGCCGCAGGAAACGCCCCCGGCCGCGCTTGAATCGCTCCCGACCGCCGGTCCCGCGGCTGCCGCCGACGCGGTCGTCGGAGCGCCCCGCTACGCGCGAGCGACCCCCTCGCGGTCCGTCGATGCGCGCCGGCAGAGCGTCGAGCGACCGCCCGCCGTCGAGCCGACCTCCGTTCCCGCCGTCGCCGCAGCGCCGGCGCCGCCGCCGGTGGAACCCCCGGCAGCCGCGAGGGTGGTGGACAACGTCTATCGGACCCGCCGCTTTGCGCGTTTCGCCGTGAGCCCTGACCAGGCCCGTCTCTACGTCAATGGCCGGTACGTCGGTACGGCGGATGACTGGGACGACAGCGGCGGAGGCCGCGATTTCGAGTTCTCCCGGGAGGGGGTGCACAGGGTCCGGCTGGAGCTGCCCGGCTACCGCGACCTCAACCTCGAGGTGCTCGTGACGCCGGCCGCGGAAGACGACACCGTCGAGGTCGAGGACGATCTCCAGCGGACCTCGCGCGTCGCGTTTCCGGAGCTCCCGTCCGTCTCGGAGCGGACGGTCGGTCCGGTGTACTTCGAGGTGGATCCTCCGGATGCGATGGTGTCGGAGGGCGGCCGAAACCTCGGGCCGGCCTCGTCCTTCGGTGAGAGCAACCCCTTGCGGCTGACCGGTCCGGCGGTGCACGAGTTCGTGCTGTCGGCCCCCGGTCGACGTTCCAAGGTCGTGCGGGTGCTCGTGGCCCCGAATGCGGGGGAGGACGTCGCGCGCGTCAAGGAGAAGCTGAAAGAGGAGTGAGCCCCCGTCCCGGGGGCGGCGCCGGCCTGCCCGTAACCGCGAATCTCACCGCCGGTGGTGCAGTTTTTGCATCCGTGCGCACCGATTTCCAACTGATGCGAAAATAGACGAGACCTTCCGGCGCTGGCTGTGAACAGCACGAGATGAGCCATCCTGCTGCTGGAAGTCTGTGCTGACCGAGCCTTTGGAAAGGACTCATCATGAAGGCTGACTCCGTCGGTCCGTCTTCGGGCGGCCGCCGCAACGGCGGTGCCGCCGCCCGAAGGCAATTGCTCGCCAAGATGCCGGGAGGCAACGGCGGCGCTCCCGCCCTCGAGCGGCGGGAGCTCTTCGCGGCCCTCGTGCGGTTGAAACGCGGCTCCTTCGACGTGCGCCTGCCGGTCGATCTCGTCGGCCTCGACGGAAAGATCGCCGACGCGTTCAACGACGTCGTGGGGCTCAACCAGAGGATGAGCCTCGAGCTCGAGCGGCTGGGCCGGGTGGTCGGCAAGGAGGGAAGGATCTCCGAGCGCGCCTCCCTCGGAGACGTCTCGGGGTCGTGGGCGGCGTCCGTCGAGAACGTCAACGCGCTCATCTCCGACCTCGTGCACCCCACGCGGGAGACCGCGCGCGTCATCGGGGCGGTCGCGAAGGGCGACCTCTCTCAGACGATGGCGCTCGAGCGCGGCAACCAGACCCTCCAGGGCGAGTTCCTGCGCACCGCGAAGACGGTGAACACGATGGTCGATCAGCTCTCCTCCTTCGCGTCGGAGGTCACCCGCGTCGCGCGCGAGGTCGGCACGGAAGGGAAGCTCGGCGGCCAGGCGGACGTGCGCGGCGTCGCGGGCACGTGGAAGGACCTGACGGACAGCGTGAACTCGATGGCCGGCAACCTGACGGCGCAGGTGCGCAACATCGCCGAGGTGACCACGGCGGTCGCGACCGGCGACCTCTCCCGCAAGATCACGGTGGACGTCCAGGGCGAGATCCTG
>JBHENW010000062.1:0-23076 GCA_046261875.1 Thermoanaerobaculia bacterium | reverse complement strand
GACCCGCTCGATGCGGACGATCTGCGCGATGACGGACTTGAACTCGTTGTACACGACGTAAGCCGCGTCGATCCGGCCGCTCGTGAACTCGCCTGCCAGGTGCTCGGCGATCTCCCGGGCGTGGGCATATTCGACGCGGCTGAATATCCCCGAGTAGGACCGCTCGGAGAGGGGCGTGCGCCGGCGGCGCCAGTAATCGAACGCCTTCTTGCCGATGGGAAGGATCTCGACCGACTCCCATCCGCGGCTCTCGGCGAGAAGCCCCGTCACCGCGCGGTGGATGTTCGAGTTGAAGGCGCCGGCCAGCCCCTTGTCTCCCGCGACGACGAGCAGGGCGATCCGCTTTTCGTGCCGTGAGGCGAGGAGCGGGTGCGCGTCCTCTTTCACGCGGGAGGAGACGGAGGCGAGCACGTCGCGCAGGCTCTTCGCGTAGGGGCGCGCCGCGATGACGCGATCCTGTGCCCGCCGCAGCTTCGCCGCGGCGACCATCTTCATGGCGCGCGTGATCTGCTGCGTGTTCTTCACCGACTTGAGCCGGCGGCGGATGTCGATCAGCGAGGCCATGGCGTCGGGGAGCAGCGGCTCAGGCCGCCTTCGGATCCATTTCCCGCGTGAAGCGCTGCAGGTAGGCGCCGATCGCTGCGGAGAGAGCTTCTTCCGTCGCTTTCTCGAGCTTCCCCGTCGCCACGATCGCGGAGAGCACGTCGCCATGCTCGCTGCGCAGGAACTGGTGCATCCCCGCTTCGAACGGGAGCACGGCCTCGACGGGCAGCTTGTCGAGGAAGCCGCGCGTGCCGGCGAAGATCGACACGACCTGGAGCTCGACGTCCATGGGGGAGAACTGCGGCTGCTTGAGCATCTCGACGAGCCGCCGCCCGCGCTCGAGCTGCGCCTGCGTCGCCTTGTCCAGGTCGGAGCTGAACATCGAGAACGCCTGGAGCTCGCGGTACTGCGCCAGGTCGATGCGGAGGGTCCCGGCGACCTGCTTCATCGCCTTGATCTGGGCGTTGCCGCCGACGCGCGAGACCGAGAGCCCGACGTTGACGGCCGGCCGGACGCCCGAGTAGAAGAGGTCGGCTTCGAGGTAGATCTGTCCGTCGGTGATGGAGATCACGTTGGTCGGGATGTAAGCCGAGACGTCGCCGGCCTGGGTTTCGATGACGGGCAGGGAGGTCAGCGAGCCCCCGCCGCGCTCGTCGGAGAGCTTCGCCGCGCGCTCGAGCAGGCGCGAGTGGAGGTAGAAGACGTCGCCGGGATACGCCTCCCGCCCCGGGGGACGGCGCAGGAGAAGGGAGATCTCCCGGTACGAGGCGGCGTGCTTGGAGAGGTCGTCATAGACCGTCAGCGCGTGCTGCCCGTTGTAGAGGAAGTACTCCCCCATCGCGCAGCCCGCGTAGGGCGCGATGAACTGCATCGGCGCCGGCTCGGAGGCCGAGGAGGACACGACGATCGCGTGCTCCATGGCCCCGTACTCTTCGAGCGTCTTGACGACCTGCGCCGCGGTCGACTTCTTCTGCCCGATCGCGACGTAGATGCAGACGACCCCTTTCCCCCTCTGGTTGATGATCGTGTCGAGGGCCACGGCCGTCTTGCCGGTCTGGCGATCGCCGATGATGAGTTCCCGCTGGCCGCGTCCGATCGGGATCATCGCGTCGATGGCTTTCAAACCCGTCTGCACCGGCTCCTTGACCGACTGACGGTCGATGACGCCGGACGCGATGCGCTCGATCGGGTAATGCTCGGTCGTCGCGATGGAGCCCTTGCCGTCGATCGGGCGGCCCAGGGCGTCCACGACCCGCCCGACGAGCGCCGGGCCGACGGGCACCTGGATGATCTTCCCGGTGCGCCGGACCTCCTGCCCTTCGGTGACGTCTCGGGTCTCGCCGAGCAGCACGGCGCCGACGTTGTCCTCCTCGAGGTTCAGCGCGAGGCCGTACACGTCGTGGCCGAAATCCAGCATCTCGCCGGCCATGGCCTTGTCGAGGCCGTAGATGCGCGCGATGCCGTCCCCGACCGCGAGGACCGTGCCGACTTCCGCGACGTCGATCGCCTTCTCGTAACCGGCGAGCTGGCGCTTCAGGATTTCCGTGATTTCGTCGGTCTTGATTTCCATCAGGCTTTAGCCCCTTCCTTGACGGTTTCCGCGAATCGGTCGATGGCGCGCGCCGTCGACGCGTCGAAGACCTCGCTGCCGACCCGCGCCACGAACCCTGCCAGGATGCTCGGATCCGTCTCGAGGCGGACCCGCACCTTCTTTCCGACGCGCCGGGACAGAGCGCGTCCGATGCGCTCCGTCTCCTCGCTCCCGATCCCCGCGGCCACGGCGACGCGCGCTTCGACGACGCCGCGGCGCCGGTCGTAGGTTTCGCGCAGGGCGGCGAGTATTTCCCCGGCGAAGCCCATGCGGCGGTTTTCCAGAACGATCCGGAAGAGCCGCAGCCCGTAGGCGTCGATCCCGACGCGCCCCGCGATCTCCTCCAGCGCTTTCTGCTTGGCCGCCTGCGGGACGGCCGGCGCCAGAAAGAAGGCGCGGAGCTGAGGATGGGCGAGCGCGTGCAGGAGCCCCTGCGCTTGGCCGAGGAATGCTTCGACGTCGTAGCTCTCGGGGGCGCTGTCCAGAAAAGCCTGCGCGTAGGAGCGGCCGAGGCGCGTCATCGGGGCTGCTCCATGCGGTTCACGCTTTCCTCCAGCAGCCGTCGGCGGTCCTCGTCGGTGATCTCGCGGGCGACGAGCTCGCGCGCGGAAGAGGCCGTGAGGTCCGCGGCCGCGCGCCGCAACTCCGCCTTGGCGGCTTCCAGGCGCCGCGCGATCTCCTCTTCGGCCTGCCGCCGCACCCGATCGACCTCCTGGCCCGTGCGCTCCAGCAGCGCGGCGCGCTCCGACTCCCCTTCCGCCGTCCCGCGGGCGCGGATCTCGGCGATCTCCGAGTCCAGCCGGCTCATCCGCTGCTGGATCTCACTCTCCAGGCGGGCCGCTTCCCGGCGCCGCGTCTCCGCCTCGCGGAGGCGCTCTTCGATCTCGACCTGCCGGCGGCGAAAGAGCGCCGTCATCGGGCGCGCCACGAAGTAATAGAGCAGTCCGAGGAAGAGACCCAGGTTGACGAGCTGCCAGGTCCAGAGCGGCAGCCCGAGGAAGGCGGCTGCGTGCTCGCCCGCCTCGGCCGCGGCGCGGAGGATCCGCCACGCGCCGTCGAGAGGGATCGCGAAGACGGGGAGCTCGGCCACGGACCGGATGGCGGTCAGGCGGCCAACCGCCGGCCGAGCACTTTCTCGGCGAGGCCGCGAGCGAGCTCAAGGGCCCGCCCGGGAAGCTCCGAGGCAGTCCGGCGCGCCTCCGCGTCGATCTCCCCCGTCGCCGACCGGAGGGCCTCGGTCGTCTCCCCGCGCGCCCGGGAGAGCTCGCGCTCCAGATGCGCGTGCCCCTGCCCCCGCAATTCCTCCCGGAGTCGCAGCCCGTCCCGCCTCGCCGCCGCCAGAGCGGCCTCCGTGTCGGCGACGGCTCTCTCCATCTCTTCGAGGCTCTTCGCGTGGGCATGAGCGGCGGATTCCTCGAGACCCTGCCGCTCTTCGAGGATCGCCGAGAGGGGACGGAAGAGAAAACGCTTGAGGATCGCGTACGAGACGATGAACGCGAAGAGGACGTAGAGCAGCGTGACGTCGGGGGCCTTGATCATGGATTTCGCGCGCTTCTGCGCCCACCTTCCTCGCGTCGCCAGCGTGCCGTCCAGGGGTTGCACCGCGCGAAGGGAGAAGTCCCGAGCCGCGATGCGGTTGTCTCTGCCGGAAACCGCGGATCAATAGCACACCCGCAGCCGCGGAGTCGAGCCCGGCGGAGGGCTGAACGGGTCGCCGGAGCTCCCCGGCGTCTACCTACAACTTCTTTGTTTTGAGTGACTTAACGTCTCCGGGCGACGGCGGTGCTGGCGTCGGGAGATCGACCACCTTTCCTCGGTCGTCCATGTGGCAGCGGCCCTGGAAAAAAGCCCCTTCCTCGACCTTGAGCACCGGCGTCCGCAGGTCCGCGGTGACCCGGGCTCGGGAGAGGACCTCCACTTTCTCCGTCGCGTCGACGCTCCCGCGGAGCGACCCGTTGACCGAGAGTCGCCGTACGTAGATTTCCGCGTTGACCTCCGCGGAATCCCCGAGGATCAGCTCGCTTCCGGAGCGGATCGTCCCCTCGAACTTCCCGTCAATCCGAAAAGTCTCTTCGAAAGTGAGCTCGCCCTGGAAGAGACTGCCCCGATCGAGGAACCCGTTGAGAGTCGTGCCGGTGCCTTTCCACTTCATCCGGACCTCCTTGAGGCGTGCTGACGACGATCAGTGGCGGCCTGTCAGCCGCTCGTAGATTCCGATGAGCTCCTCCTCGGAGCCGAAGTGAACGAGGATCTCGCCTCCGCGCCGGCGCCGGTGGATCCGGACGCGTGTCTTCAGCCGGCGCGAGAGTTTCTCCTCCGCGTCCCGGGTGAAGGGATCGCGCCGCCGTTCGGACGTGACGCGCGGGCCTTCGACGATTCGGGCGACACGGGCTTCCGTCTGTCGGACGGAAA
The DNA here is from genome assembly GCA_046261875.1 of Thermoanaerobaculia bacterium. Lineage (GTDB taxonomy): Bacteria > Acidobacteriota > Thermoanaerobaculia > UBA5066 > Gp7-AA6 > JBHENW01. The sequence goes on along the minus strand of JBHENW010000062.1, from coordinate 18,530 downwards.
GAGCCCGCCGGAGGATCTCCCGCGCCAGGCCTTCCTGCTCGTCCGGCGACCCGAGCGAGAGGAGCGCTTTGGCGTGCCCCGGTGCGAGAGAACCTTCCCGGACCATCTCGCGGACCGGCGACGGCAACTTGAGAAGGCGCATCGTGTTGGCGACGGTGGCGCGGTCCTTCCCCACCCGCTCGGCGATGCGCTCCTGCGTCAGGTGGAACTCTTCGCGCAGCCGCGCATAGGCCTCGGCGGCTTCCATGGCGTTCAAGTCCTCCCGCTGGAGGTTCTCGACCAGGGCCAGCTCGAGCAGCTCCCGATCAGAAACGGCCTCGCGAACCACGACCGGGACCTTCTCGAGGCCCGCGAGGCTGGCGGCCCGCCAGCGTCGTTCTCCGGCGATGATCTCGAGCTTTTCACCGCGCGGAGTGACGACGATCGGTTGGAGGACGCCCTGCTCGCGGATGGAAGCGGCGAGCTCGGCGAGGGATTCGTGCGTGAACTGTCTGCGGGGCTGGAAACGGTTCGGCGAGAGGCGCGCCGTCTCGACCTCTCGAGCGGATGTTCCACGTGGAACGTCCTCCCCCGGAAGGAGCGCCGAAAGGCCACGGCCGAGCGCGGGCCGGCGGCTCACCGTCCGTTCCTGCGCAGGAACTCCCGGGCCAGCTCCAGGTACGCCTCCGCGCCGCGGGACTTGATGTCGTAGGCCAGGACCGGCTGTCCGTGGGAGGGAGCCTCGCCCAACCGCACGTTGCGGGGTATGACGGTCTCGTACACGAGCCCTCCGAGGTGGTGGCGGATGTCTTCGGTGACCTGCCTGCCGAGGTTAGTCCGCTCGTCGTACATCGTCAAGACGACGCCTTCGACCTTCAGGAGAGGGTTGAACGCTCGCCGCACCCGTTCGACGGTCTCCATGAGCTCCGTCAGCCCTTCGAGGGCGAAGTACTCGGTCTGCAGCGGCACGAGGACCGAATCGGCGCCCGTCAGGGCGTTGACGGTCAAAAGGGAGAGAGAGGGCGGGCTGTCGACGAAGACGAAGTCGTAAGCGCCGCGCAGCGGCCCCAGTGCCGCCCGCAGACGTTGCTCCCGGTCGCTCCGCGCGACGAGCTCGATCTCGGCTCCGACGAGGTCTCGGGAGGAGGGCAGGAGCGAAAGGTTGGGAAATCCCGTCGGGAAGCCGGAACCGGCATGCGCGCTTTCTCCGGAGATCAGGTCATAGACATTGGGGCGGTCCGCGCCCTTCTTGAACCCGAGCCCCGAGGTCGCGTTGGCCTGAGGATCCAAATCCACGAGGAGAACCTTGCGGTCCAGGGCCGCCAGCGCCGCGCCGAGATTGATCGCGGTCGTCGTTTTTCCGACGCCCCCCTTCTGGTTGGCGATGGCGATGACCCGGCCCATTCAGTCGCGACGTTCCACGGGGAACACTCCTCCCTTGCTCCCGACGGCGTTGTCACCTAGACGTTGTCGCGACGGGACGGCGGTCTTCCGGAATACCGCGATCGCCCGCCGCCGGGACCCGGGCACCGGCTCCGTTTTTTCCAAAAGAAAAACCGGCGAAAGCTCCCGGGAAAGCCTCTCAACGTCCGTGGTCCAGGCGAGCAGCAGCCCGTCGGGCGCGAGGAAAGAAGCCTCCGGGGCCAAGTCCGCGACGCGGGCGACGGCTCGGAACGTCGCGGCCTCAAAGCTTCTCTCTCCGAGAGTCTCCAGCCGCGCGCGTACCACCTCGACATTGGGGACGGGAACGGAGCGCGATACGTGTCTCAGGAACTCGGCGCGTTTGCTTCGCGGCTCGAGCGCAGATACGGACACGTCCGGGAGCACGAGCGCCAGGGGGATGGCCGGGAATCCCGCCCCCGAGCCGATGTCGAGAATCCCGCCGGCCTGCGGAAGGAGGGACGCTCCGAAGGCGGACTCGAGCGCATGGTCCGCGAGCTCCGAGGTCGTCAACGGGCCGGTCAGATCCATCGCGCGCCGCCACCGGTCGAGCTCCGCGAGAAAACGGGAAAGGGAATCGAGGGCCCCGGGAGAAAGAGAGAGCGCGAATCGCGGCGCCGCCGCCGCCAGAAGCTCCCGGAAGGCCTCAGGCGGGGAGGGATTCCCCTCGGGCGACATGCGCCGAGATTATCGCGACGGCGGCCGGGGTCACGCCGGGGATCCGGGAGGCTTCGCCGACGGTGCGCGGACGCCGGCGCGAGCATTTCTCGACGACTTCGCGCGAAAGGCCGGCGATCCGCGAATAATCGAACTGCTCGGGTATCTGCCGCGACTCGAGCGGGCGCAGACGCTCCAGCCTCTCCTGCTCGCGCCGAATGTAACCCGCGTACTTGACGCGGCTCTCGAGGATGACCCGCTCGTCGTCGGAGAGCTCCGCGAACGCGTCGGGGGCGAAACGCGCCAGCCGGTTCGCGCTTAAGCTCTGGCGTGTCAATAGTTTAGCGAGCGTAGCCTCTTCGAAGAGGTCGACGCCCAGAAGCTCCCGGGCTCTCTTCCGCGTCCCGGTCGTCGGATAGACCCGCGCGGACTCGAGGGTCTCCCGCGCGCGCTGCAGGCGCTCTTCCCCGCGCATCGCCCGCGCGTACTCCGACTCCGAGACCAGACCGAGCCGGCGCGCATGCGGAAGCAGGCGCGGCAGAACCGAATCCACGCCGAGAAGGAGGCGGTACTCGGCTCGAGAGGTGAACAGCCGGTACGGCTCTTCCAGCCCTTTCTTCGTCAGGTCGTCGATCATCACCGCCGTGTAGGCCTCCGACCGTTCCAGGACGAAGGGTTCCTGCCCGCCCGCCGCGAGCGCGGCGTTGATCCCGGCGCAGATCCCCTGCGCGGCGGCCTCCTCGTAGCCGGAGGTGCCGTTGATCTGGCCCGCGAGGAAGAGGCCCGGAGCGTCGAGCGCTTCGAGCGTGACGCGCAGCTGCTCCGGGAAGGAGAAGTCGTACTCCACCGCGTACCCGGGGCGGAGCATGCGCGCGCGCTCGAGGCCGCGGATCTCCGACAGGATCCGGCGCTGGATCTCTTCCGGCAGCGAAGTGGAGAGGCCGTTGATGTAGATCTCTTCGGCGTCGCGCCCCTCCGGCTCGAGGAAGATCGAGTGGGCCGGCTTCTCGGCGAACTTGACGACCTTGTCTTCCACCGACGGGCAGTAACGCGGGCCGATCCCGACGATCGCGCCCGAGTACATGGGGCTGCGGTGCAGGTTCTCCCGGATGAGCAGATGCACGCGCTCGTTGGTCGCCGTCAGCCAGCAGAGCGCCTGGTCCAGCCGCAGCGCTTCCGTGCGAAACGAGAAGGGAACCGGCGGCTCGTCGCCGTGCTGCGGCAGGCAGGCGGCGTAGTCCACCGTCTCGCGATGCACGCGCGGGGGAGTCCCCGTCTTGAACCTCCCGAGGCGAAGCCCCAGGCGCTGCAGTCCTTCCGAAAGCCCCCTTGCCGCGGGCTCTCCGACGCGGCCTCCTTCGGCGCGCCGCTCTCCGGTGTGCATGAGGCCGCGCAGGAACGTTCCCGCCGTGACGACCACCGATGAAGCGGCGATCCGCTCCCCCGACGTCAGGATGGCGCCGCGGACCCGTCCCCCCGCTTCGAGGAAGTCTTCCGCCATGCCCTCGAGGATCGTGAGGCCGGGCGTCGCCTCGAGCGCTTCCCGCGCGAGCCGCGCGTAGAGAGCCTTGTCGCACTGCGCGCGGGGTCCCCAGACCGCCGGACCGCGCGACCGGTTCAAGACCTTGAACTGGATGCCGGCCCGGTCGGCCAGCCCCCCCATGAGGCCGCCGAGCGCGTCGATCTCGCGGACGAGCTGGCCCTTGGCGAGGCCGCCGATCGCCGGGTTGCAGGACATCCGCCCGATCGCCAAACGGTCGGCGGTCAGCAGGGCGGTCCGCCGCCCCATGGCGGCGGCGGCGTGCGCTGCTTCGATGCCGGCATGGCCCCCCCCGATGACGAGCACTTCGAAGCGCATCCCGCTCATTTTCCGATGCAGAAGCTGTCGAAGATACGCCGGAGAACGTCCTCGCTCGTGGTCTCGCCGCACAGGTCCGCCAACGCGTCCAGCGCGGCATGGACGTGCGTCGCCGCGTACTCCGGGGAGACCCCGCCGGACAGGGCTTCACGCGCCTGCGCCGCCGCGTCGCGCGCGCGCATCACGAGGTCTTTCTGGCGTGCGGAGGAGAGGACGTCGGAGGCCGATTCCGTCGAGACCCCGGCGGCGATGCGCTGCGCCAGGAGGGCCTGGAGCCGGGCACCGGCATCGGGGCCGAGACCGCAGAGAGGCTCCGCCTCCGCCGCGGGCGGCGCTTCGCCGGAAGAGGCGGCGGGCCGGTCCATCTTGTTGGCCACGACGAGTCGCGGCTTGCCGTTCCACGCCGCGACCGCCGTCTCATCCTCGGGCTGCCACCCCCGCGTCACGTCGTACACGTAGATCACCGCGTCCGCCCGCTCCCCTTCGGCTCGGGCGCGCTCGACACCGATCCGCTCGACGACCTCGTCGGTCTCGCGGAGGCCCGCCGTGTCCACGAGCTCGACCGGGATGCCTCCGATGTCGATCGTGGCGTCCAGCGTGTCGCGCGTCGTTCCGGGGATCTCCGTGACGATCGCGCGGGCCGTACCGACGAGCGCATTGAACAGAGTCGATTTCCCGGCGTTGGGGAGCCCGAGGATGGCGACGCGGCAGCCCGACTCGAGCAGCCGTCCCGCCGCGTGGGTCCCGGCCAGCACGGAGAGCTCCGCGGCGGTCGCCCCGAGCCGGGACAACAGGGCATCCGGCAGCTTTTCCCCGACGTCCTCGGAAAAATCGATCGCCGCCGTCAGCTGCGCGGCGACTCCGAGCAGGTCCTCGCGGACCCTGGACAGCCGGTCCGAGAGGCCGCCTTCCAGGCGCCGCGCCGAAAACCTCGCGGCCGCTTCCGTGCGGGCTTCGATGAGCTCGCGCACGGCCTCCGCTTCAATCAGGTCCATCTTGCCGAGGAGAAACGCCCGCTCGGTGAACTCCCCCGGCCGCGCGACCCGCGCGCCCGCCTCCGTGAGCGCCGAAAGGACGCCGCGCGCGAGGACGGGACTCCCGTGCACGGAGATCTCCGCCATGTCTTCGCCCGTGTAGGAGGCCGGCCCCGGAAAGTAGGTCACGATGCCGCGGTCGAGGAGCTTCCCGTCGGAGCCGCAGAGCGCGAGAAGCCGGGCTTCGCGCGGCCGCATCAGCCGCGGGAGCCCCGGGACGATCCGGCGCAGAAGCTCGAGAGTCTGAGGGCCGGAGAGACGGACGACGGCGAGGGCGGAGCGGCCGAGCGGGGTCGCCAGGGCCGTGATCGTGTCGAGGAGGGAATCGGAGCGCGGGCGCATGGGGTCGGAGCTGTCAGCTTCCGGCTGTCGGCTCCGCGTGCTTGCCGCTAGCGGCTCTTGAGCTTCACCGCCACGCGCTTCAGAAAGCCCTCGCCTTCGCTCTCGGTCTCGACTTCGGGGTCCTCGGCGAGTGCGAGATGCACGAGTCGGCGCTCTCCGGGCGACAAGGGGGGGAGCAGTTGCGGCCGGCGCGTGCGCTTGGTCTCCTCGGCCGTCCTCAGGGCGAGCTCCTCGAGCGATTCCTTCTGGTGCGCGCGGAAGCCTTCCGCGTCGAGACGGGGATGCACCGGCCGGCCCAGCCGCTTGCTTGCGATGCGGCCGGTCAGAACCTCCAGGCCGCCCAACCCTTCGCCGCGGTTGGCGAGCAGAGGCTCGACGTCGTCGCCGATCAGCTCGAAGACCATCTCCTCACGAGAGGCCTGGCGGCGAATCTCGACCAGGAAGCCGGCCGCGGACAGGAGCTCCGTCAGGGTCGTCTCCGCCGCAGTGAAAGCGTCCGCGTCGAGGAGCTCCCCGGGCGCCGGCTCCGAGCGCTCCGCGGGCCTCTGCGGCGGGGGCGCCGCGGCGCCGTTTTCCACGTCGATCTCGACGACCCGGCCCCCCCAGAAGGAGCGTTCGTCGCGCACGACGCGGTACTTCAGCTCCCCCGGCGGGCGCCCGAGCTGGCGCGCGGCCGCCTCGACCGCCTCTTCTTCCGATTTGCCTTCGTATCGCATGAAAACCTCAGGCCGATCGCGGGACGCGGGCCTTCTTCACGCCGGGAGGTTTCTCCACCTTCGGCTCGTCCTTGCTCCCCATCCGGTTGATGAGCAGTTGCTGGAGGATCGTCAGCACGTTGGAGAAGAGCCAGTAGAGCACGAGCCCGGAGGGCATGTCCTTGAGGAAGAAGCCCCAGATGATCGGCATTGCCATGAAGATCCGCTTCTGGATCGGGTCCGCCGCGGACGGCGTCATCGCCTGCTGCACGTACATCGTGACGATCATGATGATGACGAGGACGTAGGTGCGGTCCGGCGCGGAGAGGTCCTTGATCCAGAGGACGAACGGAGCGTGCCGCAGCTCGATCGAGCGGGAAAGGACGTTGAAAAAGGCGATCAGGATGGGCAGCTGCAGGAGCATCGGGAAGCAGCCGCTCATCGGGTTGTAGCCCTCCGCCTGGTAGAGGGCCATCAGCTCCTGGTTCATCTTCGCCCGCTGCGCGGCGTCGGTGCGCGACTTCTTGTACTTGTCGCGGATCGCCGTCATCTTCGGCGCGAGCTTCTGCATCTTGCGCATCGAGGCGTAGCTCTTGTGCATGAGCGGGAAGATCAGGATGCGCACGATGAGCGTGACGAAGAGGATCGCGAGACCGTAGTTGCCGGCCCACGAGTACGTCCACTTGAGCAGCCACAGGAGCGGACGGGCGAGGATCTCGAACCAGCCGAAATCGACCGTCCGCTCCAGCCCGAGCTCGAGGGCATCGAGGATCTCGACGTCCTTGGGCCCGTAGTACGCCTGTGCCGCGAGCGTCTCCTTCGCCGTCACGCCTCCGACGATCGTCGGGACGGTCTTCCCGGCGGAGTCCCGCAAGGTCAGGGGCTGGGCCATGGCGCGCTCGGGCGCCTTCGGAAGGATCACGGCGAGGAAGTAGCTGTCTTCGAGACCCGCGAATCCTCCGTCCGGCATGGGCCAGGTGGCGAGCCCCTTCGCGTCGGGGAGCTTGACGCGCTCGAAGCCATTGCCGACCGTGGCGATGGCGGTCAGAGGCAGAGCGTACGCCGTACCCCGCGTCTCCGTTCGATTGCGCAGACCCACGCCGGCGAGGACGGTGAAGGTCTGGCCGGGGACGTCGATCCGGAGATCGAAGAGATAGGGGCCGGACAATCGGATCTCTTTGGTGACGGCGAGGCCTGAGTCGGCGTAGCGGAAGCGCACGCCGCGCTCCCCCGTCTTCTCGGCGACGAAGAGGGCGTTGCGGGCACGGCGGGAGAGCGAGCCATCTCCGGGCAGGAGAACCGCCAGGGGCCGCGGCGCATCGCGGGGCATCGTGGGAATGAGCTCCAGGGGGCGGCCCTCATCGTCCGCGTGGTGGCGCAGGACCAGGGAGGTCATGACCGCGCCGCGGTTGGAAAACGTCGCGCGCAGAACCTCGTTCTCCAGGACGGTCGAAGTCTCGGCGGCGGCCGCCACGGACTGTTCGGGCGCGGCGGCCGGAGGCGCGACCACCGGGGGCGCCGCCTGGGCCTGCGCCGCGGGAGCGGGCGGGGTGGCGGGCCGGGGAGCCGGCTTGGGCCCCAGCCACTCCCAGAGCATGAGGACGAGAAAGGACGCAGCCGCCGCGAAAAGAAGACGCTTTCCGTCCATGGGTCAGGGCACCGGATCGAACCCGCCGCGCGTGAAGGGGTGGCAGCGCAGGAGTCGCCGGACCGCGAGGCCGGAGCCGCGCATCAGGCCGTGACGCGCGATGGCATCGCGCGCGTACACGGAACACGTCGGCTCGAAACGGCACGCCGACGGCAAGAGCGGGGAGAGAAAGCGCTTGTAGAAGCGCAGCACCGCGACGGCTGCGCGGGCGCCCGGGCTCAGCGGTCGGCTTTCCCCTGCCGCCGGGGGCGGGAAAGGATCTGCCGATAGTCCTCGAGGAGCTCCTGGAAGGTCGCCTTCGCGGCGGAAGGCCGCGCGTGGATCACCAGCCGGGTGCCCGAAGGGGCGAGCAGCTCGCGGTTGCGGCGGAAGATCTCCCGGAGGCGTCTGCGCACGCGGTTGCGCAGGACGGCGCTTCCTACCCGGCGGGGTACGGAGAGTCCCAGGCGCCAAGACCCGCTTTCCGGAAGGAGGAAAATCTGCAGATGGCGCCCGGAAACGCGGGTTCCGGAGGCGTAGCACTCTTCGAATTCCCTTCGTTTGCGAAGGCGGTCACCACGGGAAAACCCCTCGCCGGCGACCGGACCGGGGTTCACACCGAGATTCTTTTGCGTCCTTTGCGGCGGCGCGCCGAGATCACGGCGCGACCCGAACGCGTCCGCATGCGCCCGAGGAACCCGTGCGTGCGCTTGCGCCTGCGGTTGTTCGGCTGATAAGTCCGCTTCATAAAAAACGGTGCATCCTAGGGTCTGGCGGGGGGGAAGTCAAGGAAGCGGGAGCCGGGAGTCGATAGTCGGAAGTCCAAGAGAGGCCGCCCTCGACTCCCGGCTCCCGACTCCCGACTTCCGGTTGTATACTCCGCCCCCTTTGATCCCGAAGGGCTTTCCACAGCCTGTGGAAATCTTTGCGGAAAACGGCCCGCCCTTATGACGGAAGTCTGGCGTTCCATCGTCAAGAGCCTCGAAGGCAAGCTCGACACCAAGGAGCTGAAGACCTGGTTCGAGCCGACGCGGCAGCTCGCGTTCGAGCCCCGCGCCGGAAAGCCCTCCCTCCGCGTGGCGGTGCCGAGCCGGCTCTTCGCCGACTGGATCGAGACGCGGCACGGCGAGCTGCTGTCCAAGGAAGCCGCCGCGGCCGGCTTTCCCGGGCTGGCCATACAGTTCGAGCCGGCGGGCGGCGACACCCTCCCCCTGGAGGCTCCGCTCCCCTCCGCGGCCGCCCGCGGACTGATCCTCAACCCGCGTTTCACGTTCGAGACCTTCGTCGTGGGGTCCTCCAACCAGTTCGCCCACGCGGCGGCCCGGGCCGTCGCCGAGACGCCGTCACGCTCCTACAACCCCCTCTTTCTCTACGGCGGCGTCGGCCTGGGCAAGACCCACCTGATGCACGCGATCGCCCATGAAGTCCTGCGCCGGGCGCCCCAGATGCGCGTGCTGTACCTGTCCGCCGAGCGGTTCCTGAACGAGTTGATCAACGCGCTGCGCTTCGAACGGATGCACGAGTTCAAGCGGCGCTATCGCGAGCTCGACGTCCTCCTGATGGACGATGTGCAGTTCATCGCCGGCAAGGACTCGACCCAGGAAGAGTTCTTCCACACGTTCAACGCCCTCCACGACGCCCAGAAGCAGATCGTGGTGACCTCCGACGCGCTGCCCAAGGAGATCCCCACGCTGGAGGAGCGCCTGCGCTCGCGGTTCGAATGGGGTCTCATCGCGGACATCCAGCCGCCCGATCTGGAGATGAAGGTCGCGATCATCCGCAAGAAGGCGGCCGCGGAGAAAATGGAGATCCCCAACGACGTCGCGCTCTTCATCGCCGGCACCGTCAAGTCCAATATCCGGGAGCTCGAGGGGCGCCTGAACCGCGTCATGGCCTTCTCCTCGCTGACGGGCAGGCCCCTCTCCGTCGAGCTCGCGCGGGAGACCCTGAAGGACCTCGTCGGAGAGGAGAATCGCGTCCTCCCCTCCGACATCCTCAAGGCCGTCGCGAGCCACTACGGGCTGCGCGTCTCGGACATGAAGGCCAGGAGCAACGCGAAACCGATTGCGTTTCCGCGCCAGGTCGCGATGTATCTCTGCCGGAAGCTGACCTCGCTTTCCTACCCGGAGATCGGCCGGATCTTCAACGACAAGCACCATTCGACGGTCATGCACTCGGTGGAGAAGATCGAGCGGATGGTCGACGACGACGCCGATTTCCGCAAGGTGATGGAGACGTTTCAGCAGTCGTTTCGCTGACTTCCCCTTTTCCCCACTCGTTTTCCACTCGGGCCTTTTCCGCAAGCGCGTCGCCGCGTCCCGAGGAGGCGTCGCTGCGGATCCCGGTGTTTCACGCGCACTCCGGAGAGGATGATTTCGACCCGATGGATATTGACTTTTTCTGCTGTCCGCGGCTCCTCCACAGGGCCTGTTATTTCGACTGTTTGTGGTAAACTTTTTTCTCTTCCGGAGGCTTTGAGTTCCCATGGAATTGACGCTCAAGCGGGGCGACTTCTTGAATGAGCTCACGCTCATGCAAGGGGTGGTCGAGAGGAAAAATACGATTCCGATTCTCTCGAACATCCTGCTGAAGGCCTCCGACGGCCACCTCGATTTCACCTCGACCGACCTGGACCTGACGCTCCTCTCCCAGGCCGAGGCGCGCGTCTCCCGCCCGGGCAGCGTGACCGTTCCGGCGCGCAAGCTCTTCGACCTGATCCGCAACCTGCCGGACGCCGACGTCAACCTCAAACTGATGGACAACCACTACCTCGGCGTGACCTGTCAGCGCTCGAGCTTCCGGCTCGTCGCGCAGCCGGCCGAGGACTTCCCGACGGTCCCGAAGGTCGAAGGGAAGGGAGAGGTCAGCTTCCCCCTCGATCTCTGGAAACGTGTGAGCCGAAAGGTTTTATACGCGGTGTCCGCGGAAGAAACCCGCTTCCAGCTCATGGGCGCGCTACTCAAGGAAAAGGGCAAGGAGTTCGAGCTCGTGGCCACCGACGGGCACCGCCTGGCGCTGATCAACTTCGCGCGCTCCAACGGCAAGCCGGCCCTGCCCAACGTGCTGGTGCCCAAGAAGGCGCTGGCGGAGATCCTCAAGATGGATGGCGGAGACTCCCCCAACCTGGAGATCCGCCACTCCGAGAACCACCTGCTCTTCCAAGTCGGCAACCGGCAGCTCATCGCGCGGCTGCTCGACGTGAACTTTCCGGACTACGAAAAGATCCTCTCCAAGAACAACGACAAGACGGCGATCGTGCCGCGCGGAGTGGTGCAGGGGGCGATCCGCCGCGTCGCCCTCTTCTCCTCCGAGCGATCGCGGGGGGTCAAGCTCTCCTTCGAGAAGAACCTGCTGACGATCGCTTCCGCGAGCCAGGAGCTCGGGGAAGGAACCGAGACGCTCGACGTCGAATACTCCGCCGAGCCTCTTTCCATCGGGTTGAACGCGCAATACCTCCTCGATTTCCTCGACGAGGCCGAGACCGAGAACATCCGGCTGGAGTTGAAGGACGAGAACACGCAATGCATCTGCCGGCCGGAGGGGGAGATCGAGGGTTCTTCGCGGTATCTCTACGTCGTGATGCCGATGCGGCTCTGATTGCCAAGCTTGCGCGTCTCCGAAATCACAGCAACCGGCTTCCGCAACCTCTCTCCGGATCCCGTCCCTTTCGGACCGGGAATGACCCTCGTCGTCGGCGAGAACGCGCAGGGGAAGACCAACCTGCTCGAGGCGGTCGCGCTGTTGTGCGGGCAGAGATCTTTCCGGCGGGCCACCGCTTCGGAGATGGCCAACGGCGACGGGGGGTTCACCCTCCGCGGGGTTCTGCGTCAGGGCTTCGAAGCGACCCGTCTGACGATGGCGTGGGCTCGGCAAGGCGGCCGCGCCTTCGAGCGGGATGGATCGCCCGTGGGCTTCCGGGAGGTTTCGCGCCTCGCCCCGGCCGTGTTCCTCGCCCCGGACCACCGGGAGCTGATCTGCGGGAGCCCGGCATTCCGGCGGCGCTTCGTCGACCGGCTCCTGCTGGCGTCCCGTCCAGCCGCGGGAGACGACCTGGCCCGCTACGACCGCGCATTGCGCAGCCGCAATGCCCTCCTCGGGAGGATCCGGACGGGGGGCGCGGTGAGCGGCGACGAGCTCGCGGCGTGGACGGAGGAGCTCGTCCGGGCGGGGTCCGTCCTGCGCCGGAAACGGCGAGAGGCCCTCGAGTCCTGGAGGGAGCTTTTTCTGGACCTGGCGAGGGCCGCGGGACGGGAATATGCAGCGGTTTCAGTAAGTTACGTGTCTGATGGCGACACGGAGGACGATCTCCGAAGGGCCTGCGAACGGGTGGCGGCGGCCGAGCGGCGGCGCGGCCATTCGCTGGCCGGCCCGCACCGCGATGACCTCGTCTGGACCCGCGACGGGCGGCCGCTCGCTTCCCGCGCGTCTTCCGGCGAGGTCCAGCGAACCGTCGCCCTGGCGAAGCTCGCGGAGTGGAAGGCGATCGCGCGCGCAACGGGTGAAGCTCCCCTGCTCGGCGTGGACGATTTCGACGCCGGCCTGTCGGCGGGCTGGGCGGAGGCTTTCTTCGACGCGCTTCCCGACGGGGTCACGGCGATCCTGACGACCGCCTCGGATCCGGCGCGCTGGCGCCGGTGGGCGCCGGCGATCGTCGAGATGCGCGCGGGCCGCGCCGTGGAGCGCGAGTCCCTGCGCGCCGTGAACGGCTGGCGAAAATGAGCACGGCATACACCACAGACTCGATCAAGCTGCTCAAGGGCCTCGAAGCGGTCCGGAAGCGGCCCGGGATGTACATCGGGGACACCGACGACATCACGGGGCTGCACCACATGGTCTTCGAGCTCGTGGACAACTCCATCGACGAGGCGCAGGTCGGACATGCGGATCACGTCTCGGTGACGATCCACTCCGACAACTCCGTCACCGTGGAAGACAACGGGCGCGGCATTCCGGTAGGGCTCCACAAGGAGCACAAGCGCGAGACGCTCGAGATCATCATGACGGACCTGCACTCCGGCGGGAAATTCGACGACAACTCCTACAAGGTCTCCGGAGGCCTGCACGGGGTCGGCGTCTCCGTCGTCAACGCGCTCTCCAGGCGGCTGGAGGTCGAGGTCCGCCGCGACGGAAAGGTCTGGGTCCAGACTTACGAGCGCGGCATTCCGGCGGCGCCGATCAAGTCCACGGGGACCTCCCGCAAGTCGGGCACGAAGATGACCTTCTGGCCGGACACCGAGATCTTCTCCGTCACCGAGTTTCACTTCGACAGCCTCTCGCAGAGGTTGCGGGAGCTGTCGTTCCTCAACCCGGGCGTGGCCATTTCCATCCACGACGAGCGGACCGAGAAGAAGCACGACTTCGCTTACGAAGGCGGGATCCGCTCCTTCGTCGAGCACCTGAACAAGACGAAGCAGCCGATCCACGACAAGGTCATCTTCTTCCAGGACGTGAAAGGGGCGGGGGGCGCCGGCGACGCGCGACGCGACGCCGACAAAGAGCGGGTCGAGATCGCCCTGCAGTGGAACGAGGGCTATACCGAGACCCTCTTCACGTTCACCAACACGATCAACAACCGGGATGGCGGAACGCACCTGGAAGGCTTCAAGACGGCCTTGACGCGCGCGCTGCAGCGGTATGCGGACCAGAACAACCTGACGAAGGCGTTGAAGGAAACGACCCTCTCGGGCGACGACTGCCGAGAGGGGCTCACGGCGGTCGTCTCGGTCAAGGTCAAGGATCCGAAGTTCTCCTCCCAGACGAAGGACAAGCTCGTCTCATCGGAGGTCAAGACCTGGGTCCAGCAGGTGGTTTACGAGAAGCTCGGGTCGTACCTCGAAGAAAATCCCCGGGTCGCGCGCAAGATCGTCGAGAAGATCGTCGAGTCGGCGCGGGCGCGCGAGGCGGCGCGGAAGGCCCGTGAGCTCGTGCGGCGCAAGGGCGCGCTGGACTCGGGCTCGCTCCCCGGCAAGCTCGCCGACTGCCAGGAGAAGAACCCCGCGTTCTCCGAGCTCTTCATCGTCGAAGGGGACAGCGCCGGGGGCTCGGCGAAGCAGGGGCGCGACCGCCGATCCCAGGCGATCCTCCCGCTGCGGGGCAAGATCCTGAACGTCGAAAAAGCGCGTCTGGACAAGATGCTCGGCTTCGCCGAGATCCGTACGCTCATCACGGCGCTCGGCACGGGGATCGGCGAGGATTTCGACGTCTCGAAGGTCCGCTACCACAAGATCGTCATCATGACCGACGCCGACGTGGACGGCTCGCACATCCGGACGCTGCTGCTGACCTTCTTTTTCCGACACATGGCGCCGCTCATCGAGAAGGGATACCTGTATATCGCGCAGCCGCCGCTCTTCAAGGTCGCGGAGGGGAAGAAGGAGTCGTACCTGAAGGACGAGAAGGAGATGTCCAAGTTCCTCCTGGCCCGTCTCGGGAGCGACCGGTCCCTCTCCTCCGAGATGTCGGGGGCCACCGTCTCGGGCGAGAAGCTCGCGGCGCTCCTCGAGAGGATGGAGGAGTACCGCGGCCACATCGGCAAGCTCTCCCACCGCGGAGTCCCCGAGGCCCTCGTCCGCGCGCTGATCGACCGCGGGATGCTGTCGAAAAGCGATTTCACGGACAAGAAGAAGGTGGAGGACCTCGCGCGGTCGGTGCGGGCCTTCGGCGTCCAGAAGGCGGAGGTCGTCGCCGACGAGGAGCATTCGGCCTGGGCGCTGGAGATCGTGAGCGCCGTCAACGGCGTGCCGCGCGAGGCGCGCATCGACACGGATTTCGTCTCCTCCTACGAGGTCAAGCGGATCCGCGAGAACGCCAAGTCCATCGGCCCGTTCCTGGACGGACCGTACCTCGTTACGAAGAACGGGGACTCGGAGCGGCACGAGACGCTCCCGGCCGTCGTGGACGCCATCTACGAGTCGGCGAAGAAAGGCCTCCTCGTCAGCCGATACAAGGGGTTGGGCGAGATGGACGCCGAAGAGCTGTGGCGGACGACGATGGATCCCGAGAAGCGCCGCCTGCTCTACGTGACGGTCGAGGACGCGGTCGGGGCCGACCAGATCTTCTCGATTCTCATGGGAGACGCCGTCGAGCCGCGCCGCGACTTCATCGAGAGCAACGCGTTGAACGTGAGGAACCTGGACATCTGACGCAGAACACGCGTCCCGCGGAAACATGAGCTCCAATCTCCTGACGCCCGAAGACCGCGTCCCCGTAACGATCGAGGAGGAGGTCCGCCGCTCCTACCTCGACTACGCCATGTCCGTGATCATCGGACGGGCTCTCCCCGACGTCCGCGACGGCCTCAAGCCCGTGCACCGCCGCTGCCTCTACGGCATGTGGGACCAGGGCAACACCCACAACAAGCCGCACCGCAAATCGGCTCGCATCGTCGGGGACGTGATGGGCAAGTACCACCCGCACGGCAATGCGCCCGTCTACGACACGATCGTCCGCATGGCGCAGGACTTCGCGATGCGCTATCCGCTCGTGGACGGAAAGGGGAACTTCGGCTCCCTCGACGGCGACAACGCGGCGGCGGACCGCTACACGGAAGTCCGGCTGACGCGGCTCGCCGAGGAACTGCTCTCCGAGGACCTCGAGAAGGACACCGTCGACTGGATGCCCAACTACGACGGCTCGCTGCGGGAGCCGATGGTCCTGCCGGCCAAGTACCCGAACCTGCTCGTCAACGGGTCCACGGGAATCGCGGTCGGGATGGCGACCAACATCCCGCCGCACAACCTCTCCGAGGTCATCGATGCGACGATCGAGCTGATCCGGCATCCCGACGCGAGCCTCGGCCAGCTCATGAAGCGCATTCCGGGACCGGACTTCCCCACCGCCGGTTTCATTCACGGCGGCGAGGGGATTCGCGACGCCTACAAGACGGGTCGCGGCATCATCCAGGTCCGCGCCCGCGCGGTCATCGAGAAGGCGGCGCGGGGCGACAAGGAATCCATCGTCGTCACGGAGATCCCTTACCAGGTCAACAAGGCGAAGCTCGTGGAGCGGATCGCCGAGCTCGTCAACGAGAAGAAGCTCGAAGGGGTCGCGGACCTGCGCGACGAGACGAACCGGGAGGGGATCCGCGTCGTCGTCGAGTTGAAGCGCGGCGAGAACGCCCAGGTGATCCTGAACAAGCTCTACGCGCTGACGCCGATGCAGTCCACGTTCGGGATCATTTTCCTGGCGATCGTCGAGAACCAGCCGAGGGTCCTGCCGCTGCGGGGCCTCCTCGGGCACTTCATCGACCACCGCAAGTCCGTCGTCATCCGCCGGACCCAGTTCGACCTGAAGAAGGCGGAAGAGCGCGCCCACCTGCTGCGCGGGCTGGCGCTGGCTCTGGCCAACATCGATCTCGTCATCAAGATCATCCGCGCCTCGAGGGACCCGAAAGAGGCGAAAGAGCGCCTCGTCGCGGAGGTCTCCATGGTCCGGTCGGGCCTGGAGAAGTTCATCGGTTCGAAGCTGTCCGACGAAGCCCCGCGCGGGAAGGACCGCGACATCGTCCGGCTCGACGAGACGCAGGCCCAGGCGATCCTGGACATGCGCCTCCAGCGCCTCACCGGTCTCGAGCGCGCAAAGATCGTCGCGGAGTTCAAGGAGGTCCTCGCGCTGATCGGGAAGCTCAAGGAGATCCTCGCCTCCGAGAAGCTCGTGCTCGACATCATCGTGACGGAGCTGCAGGAGATCAAGAAGCACTTCGGCGACGAGCGGCGGACCCAGATCGTGGACCAGGCCTCCGAGATCGACATCGAGGACCTCATCGTCGAGGAGGACATGGTCATCACCGTGTCGCGCGGCGGCTACATCAAGCGGTCTCCCCTGTCGCTCTACCGCGCGCAGCGCCGCGGCGGCAAGGGCCGCATCGGCGCCACGACGAAGGAAGAGGACGTCGTCGAGCACCTCTTCGTCGCCTCGACGCACGCCTACATCCTCGCCTTCACGAGCCGCGGCAAGATGCACTGGATCAAGGTCTACGACCTGCCGCAGCTCGGCCCGGCCACGCGCGGCAAGGCGATCGTCAACCTGCTCAACCTGGATCCGGGCGAGCGGCTCGTGGCGCTCGCCTCGACGAAGGACTTTCCGGAAGACCGATTCCTCATGTTCGCGACGCGGCGGGGGCTGGTCAAGAAGACCGCCCTTTCCGCCTACGCGAACGTGCGCTCCGGGGGCATCATCGCGATCAACATCGAGCAGGGGGACGAGCTGCTCTCCGTGAAGGTGACCGACGGCACCGGCCAGATCTTCATCGGCACGCACCAGGGCATGGGCATCCGGTTCTCCGAGAAGGACGTCCGGCCGATGGGGCGCGACACGACGGGCGTCTGGGGCATCACGCTGAAGAGGTCGGATGACTACGTGGTCGAGATGGACGTCGTCGAAGAGCACCAGCACCTGCTCACCGTCACCGAGAAGGGGTACGGGAAGAGATCCGAGGCGGCCGAGTACCGCTTTCAGCAGCGCGGCGGCTCGGGGGTCATCAACATCAAGGTCACCGATAAGAACGGCGCGGTCGCGGGCATCAAGGCCGTCTCGGACGCCGACCAGCTCCTGCTCATCACCCAGAGCGGCATGCTGATCCGCATCAAGGTCAAGGACATCCGCGAGACGGGCCGCGCCGCCCAGGGCGTCCGGCTGATCCATCTCGACGACGGCGACCGGGTCGTCGCGGTGGCCAAGCTGGCGGAGCCGGACGAGGTCGAGGACGAGCCCCAGACGGCGGCCCTCCCGTCGGCTCCGGAGCCGGGCAGGGGTCCGGAGGGGGTCCGGTCCGGCCAAGGGCCCGCGGCCCGCCGCCCCATTTCTAGACGAAGAGTAGGGTAGATCGAAGTCTCCGGCTCATTTCGATAACTCCAGGATCCCCTTTACAGCCAGGTTCTTAGGGGGACCACTGCGGGAGGCCGCCGCCAGTCAGAACTAGAGTTGACTTATACAACCCTACAACTCTAGAATTGGAGGCAACGGAGGCCAAGTATGAGTTTGAAAATCAATAACGCGTTATTTCAAGACCTTTCTGATCTTCGGGCGAAGGTTACTGACCGCAGCATCGATCTTCTTCGGGCCGAGGATTTTCCTCGGGCACAGGCGCTGGCCCAGGTGAGCCAAGAATTGAAGCAGGTCGAAGCCAAGTTGGTGGAGGTTCTGGGCGATACCGCCGGAGGGAGCGGGGACGCGCCGGAGCCAGAAGCCTTTCCGAAATACTTGAGGGAATCGGCGAGCGTACTCGTCAAGATCGGTCTTCGACGAGACGGCGAGGCGACTTATGAGCAGAAGGTGACGCGGTCGGAGTTTGAGGAGATCATCGCAGTCCTCCGGGACTTGCGGACCAAGCGGAACCAGGAGTTCGAAGCAAGCGACCTAATTCAGCGCGTGAGCTTTCCCTTGTACAAGACCTACCTCGTGATGGGCCTTCTCCAGGAGCGCGGCCATCTTGAGTCTCCCCGTCGTGGACGCTACCGCTTTCGGGGGGAAGCTGACGGTTGGGCGAGCGGGTTGTGGGATGCGGTCGAACGCGCGTCACTCGTGCCCTTTACGGTCCGCGGCCGGTTCGGGAAGGCGCGGGGTTCGGCGTAACCGGGCGCGTCGTTCGGATCGACCGATGGCAGCCTCAACGACACACAGCGTCCCGTTTCTGGCGGGGGCTTCATTTCGTCCGATCGCGAAGCCAGCAGAATGGCCATTCAGCGATCCGCTGCTCGCAATCGGCGAGGGGCCATCCCCACTCGAGGTGGTGCTTTCGACGCACGCCGAACAGCCCACGGAGTCCGAACTACGACGCGCCTGGAAGGGGCGCTCCGCCGGTCGCGCGACACCCATTTTTCTCGTAATTCTGCACAACGGACGAGCTTCTGTTTTGCGGGCCCGCAGGCGAGAAGCCGCCGGTCGCAGTAGGCCTAGAG
>JBHENW010000061.1:0-14796 GCA_046261875.1 Thermoanaerobaculia bacterium | reverse complement strand
CCCGAGAGCGAGGATCCCGAGCCCGAAGAGAGACTCCGTCGGGCGTTCGACCACGGTGTTGATCGCGATTCCGAGGGACGCCAGGATGAAGAGCGCCGGAACGACGGGGTATCCCCAGGTCCGGTACGGGCGGGTCACGTCCGGCCGCGTCCGACGCAGGACGTAGAGGCTGACCCCGGCCGCCGCGAAGAAGAGCAGGCCCACGAAGACGACGTATGTGAAGAGCTGCGCGTACGTCCCGGACAGGACGAGGATCGCCGACCAGACCCCCTGGGCCGTGAGGCTCGCCGTTGGCGTCCGGTAGCGCGGATGGATCCGGGCGAGCGGGCGGAAGAAGAGACCGTCCTCGGCCATCGGCTGATAGATGCGCGCGCAGCAGAGGATGTTCGCGGAGAGCGCGCCGAAGATCGAGACGAGGATGGCGGCGGTCACGAGGCGCGCCGCGCCGGACCCGAAGAAGACCTGGGCGGCGCCTTCGGCGATCCGGGGCGTCTTAGCGATCTGCTCGACGGGCATCGCTCGGAGGTACACCAGGTTGAGGACGCCGTAGATGACGAGCAGGCCCAGGGCTCCGAGGATCAGACCCCGCGGCAGATTTCGGGGCGGGTCTTTGACCTCTCCGCCGGAGAAGGTGAATTCGTACCACCCGTCATAAGCCCAGAGGACCGCGATGAGCGCGACGCCGAATGCGGGCAGCATCTCGACCTGCGGGAGCGGCGCCGTCAGGTCCGGGCGCGCGCGCGGCGCCGCCGCGAGTCCGAACACGGCCAGGGCGCCCAGGGCGCCGACCTTGGCGATCGTGAAAAGATTCTGCAGGGCTGCGCCCTGCCGCACGCCGAAGAAGTTGACGACCGTCAAAATGAGGATCGCGACCGCGCCCGCGACCTGTCCTCCGTTCACGGTCCAGCGGCCGATGCCCAACGGTACGGAAAAAAGGACGTTCTGCGTCGAGAAGAAGGGCACGAAGCTTCCGAAATACTCGCCGAACCCGGCGGCAATGGCCGCGATGCCGCCGGACATGATCACGAGGAAGGACGCCCAGCCGAAGAGGAACCCCCAGAGCGGACCGTAGGCTTCCTTCAGGAAGTGGTACGGGCCCCCGGCGCGCGGGTACATGGTTCCCAGCTCGGCGTAGGTCAGGGCGCCGCAGAGCGTGAGCACGCCGCCCACGGCCCAGGCGGCCAGGATCAGCCCCGCGTGGGGAAGCGCGGAGGCGATGTCGGCGGGGGTGAGGAAGATCGACGTGCCGAGCGTCGCGCCGATCGTGATGAGAGCGCCGTCCTTCCAGTCGAGCTCGCGCCGCAGGCGGGGGGCTTCCGACGTTGCGGGGCGCGACATGGATTGCGGGCGATTCTACGGTCAGCTTCCCGGGGCGCCCCCCGGGGCCCCGATGGTCTGCCCATAGAATCCCCCGACGCGTGACTGAGCCCGATACCCGGCCCGAGCCGGAGGACCCACGGCTCGGGCTCAACGAGACGACCCGCTACAGCCTCGACCCACGGGGCGCGTATCTGGCGGGCCTCTCGCTCGCCGCGCTCGGCGTCGTGTACGGCGACATCGGCACGAGCCCGCTCTACGCGCTGCGCGAGTGCTTTCACGGACCCCACTCCATCGCGCCCACGGCCGCGAACGTCATGGGGGTTCTGTCCCTGATCTTCTGGTCTCTCCTCATCGTCATCTCCGTGAAGTACATGGGGTTCATCCTCCGGGCGAACAACCGGGGGGAGGGGGGCATCCTGGCGCTCATGTCCCTCGTGCGCCCCGCGGAAGGCACACGCGGGATCCGGTGGCTTCCCGTCGCCATGGGGCTCTTCGGCGCGGCGCTCCTCTACGGAGACGGCATGATCACGCCGGCGATCTCCGTCCTTTCCGCCATCGAGGGGCTCGCCGTCGCGACGCCCGTCTTCGAGCCTTACGTCACGGCGATCACGCTGGCGATCCTCTTCGGGCTCTTCCTCTTCCAGCAGGTTGGGACGGCGAGCATCGGCCGCATCTTCGGTCCGCTGATGCTCGTCTGGTTCTCGGTGCTCGCGCTGCTCGGGATCCTCCAGATCATCCGGGCGCCGTCGGTTCTCGGCGCGGTCAATCCGGCGCACGCGTTTTCCTTCTTCGCCCAGAACGAGTGGCGCGGTTTCCTGACCCTGGGGGTCGTCTTCCTGGTCGTGACGGGAGGCGAAGCGCTCTATGCCGACATGGGCCACTTCGGAATCCGCCCGATCCGGATGACCTGGTTCCTCTTCGTGCTCCCCGCGCTCCTGCTGAACTACTTCGGCCAGGGAGCGCTGCTGCTGAACAACCCGGGGGCGGCGACGAACCCCTTCTACCGGATGGGTCCGTCCTGGGCGCTCTATCCGATGGTCGCGCTCGCGACCGCGGCGACCTGCATCGCGTCACAGGCCGTCATCTCGGGAGCCTTCTCGCTGACCCGCCAGGCGGTCCAGCTCGGGTTCCTCCCGCGGACGCGCATCGAGCACACCTCGGCCAAGGAGATCGGGCAGATCTACATCCCCATCGTGAACTGGGTCCTGATGATCTCCTGCATGATTCTGGTCCTCGAGTTCGGAGACTCGAGCAAGCTGGCGTCGGCTTACGGCGTGGCGGTCACGACCGACATGGTGTTCGCGACGATCCTCTTCTCGCTCTTCGCGCGCAAGAAGTTGAAGTGGAGCCTCCCGCTCGTCTTTGCGGTCTGCGGCGCCTTTCTCGTCGTGGACCTGGCCTTCTGGGGAGCGAACATCGTGAAGGTGCCCGACGGCGGCTGGTTCGCGCTCGCGGTGGCGGTCGTGGTGTTCATCGTGATGACGACCTGGCGGCGGGGGCGGAAGATCCTCGAGGAGCGGATGAAGGACGGGACCCTGTCGGACTCCCTCTTCCTGGAGTCCGTGGGAAAGACCCCTCCCGTACGCGTCTCGGGGACGGCCGTCTACATGGACCGGACGCTCGGCGGCACGCCTCCGGCTCTCCTTCACAATCTCAAGCACAACAAAGTGCTCCACGACAAAGTCGTTTTCCTCACGGTGGTGACGAGCGAAGTCCCGTACGTCTCGCAGCGGCGGCGGCTCGAGATCCAGGAGCTCGGCTTCGGAATCTTTCGGGTGATCGCGAAGTACGGATTCATGCAGGACCCGGACATCCCGCAAATGCTCGAGCAGCTCGACTATCCCGGCCTCGAGTTCCCGCCCGGGAACACGACCTATTTCCTCGGCCGCGAGACGCTCCTGGCGAGCCGTAAAGCCGGAATGGCCCTCTGGCGCGAGAAGCTCTTCGGCGTCCTCTCGCGCAACGCCCTCCCGGCGACGAACTTCTTCCGCCTCCCTCCCAACCGCGTCGTGGAGCTCGGCGCGCAGATCGAGCTTTAGGGGTCGGGGTCAATCGTGCATACTGCATTTTCTGAAATGAGCTGCCTCTGACGCCGCGACAAGATCTCTTTGAAGGTTTCGAGTGGTGCTCGTCAGGTGCCGCGCGCAATAAGAGTCGATGGTCCGGGCGCGGTGCACCATGTCATCGCGCGGGGTAACGAGCAGAAGCCGATTTTTCGCGACGAGACCGATCGCCGACGATTCCTAGGCCGGTTGGATCGTTGCCATCCTCGGTTCGGCTTCACGGTCTTTTCCTACTGCCTTATGGGGAATCATCTCCACCTCGCCATCCGTACGGGGACGGAGCCCCTCGCCCGGGTCGTTCTCACCGTGCTGTCCGCGTATGCGAGCGACTTCAACCGACGGCACCGCCGTGTCGGACATCTTTTCCAGGGCCGCTACAAGGCGTTTCGTATCGGCGACGACCGGCATCTTCTGGCCGTCGTTCGGTACATCCACCGCAACCCGGTGGCCGCCGGCATCGTCGCGGAAGCCGCCGAGTACCCGTGGTCGAGCGACCCCTTCTACCGGCGGAACGGGCGGGGCCGGCCGCGATGGCTGGACGTCGAGACAGTTCTGGGGGTTCTTTCGCCCAGCCGAGAGGAATCGATTCCCCTCTACAGAGAACTCATCGATGCGGGGGCCAGCTCGGAGGACGACGTCGCCGATCTCCCTTCGCAAGACCTGGCGCCAGAAGCCCTTCGAATCGAAACGCCGTCTTCCCAGCGGTCTGTCCTCAAGCTTCCGGGGCTGCCGCTCGTCGACTTCGCCGCTGCGGTTTCCAACGCAACCGGGAAGCCGCTGTCCGAGCTCCGCTCGAGAAAGAGTTGCCACGACCTGGCGGTCGGCCGCGCTCTGACGGCGTTGATCGCCCGAAACCTGGCGGGAATCCCTCTCTGTCGGACGGCGAACTACTTTTGCCGCGACGAATCGGTCATCGTTCGAGGCGTCGCCCGACTCGAACGCCGGCTCGAGGACGACGGAGACGCCCGGGGCTTGGTCAACCGTCTCGAGGCCGAGCTTCTAAAAAATGCAGGAATGCACGATTGACCCCTAAGCCGCCTGGCGCCAGGCGTCCAGGCCGCCTTCCAGCGCGGCGGCGTCGAACCCGCGCTCCTGAAGCTGCTGCGCCGCACGGGCGCTGGATCCTTCGTTGGGTCACGTGCACCAGGCGACGACCGAGCGGTCGGGGCTCTGCGTCGCGGCCCATTCGTCCAGGTGGTCCGGCAGGACGTGCACGCTCCCGGGGATCTCGCCGGGATCGGCCGCGCGGGAGGAACGCGAGCGCACGTCGAGAACGATGGGCGGGTTGGGCCCCTGCAGCCGGTCCGCGAGCTCGCGCGCCGAGATCTTGACCACGCGGCCCCGCCGTCCCGCTCCGAAGAGGCCCGCGGCGGAGCTCTCGCGTTCCTCCGCGAGCGTTTCGTGCTCGACCCGGGCCGCATACGCCGAGGCGAGGGGGTTCGCCGAGATCCCGTGGACCACGACCGAGACGACGACGACGAAACCGGCGACGGCCAGAAGACCCTCTCCCCCCGGAATGCCTTCCCGGACGACGAGCAGCGCCAGGAGGAGCGAGTTCAGGCCCCGCGGTCCGAACCAACCGATGAAGAGGCGCGCGGGGCGGCTGATCGTCGCGCCGCGGAGCACGAGGAAGATCGCGAGCGGCCGCGCCAGCCCGACGGCGACCGCGGCCAGCAGGAGCGTCGCGCCGAGCGGGACCGTCGGGATGAGCCCGGACAGCACGGCGCCGAACAGCACGAACGCCACGAACATCGCCATCTCGGCCGTCGTGTCGCCGAACTCGAGGAAGCAGTCGCAGAGCTTCAGGTTCAGGATCGCGATGGACGCGCCGGCGGCGAAGGCGGCGAGAAAGCCGTCCCCCTCGATCGCGACCCCCGCGACGTAGGCGGCGAGGACGAGGCCGACGCCGTAGAGGGCCTGGTACTCGCGGCGAACTCCGTAGCGCGCGTCCGCCTTCATCATCAGCCACGCCCCCGCCGCGCCGACCGCGAATCCCACGAGCGGGGTCAACACGAAAAGGCGCGCCAGGAACCACCCCCAGCCGACCGGCCCCGCCATCTCGGCTTTCGCGACCGCGATCAGGAGCAGCACGATCGGCAGGACGACGAGGTCGTTCGTTCCGGACTCGACCGACAGTGTCTGGCGGATCGAGCGGGGGAGGCGCTCGTCGCGCAGGACGTCCCGCAGGACGACCGGGTCGGTGGACGCCAGGATCGCGCCGAGGAGCAGGGCGTGAAGGGGTGTCATGTCGAGCAGGAGAATCGACGCCCCGGCGACGAAGATCACGACCAGGATGGTCCCGGGCCCCAGCACGAGCGAGGGAACGAACCAGTCCTTGCGCAGCTCGCCGAAGCGCATGCGGACGGCGTCCAGGAAGAGCACGAGGGAGAGCGTCACGACGGCGACCGCCTCCAGGGTGGGATCGTGCGGTCCGATGGCGAGAAGGCCGATCCCCCGCTCTCCCAGGAGCGCTCCGAGACCGAGGAACAGGATCGGGAAGGAGATCGGCGCGCGCTCGACCAGGCCGGAAAGGAGCGCCGAGATGATCAGGACGCCCCCGATCAAGGCCAGGCCGGTCAGCAGGTCGGGCATCGGATAAGGGGAATCAAATCAGAAGCGAAGGTCCAGGTCCCGGACCCGTTGAGTTCGGCTGTCCTCCGTCTCCGCTCTCGTCGTAGGGACCGGAGCGTGATCGGGGAAGCCGGGCGATTACCCGCGCTCCCCGGCTGTGGCCCTCAGGAGACCGGAATCCGCTTGTCGGGGTCGACGAACGGCATCGGTGCGACGATCGCCGTCCGCGGCCCCCACTCGCTCTCGACGCGGAGCTTCGACCCGTTCCCCGCGAGCTCGACGGGCACCCAGCAGTAGCCGATGTTCTTCTTCAGACGCGGCGAGTAAATCGCCGAAGTCACACGGCCGATCTCTTCGCCCCCCCCGTTTTCGCGATACGCGGGCCACTTCACGGCGTTCAGCTCGGGAAAGCGCTCGCCATCGAGCTCGACGCCCACGAGCCGGCGCTTGACCCCTTCCGCCTTGATGCGCTTGAGCGCGGCGATGGAGATGCAGGCGTCGTCGGGCAGGCTGAAGGCCACGAGCCGCTCCAGGCCGATTTCGAGGGGATTGTTCTCGTACGTCATGTCCGCCCCCCAGTTGAGGATCCCCCCCTCGACGCGCCGGATGTCCGAGGGGCCGGTTGGCTTGACGCCGTAAGGCTTACCGACCTCCAGGAGCGCCTCCCAGATTTCCGTGCCCTTCGTCGGATCGAGCAGGTAGATCTCGTAGCCGACCTCGCTCGTCCAGCCGGTGCGGGTGATGACGACGGGGATGCCGCGGATCTCGGCCCGTCTCCACCAGTAATACTTCAGAGCGAGGATGTCCGGGCCGACGAGGTCCACCATCAGGTTCTTGGACTTGGGGCCCTGAATCTGCACCGGCGCGACGTCCCGCTCCCGAATCGAAACGTTCAGGCGCGGGTACGCGTTCTTCAGTCCCCGGGCGAAGAGCAACGCGTCGGAAGAGGCGAGCGCGAACCAGAACGTGTTCTCCTCCATTCGCGTCATGACCGGGTCGTTGATCACGCCCCCGTCGGAGTCGCAGATCGTGACGTACTTGCCCTGTCCCACCGCGCACTTCCACAAGTTCCGCGGGGTCAGCAGCTGGGCGAACCGGAAGCCGTCGGGCCCGCTGACCTCCAGGCAGCGCTCGACCGCCACGTCCCAGATCGTCACGTCGTTCAATAGGGCCTCGAACTCCGCTTCGAACGTGTCGAACCGGATCGGGAAGTACATGTGGTTGTAGACGGTGAAGCCCTGGGGCGAGGAGCGTTGCGTGGCTTCGTAGTAGGGCGTGCGCCGGTTTCGGGCGCCGCGCTGGACCAGGCTCATGTCGAACGGGGGCATCGGTCCTCCCTCTTCCCGATTTCTATCGAATCGGAGTCGCGGTCTTGTGCGGCGGATTGTAGAAGGGCGTCTTGACCACGGTCGCCGGGACGCGATGCCGTACCGCTTCGACAGTGATCTCGATCTCGAGCGGGCTGCCCGGCGCGACGTGCCCCCGCGCTACGGTCGCCAGCGCAATCAACTTTTTCAGGATGGGCGACCAGGTGGTCGAAGTCGCCTTGCCGACCTGCACGCCGTCGCGGTAGACGGGGATGGCGACTCGGGAAGCCGCGGCAGGCAGCTGGGGCGCCAGGCCGATCGCTTCGTAGAGGGCCTCCACCGCGGTCCAGGAGATCTCCAACCCCACGATTTGCCGCACGGGGTCCTCCGCCGCCTCGCGCTCGAGCGCGGCCTGGCCGACGAACCGAGGCTTGTCCAGGTTCACGAGCCGCGAGAGCCCCATCTCGAAGGGGGAGTACTTCTGGGAGGCGATGAGCGCTTTCTTGCTGCTGTGGAAGTCCACGTCGATCAGCAGCAGGCCCGCCTCGATCCGCGCGACGTCCAGCGCGAGCATCCCGACGGGGTGGATGTCGAACGCGCGTCCGCCCTCCATGAGCGCGTCCCAGATCTTTCCCGCTTCCTTCCACGGCATCCAGATCTCGTAGCCGAGGTCTCCCGTGTAACCGGTCCGCGAGATGTCCACGGGCACGCCGGCGATCTTCCCGCGCGTCACCCGGAAATACTTCAGGTTCTTCACATCCGCCTCGGCCACGGAAGCGAGCAGGCGCCCGGACGTCGGCCCCTGGAGGGCGAGGGAGGCCACTTTCTCGGAGATGTCCTCGATGGCGACCTCGAGGCCGAGCGCGTTCTGGCGGAACCACCGCAGGGAAGGGTCCGCGGCCGTCCAGCGGTACTCGTTCTCCGCGAGCCGCGAGACCGTCCCGTCGTCGATCGTCTTGCCCCACTCGTCGCACCACGGCGTGTAGATGACCTGGCCGACGGAGACCTTCCGGAGATCGCGCGTCACGACCCGGTCCACGAACTTCGTCGCGTCGCGACCGGTGAGGCGGTACTTGTAGAGCGGCGAAACGTCGATGAGAGCGGCGGCGTTGCGGATCGCGTTGTACTCGTGCTCGTGGTGCGTCTCGTAGGAAGAGACTGTGTAGTACCCCGACCACTCGCGGTAGTTCAGGCTCTCGCAGAGCGCGAAGGTCTTTTCGTGAAACGCGGTTGGAATCGGCATGTCGGGTGACCTTTTGTTGGGCGGGCGATTATAAGTATGCTCCGCACTCCTCACCAGCATGAGCCGCGTTCCCTCTCCCGCTCCATCTCCGACACGCGCGCGCTATGACGCCGTCATCATCGGCGGCGGTCACAACGGCCTGACGACGGCGGCCTACCTTGCGAAAGCCGGGCGGAAAGTTCTCGTCCTGGAGCGCCGCCACGTCCTCGGGGGCGCCGCCGTGACCGAAGAGGTCTTCCCCGGCTTCCAGTTCTCCGTCTGCTCCTACGTCGTGTCGCTCTTGCGGCCGGAGATCATCCGGGAGCTCGACCTCCCGCGCCACGGCCTCGACATCCTGCCGCTCGACGGGACCTTCTCGCCCATGGAGAGCGGGGACTACCTCTGGCGCGTCAACGACCACGGCAAGACCCGGCGGGAGATCGCGCGACACTCGAAGGTGGACGCGGAGGCGTACGAGGAGTACAGCAAGGCGATGGCCGAGATGGGGCGGTTCGTCAAGCCGATCCTCTCGATGACCCCTCCGGATCCGGCGTCGCTCGACCTGGCCGGCCTCTTCGACATGCTCCGCCTGGGCCGCCGGTTCCAGAAGCTTTCGTACACGGACATGGCCAACCAGGTGCAGCTCATGACGATGAGCGCGGTGGACTTCCTGGACCAGTGGTTCGAGACGGACGTCCTCAAGGCAACCATGGCTTCGTCCGGCATCATCGGGACTTTTCTCGGCGTGCGCTCGCCCGGGACGGCCTACGTTCTGCTCCACCACTACATGGGGGAGATCGACGGCGCCTTCCGGTCCTGGGGCTTCGCGCGGGGCGGCACGGGGGCCATCTCCCACTCGATCGCCGAGGCGGCCCGCGAAGCCGGCGCCGAGATCCGAACTTCCGCCCCGATCGACCGGATCCTCGTGAAAAACGGCCGGGCGACGGGCGTCGCGCTCTCCGACGGCACGGAGATCGCGGCGCGGGTGGTGTGCTCCAGCGTCGATCCCCGGCGGACTTTCTTCCAGATGGTCGGGGAAAAGGAGCTCCCCGACGACTTCGCCGAGGACATACGGCGGTACAAGTTCCGCGGCTCCTCGGGGAAGGTGAACCTGGCGCTCGACGCCCTGCCGGACTTCCGCGCGCTCCCGGGCGTCGGGCCTCACCTGCGCGGCGCGATCTCGATATCCCCGAGCATCGCGTACATGGAGCGGGCGTACGACGAGGCGAAGTACGGTCGCTTCTCCAGCCGGCCGTTCATCGACATCGTCATCCCGAGCCTGACGGACCCCTCCGTCGCTCCGCCCGGGAAACACGTGATGTCCTGCTTCGTCCAGTACGCCCCGTACCATCTCAAGGCGGCGGACGGGAAAACGGGCGACTGGGACGCGGAGCGCGAAGCGTTCGGGGACGCCGTCATCGACGCCATCGCCGAGCATGCCCCCGACATCCGCGAAGTCATCCGGCACCGCCAGGTGGTCACGCCCCTCGACCTCGAGCGCGAGTTCGGCCTGACGGAAGGCAACATCTTCCATGGCGAGCTGACGCTCGAGCAGCTCTTCTTCCTGAGGCCGGCTCCGGGCTGGGCGGACTATCGGACGCCGATCCGCAACCTCTATCTGTGCGGCTCCGGAAGCCACCCCGGCGGAGGGATCATGGGGGCTCCGGGGAAGAACGGCGCCCTGGCGGTGCTCGACGATTGGAAGCGAGTCGGGTCTTGAGCGCACGCGCCTCGGCGGCTCTCCAGGACGCGGTCATCGTCGGGGGCGGGCACAACGGCCTCGTCGCGGCGGCGTACATGGCGCGGGCGGGGCTCCGTCCCCTCGTGCTCGAGCGCCGGGAGGTGGTCGGCGGAGCGGCCGTCACCGAAGAGTTCCACTCCGGCTTCCGCGTCCCGACCCTGGCGCATTCCGCGGACCTCTTCCAGGAGTCGGTGGTGCGGGAGCTGGGACTGGACCGACACGGCCTGCAGCTTCTCCGGCCCTCGACGCGCCTCTTCGCACCGGGGGTCGACGGCGCGCCGGCGGTGCGCATCGACGACGATCCCGGAAGGACCGCGCAGGCGCTCTCCCCCCTCTCGGCCGCGGACGCGGGACGATACGTCGAGTACCACGAGAGCCTGTCTCGCATCGGCCGGCTGCTCGCGCCGCTGTTGACGATGACGCCGCCTCCCGTCGGACGACCAGCCACGGCCGACCTCTGGAAGCTCCTCGGGGTGGGCCGCGGATTCCGGGGGTTGCCGAAGAGGGACGCCTACCGCCTCCTCCGCTGGGGACCCATGGCGGTCGCGGATCTCGCCTCGGAGTGGTTCGAGAGCGAGCGCCTCCGCGCGATCGTCGCGGCGCGGGGCATCCTGGGGATGTTCGCCGGCCCATGGTCCGCCGGAACGAGCGCCAACCTTCTCCTCCAGGCGGCCGAGGAGAGCCGTTCCATGGCGGCCCCGCGGGGATCCTTCGTGAAGGGCGGTGTCGGGGCGTTGACGGCGGCTCTGGCGTACGCCGCGGGAGCGCTCGGCGCCGAGATCCGGACGGGCGCCGAGGTGGCGCAGATTCGCATCGAAAAAGGCCGGGCGACGGGCGTCGTGCTCTCTTCGGGCGAAGAGATCCCCGCGCGCGTCGTCGTCTCCAACGCGGATCCCAAGAGGACCTTCCTTCGTCTGGTCGATCCGATGCACCTGGATCCGGACTTCCTCGTCCGGATCCGCAACTACCGCTGCTTCGGCGTGGCCGCCAAGGTCAATTTCGCGCTCTCGGGCCTCCCGCGGTTCGCCGGCGCCGACGAGCCGGATCTCCTTTCGGGCGCGATCCACGTGGGACCGGACGTGGACTACCTCGAGCGCGCCTTCGACGCGGCCAAGTACGGCCGGTTCTCGCCGGAGCCGTACGTGCGCGCCACTATTCCTTCGGTCCTGGACCCCGGCCTCGCTCCGGCCGGTTCCCACGTCCTTTCCGCGTACGTGCAGTACGCCCCCTACGAGCTCGAAAAGAGCGACTGGGAGATCGGCAGCGAGCCGCTCGGAGACGCGGTGACCGCGATTCTCGCGCGCTACGCGCCCGACTTCCCGCGGCTCGTCGTGCACCGGCAGGTCGTGACCCCGCGCGACATCGAGTCGGTCTATGGACTGACCGGGGCGCACATCTTCCACGGCGAGCACGCCCTCGACCAGCTCTTCCTGATGCGGCCGGTCCTCGGCTGGGCCCGCTACCGCACGCCCATCTGCGGCCTGTATCTCTGCGGCGCGGGAACGCATCCGGGCGGCGGCCTGACCGGGCTTCCCGGAGCGAACGCGAGCCGCGAGGTCCTGCGCGACTGGAAAATGGGCCGCCGCGGGGAGCGGCGCGATCGCGCGCGCGCGGAATCGGCGTAGAGTCCCTATCGGAACCCGAGGATTTCACGCCCATGGCCGCCTGCTCCCACGTCTCGTCGATCCACGAGGTCACCCCGAGCGCCGATGGGTGCGAGGACTGCCTTCGCATCGGAGCCGAGTGGGTGCATCTGGGGTTGTGCCTCCAGTGCGGTCACGTCGGCTGCTGCGACAATTCGCCGAACCGGCACGCGACGAAGCACTTCCGCGCCGAGCGGCACCCGATCATCCGGTCCTTCGAGCCGGGCGAGGACTGGAAGTGGTGCTACGTGGACGAGCTCCTTCTCCGGTGAGCGTGCAGAGCTCGGCGCGCGAGCCGGCCTGGCCGAGCCTGCCGTTCGATTCCTGGAAGGAGACCTGCGAGACCCTCCACATGTGGACGCAGATCGCGGGGAAGATCCGCCTGGCTCTCTCCGCCCCGATCAATCACTGGTGGCAGGCGACTCTCTACGTCACCTCCCGCGGTCTGACCACGTCGCCGATCCCGTACGGAGGGCGCACGTTCCAGATGGACTTCGACTTCATCGATCACGCAATGCGCATCGAGACGAGCGACGGGGTGGGTCGGGAGCTCGCTCTCGAGCCGCGCACGGTCGCGGACTTCTACGCGGCGACGATGAGCGCGCTCCGGGAGCTCGCGCTGCCGGTGAAGATCTGGACGACGCCTGCCGAGGTCGCGGATCCGATCCCGTTTGAGAAGGACGAAAAGCACAGGTCGTACGATCGGGAGGCGACCGGGCGCCTCTGGCGCGTACTGCTGCAGGCGAACCGGCTCTTCCTGGAGTTCCGCTCGCGCTTCATCGGCAAGTGCAGCCCGGTGCACCTCTTCTGGGGCGGCTTCGACCTCGCGGTGACGCGGTTCTCGGGCCGTCCCGCGCCCCCCCACCCATCCGTACCGGGTATGGCCGACTTCATCACCCGCGAGGCGTACTCGCACGAGTGCAGCAGCGCGGGCTTCTGGCCCGGCAACGCCGATTCCCCCGAAGCGATCTTCTATGCCTACGCCTATCCGGCGCCGAACGGTTTCGCTCGGGCCCGCGTCCGGCCCGGGGGCTATTCCGAAAGGCTCGGCGAGTTCGTGCTGCCATACCAGTCGATGCGCGCGGCCGAAGACCCGGACGCGGCCCTGCTCGAGTTCCTGCAGACGTCCTACGACGCCGCGGCGGACCTGGGCCGCTGGGACCGGAAGGCCCTGGAGCGCGGCCGCTCGCCGGCCGGCTGAAGTCGGCTTCTCGATCCTCGCGCCCGACTCGTGTCGTCCCCGATAGGAGTCACGCCCTTTTCTGGCATCCCCCTTGCCATTGCTGGGGGCCGGGAGGACAGACATGAAGACCAGGCAGGCCTCTCTCTCGCGGAAAGCCCTCGCTTTCCTCGCCCTTGCAATCGCCGCGGTGGAAACCGCCCTGGCACAGACGCAGGTCAAACCCGGGTGGAACATCTTCTCCGTCGAACAGGACGTGGAGATCGGTCGACAATCCGCCGTCGAGGCGGAACGGCAGCTCCCGATGCTGCGCGACGCAGCGGTCGCGCGCTACGTCAGCGCCGTCGGCCAGCGCCTGGCGGCCGTGGCTCCGGGTCCGAAGTTCCCTTACCAGTTCAAGGTCGCGAACCTTTCGGACTTGAACGCCTTCGCTCTGCCCGGCGGATTCCTCTACGTCAACCGCGGCTTGATCGAGGCTTCCCGCAGCGAGGCCGAGCTGGCCGGGGTCCTAGCGCACGAGATCGCCCACACCGCTCTGCGCCACGGAACGGCCAACGCCTCGAAGGCCTATCTGGCGCAGGCGGGGGTCGGAATCCTCGGTGGCCTGCTGGGCGGCCAGAGCGGAACGACGCGGGGCATCATCGAAGCGGTCGGCGGGTTGGGGTTGAACGCGCTCTTCCTCAAATACAGCCGGAGCGCCGAAGAGCAGGCGGACATCGTCGGGACGCAGATCCTCGGGCGCGCCGGTTATGACCCCAACGCCATGGCCGGCATGTTCGCGATGCTCCAGCAACAGGCGAGGCGGGAGCCTTCGAAGCTCGAGCAGTTCTTCAGCAGCCATCCGGCTCCAGCCAACCGCGAAGCGCGGGTCCGCAAAGAAGCGGCCGCGGTCGCCGGCGCCCGGCGCGCCCCGGTCGGCAACGTGGAGCAGGTCAAGGTCGCATTGCGCCGTCTGCCGCCCGCTCCGACGATGGAACAGGTTGCCCGCGGCACGGCGCCCTCCACCGGCAGCCGCCCCCCTTCCGGCACGGTCGCCACGGGCGGCATCGCCGCGCCCTCCACGCGCTTCGAGAGATACCGCCAGCGCACGGGTTTCTTCGAGATCGACCACCCCGAAAACTGGGAACCGCACGCGGACGCTCAGGGCCACGGTGTGACCTTCGTTCCGCAAGGGGGCGTCGCGCAGCTCTCCAACGGCCAGCAGAGCCTGATCTACGGGGTCGTCGTCAATCATTACGTTCCCTTCGACGGGCAGATGGGAAACGGCAGCGCTTTTCCGGGAGCCGGCCAGGCGGATCCGCACCTGGACGAAGCCACAGACGACTTCATCCGGGAGATTGCCCGCGGCAACTCGCACCTGAGGCTGGTTCCTAACTCCAGGAAGCGCCAGCGCATCGATGACGCACCGGCGATGTCCGTGGTGCTTGCGGGACGCTCGCCGGCGACGGGCGAGGAAGAGCGGGTCACGATCTTCACGCGCGAGCTGCCGGATCACCACGTCCTCTATGCGCTCTTCATCGCTCCCGGCCGGGACTACACCGCGCTCTCGCGGACCTTTCAGAGGATGATCTCGAGCCTGAGGGTGGATGACCACGCCGCGCACTAGATTGTCCGGCTTCGGAAGGGTGTTGACACTTTTCTGGCCCGAGAGCTTGGTTCATGACTGTACTGCACCGAGGAAGATGTCCGCGGGAGTACGTCCTCTGAGTCGATATCCCTGGTGAGGTCGGTGGTGGTTGTAGAAGGCCA
>JBHENW010000060.1:0-7019 GCA_046261875.1 Thermoanaerobaculia bacterium | reverse complement strand
GGCCGGACGGGGGCCCTCGGGGCGGGCCGGGCGGGGGCCCGCGGGGCGATGCGTCGAGCGGTCGTCGGCTTGGCGGCCATTCTTTTCTCCTTCAGTTCCGGGCGGCGGTTCGCGTCACGCCCGGGGCATGTAGAAACAGAGCGTTTCCAGGTGCACCTTGAGGTCCACGTTCTTCACCCGCACGTCGGCGGGCACGGTCAGGCGCGCGGGGGCAAAGTTCAGCAGGGCCCGGAGGCCGGCGGCCGCGCAACGCCGGGCGACTTCCTGGGCGGCCGCCGCGGGAACGGTGATGACGCCGATTTCGATGCCTTCCCGGGCGACCACCTCCCGCAGCCGGCGGACGTCCTGTACGACGAGGCCGCCGCGGGTGCGGCTGCCGACCTTCTGCGGGTCGTCGTCGAAGAGGGCGGCGATGCGGAAGCCGCCGGCGGCGAAACCGCCCGAATCCGCCAGCGCCTGTCCGAGGTGCCCCGCGCCGACGATCGCCACCTTGCGGGTCTGGTCGAGGCCGAGGATCGAGAGGAGGTGGCGTTTGAGAGTTCCCACCTCGTACCCCACGCCACGGACGCCGAACTCGCCGAAGATCGCCAGGTCCTTCCGGATCTGCGCGGCGTTGAGGTCGAAGCGGCGCGCGAGGCTCGAGGAGGAAACGTGGGTCGCCCCTTCCGCCTCGAGATCCGAGAGACATCGCAGATAGAGCGACAGCCGGGATGCCGTCAGCTCCGAGACGGCGCCCCGGGAAATTCCGGGACCTACGGGTCGGACACGCGCCATGCAGGAATCCTCAAGGCGGAAAGGGGAGCAGTCCCCCGGCGGCTCGGCTTGCCGCGTCCCACAGGGCCGAGGGAAAGATGCCCAGCAGCAGTATGCCCGCCGCGCAGAGCGCCAGGACGAGCCGGTCGGCCGGCGCGAGCAGAGGCGGCGGCCCCTCCTCGAGCGGCTCGCGCATGTAGAGCATGTAGACGACCTTCAGGTAGTAACCGATCGAGATCAGGCTGTTGACGACGCCGATGATCGCCAGCGCGTAGAAGCCCTGGTCCACGGCGGACTTGAACAGGAAGAACTTCCCGATGAAGCCGGCGGTCGCCGGGATGCCGGCGAGCGAGAAGAGGCAGAGCGCCAGAACGCCCGCGGCGAACGGGGCCCGCCGCCCTTCTCCGGCGAGGAGTCCGACGGGGTGCGGCTTGGTCTCGTCGCGGTAAAGGGCCGCCACCGCGGCGAAAGCGCCCGCGTTGGAGACGAGGTACGCGAAGAAGTACACGATCACCGCGGCGAGCGCGTCCCGGCCGAACACGACGAGGGCGATCGTGACGTAGCCCATGTGCGCGATGCCGGAGTAGGCGAGGAGCCGCTTGATGTCGCGCTGGGCCAGGGCAATGACGTTGCCCAGGGTCATGGACAGGATCGCCAGCGCGGCGATGGCCGATCGGACCCGGACGGGCATGCCGTCCTGGAAGACCGCGGTGAATACGCGGAAGAGGACGAGGACGCTCGCTCCCTTCGGCGCGACGGAGAGGTACGCCACGGCCGGCGTGGGCATCCCCTGGTAGACGTCCGGCGCCCAGGCATGAAACGGCGCGAGGGAGATCTTGAACCCGAAGCCGACGAGCAGCAGCAGGAGGGCGAAGGTGACGATCGGGTCCTCCGCGAGGCCGGGCTGCAGGAGCGCATCGATGCGGGCGCTGCCCGCCTTTCCGAAGAGGAACGCGATCCCGTAGACCGTGAACGCGGAGCCGAACGCCCCGGTGAGGAAGTACTTGAGGCCGGCCTCGGAAGACGCCGGGATCCGCCGGAAGATCGCGGCGAGCACGTAGAAAGCGAGCGACAACGTCTCGAGCCCGATGAACACGACGATCAGGTCGAGCCCGCGCGTCATGAGCGACACTCCGAGGTGGCCCCAGAGCAGGAGGGCGTAGAACTCGCCCCGCTCTTCGGCCGCCCGGACGAGGTAGGGCTTGGCGACGAGGAGGGCGACTGCGGCCGTCGCGCCGAGGAAGATCCCCACGATGACGGTGAGGTCCGAGGTCTCGAGGCGGCCGGAAAAGGAGATGCCGCGCGGGGCATCGATGAGGAAATAGATGGATGCGGCGATCGCCGCGATCGAGAGGGCCGCGAACCAGCGGCGCGTCCGGGGCGCGAAGGCCTCGAGCAGGATGATGAGGCTCCCGGCGGCGGCGAGCACGAGCTCCGGGGCGATCGCCGCGAGGTCGTCCGGGCCGAACTGGAGGAAGCTCCCGTTCATCGGGTATTCCTCGCTTGCTCCGCCGGGGCATCGAGGAAGGCCTGCACGGCATCCACGGAAGGCCGGATCCTCTCGAGCAGCGCGTTGGGCCTCACGCCGATCCAGATCATGAGGACGACGAGGACCGCCGCCGCCACGAGCTCGTTGGCCCGGATCTCGGGAAGGCTGCGGTTCTCTTCTTTCTCGAGCGGATTCCAGAATACGCGCTGGACGAGGGAGAGCATGTAGACGGCGGACAGGATGACCCCCGTCGCGGCCGCCACGGCCCACCACCGCTGCGCCGTCCAGGTGCCCAACAGGATCAGGAACTCACCGACGAACCCGTTCAGGCCCGGCAGGCCGATCGAGGAGAGCGTCGCGACGAGGAAAAGGGCCGTCGTCACCGGGACGACCGCCGCGATCCCGCCGTAGGCGGCGATCTCGCGCGTGTGCCGGCGCTCGTAGAGGACCCCGACGAGGAGGAAGAGCGCGCCGGTCGAGAGGCCGTGGTTGACCATCTGGAGGATGGCGCCGGAAAGCGCGGTCGTGGTGAACGCGCCGAGGCCGACGACGACGAGCCCGAGATGGGACACCGAGGAGTATGCGACGAGCCGCTTCATGTCCTTCTGCGCGTAGGCCACGAACGCGCCGTAGATGACCCCGATCAGGCCGAGGATGCCGAGCCAGGGAGCGGCGGCGCGCGCGGCGTCCGGGAAGAGCGGTATCCCGAACCGCAGGTAGCCGTAGACTCCGAGCTTGAGCAGGACCCCGGCCAGGATGATCGAGCCGGCCGTCGGCGCCTCGGTGTGCGCGTCGGGAAGCCAGGTGTGGAGCGGGAAGACTGGGACCTTGATCGCAAAGGCGAGAGCGAAGGCGAGGAAGAGAATCGTCTCCGCCCGCCCGCCCGGCGACGCTCCGTAGAGGTCCATCAGCAGGAAGGACCACTCGCCGGTGATCGCGCGATGGCGCGCGGCGAGGTACAGGATGGCCACGAACATCAGGAGGCTGCCTGCCATCGTGAAGAGGAAGAACTTCATCGCGGCATAAATACGGCGGGCGCCGCCCCAGATGCCGATGATGAAGTACATCGGGATGAGCATGACTTCCCAGAACACGTAGAAGAGGGCGAGGTCGAGCGCGGCCAGCGTGCCGATGACGCCGGTCTCGAGCACGAGAAAGGCGATCGCGAAGCCGCGGACGCTGCGGCCGACGTGGCCCACGGAGAAGAGCAGCGAGACCGGCGTGAGAACCGTCGTGAGAACCACGAGGACGAGGGAGAGGCCGTCGAGGCCGACCGCGTAGGAGATGCCGAGCGACGGGATCCATTCCCACGTCTCCGCGAACTGGAACCCCGACGCGCGGGGATCGAAATGGTCCCAGACGACCAGGGACAGGAGCAGCTCGACGACGGAGATGGCCACGGCGAGGTACAAGATCGCCTTCGGCCGGGATTCCGGGAGGAGGAGCAGGAGGAGCGAGCCCGCCGCGGGCAGGAAGATCAGCGCCGTGAGGACGAAGTTCTCGAGCAGCGGGTCCATCGCCTACCGCATCCCGATCACGAAGAGGAGGAGCGCCACGAGGCCGAGGAAGAACGTCAGGGCGTAGTTGCGGACATTGCCCGTCTGAACGAACCGCAGCAGATCTCCGGTCAGCTCGACGAGGAATGCGCCCGCGTTGAGCACGCCGTCGATGATCAGGACGTCGAAGACCTTCCAGAGGATCCGGGCGAGCGCCTGGAACGGCCTGACGATGACCGCGTCGTAGAGCCGGTCCACGCGAAAGGCTTCGGCGACGAAGGCATATGCCCCGCCGAAGCGCGCGGCCACCGTCGCGGGGACCGCACCGCGTCCCTTCGCGTACCAGCGCCAGGCAATCAGGATGCCGGCGGCCGCCGCCGCGACGGACACACCCATGAGCAGCCACTCCGTGGCGTGCGGCAGGCCGTGGCCAGCCGGAACTTCCTCGGCGAGCGGCGGGAAGACGGGGACGAGGAACGCGGCGAGCAGATTCGCGCGCTCGCCGAAGACGAAGGGAAGTCCGATCCAGCCCCCGACGACCGAGAGGAAGGCGAGGACGATGAGGGGCACCGTCATGGAGAGCGGCGACTCGTGGAGGTGGTGCGCCTGGTCCGCGGTGCCACGGAACTCGCCGCCGAAGGTCAGGGTCACGAGCCGCCACATGTAGAAGGCCGTCAGGCCCGCCGTGAAGAGGCCGACCGCGAACAGAATCGGGCGGTGCGCCTCCCACACCCCGGCGAGGATCGCGTCCTTGGAGAAGAAGCCCGCGAGCGGCGGGATCCCGGCGATCGCGAGGGTCGCGATGAGGAACGTCCAGTACGTCACCGGCAGCTTCGAGCGCAGGCCGCCCATGCGGCGGATGTCCTGCTCGCCCGTCATCGCGTGGATGACGGAGCCCGAGCCGAGGAAGAGGCAGGCCTTGAAGAAGGCGTGCGTGAGGACATGGAACATCCCGGCGACGTACGCGCCGACGCCGCAGGCCAGGAACATGTAGCCGAGCTGCGAGACCGTGGAATAGGCCAGGACCCGCTTGATGTCATTCTGAGCGACCGCGATGACGGCGGCGAAGATCGCCGTGAAGGCGCCGATGCCCGCGACGACTGCCATCGCCTCGGGCGCGAGCCGGAAGAGCACGTTGCAGCGGGCGACCATGTACACGCCCGCCGTGACCATCGTCGCCGCGTGTATGAGCGCCGAGACGGGGGTCGGCCCCGCCATCGCGTCCGGGAGCCAGACGTGCAGCGGGACCTGGGCGCTCTTGCCGGTCGCCCCGACGAAGAGGAGGAGGCAGACGAGGGTCAGCTGCGGCGCGTAGGCGCCCGGGTCCGCCGCCGCGCGGGAGAAGACCGTTGAGAAGTCCAGGCTGCCGAAGAGCGAGAAGAGCCCGAACATACCGAGCATGAACCCGAAGTCCCCGACGCGGTTGACGATGAACGCCTTCTTTCCCGCGTCGGCGGCGTACTTGCGCTCGAAGTAGTAGCCGACGAGGAGGTACGAGCAGAGCCCGACGCCCTCCCAGCCGACGAACATCAGCAGGAAGTTGTCGGCGAGGACGAGGACGAGCATGGCGAAGAGGAAGAGGTTCAGGTAGGCGAAGTACCGGGCGTAGCCGGCGGGCGTCGCCTCGTGGCGCATGTACCCGATCGAATAGACGTGAATCAGGAATCCCACGAAGGTGACGGAGGAGACCATGAGGCCCGACAACGGGTCGAGGCGCAGCGTGAAGCTGACCGCGAAATCGCCGGCCGCGATCCAGTTCCCCAGCGTCTCGATGACCGGTGCGCGGTCCCCGGACAGGAAGGGGATCAGCCGCGAGTACGCGGCGAGCGTTGCCAGCGCCGCCGAGCCGACGCCGACGACGGACACGAAAGACTTCCCGAGCCGCTTCCCGAGCAGGCCGTTCAGAAGGAACCCCGCCAGCGGCAGGGCGGGGATCAGCCAGAGGGAAACGAGTTTAGGGGTCAATCGTGCATTCCTGCACTTTTGGGAGCCGAAAATGCAATATGCACGATTGACCCCTTCACCACTTGAGCAGGTTGATGCGATTCACGTCGATCGTCTCGGTGTGGCGGAAGAGGGCGACGAAGATGGCGAGGCCGACGGACGCCTCGGCCGCCGCGATCGCGATGACGAAGAAGACGATGACCTGCCCCTCCAGTGTGCCGAGCGCCGCGCCATAGCCGATCAGGGCGAGGTTCGCGGCGTTCATCATGAGCTCGATCGACAGGAAGATGGAGATCGCGTTGCGACGCAGGAGGGCCCCCGCCACGCCGATCGTGAACAGAGCGCCGGAGGCCAGCAGGACGTCGCCGAGCGGGATGGAGCCGATCACGGCTTCACCTTCTCCTTCTCCGTCAGGATGAAGGCTCCGACGAGCGCCGCGAGCAGCAGCACGGAGAGCGCCTCGAAGGGGAGCAGGAACTCGGAGAAGAGCAGCCGGGCCGTGACCTCGATCGTCTCCTCGCCAGACGTGGTGACACCCGAGGGGGCTGTCGGGATCCGCGCGCCGTGGGCGCGCAGCAGCGCCAGGAGCATGACGGCGAAAACGACGATCGCGGCCCCGGAGAGGACCTGGTGGATCGGCCGCCCCGACTTCTGCCGGACCTCCTCCGGGAGGTTCAAGAGCATCAGGACGAAGAGGAAGAGCACGAGGATCGCGCCCGCGTAGACGATGACCTGGATCGCGGCGATCAACGGCGCCGCCAGGAGCAGGAAACAGACCGCCAGAGCGAAAAACGATACGACGAGCGAGAGGACGCTCTTCAGCGGGTTGCGGTGAACGACCATCACGCCGGCGAAGAGGATCGCCAGTCCCGCGGCCGCGCCGAACACGATGCGTTCCATCAGCGCGTCAGTCGTACGCCCCGAGGTAAACGAGCGCGGCTGCCCAGAGGAGGTTGGCGAGCGCGAGCGGCAGCAGCGCCTTCCACCCCAGCCGCATGAGCTGGTCGTAGCGGAAGCGCGGGAGCGTCCAGCGCACCCAGACGAAAACCCATACGAAAAAGGCGGTCTTCACCCCGAAAATCGCCATGGAGGCCAGCCCCCCGAGCAGGCCCGTCGGGTGGAAGCCCGGGAAGGTCCAGCCGCCGAAAAAGAGCGTCACGGTGAGAGCCGACGCGACGATCATGTGGATGTACTCGGCCATGAAGAACATCGCGAACTTCATCGCGGAGTACTCGGTGTGGTAGCCGGCCACGAGCTCGGCCTCCGCTTCCGGGAGATCGAAGGGGAGGCGGTTGGTCTCGGCAAACGCCGCGACGAAGAAGATGAGGAATCCGAGC